>CAMATW010000013.1 GCA_945861305.1 Bordetella parapertussis | reverse complement strand
CCAGCAAGCCACCGGTCAATTCACGCGACAGCCCGACTGGCAATTTCCGGCAGACGATATACAGACTTTGCTCAAGCAAGCGGTTGCAGACAACATCGATTACGTGGACGCGACACGCTTGGCAACGGCGTTGTGCGGCGACGCCATGGCCACCAATTTGTTCATGCTCGGCTTTTCCTGGCAAAAGGGTTTGTTGCCCTTGTCAGCGCAAGCGTTGCTGCGCGCCATAGAACTCAACGGCGTAGCGGTCGCCGCCAATGCCAAGGCTTTCATGTGGGGCCGTCGCACGGCAGCTGACCCCAAACGGGTTGAAGCTTTTGTGACCCCGGCCAAACCTTTGCTTTTCGAACCCAGGGAATCATTGGATGAAGTGGTCAACTACCGTGCTACTTATCTGAGGGCCTACCAGAACCCGGCTTATGCAGACCAGTACACTGCGCTGGTTCTGCAAGTGCGCCAGGCCGAGGCAGGTCTGGGTAAGAGTAAGTCTCTGACTCAAGCAGTGGCGGTTTCCTTATTCATACTGATGGCCTACAAAGATGAATACGAAGTGGCCAGGTTGTATACCAATGGTGAATTTCAGGCGGAGCTCAAACAACAATTTGACGGCGCGCTGCAATTGCGCTTGCATTTAGCGCCGCCTTTGTTCGCTAAAAAAGACGCACACGGTGTGCCTCAGAAATCCGGATACGGTGCCTGGGTTTTGTCTGCCATGTCTTTGCTGGCGAAATTGAAATTTTTGCGCGGCACGCGTTTCGATCCTTTCGGCCTGACCGTCGAGCGGCAAATGGAGCGTCAGCTGGTGACAGAGTACCGCGAACTGGTGTTTGGTTTGCTGCCGTCACTGAATACAGAAAATCACACGAGCTTGGTCAAGCTGTTTTCGCTGGCGCAACAAATACGCGGCTTCGGCCATGTCAAACAGGCGGCAGTGGACAACTACCGCAGACAACTCGCGGCAAAACACAAACGATGCCGAACTAACTAACCCAAGAGATAGCTACAAAATCGATGGTGGGTGAATTGGTGGGTAGAAAAGAAAAACGCCCCGTGAGGGACGTTTCTACGAGACTTCTGGCGGAGTGGACGGGACTCGAACCCGCGACCCCCGGCGTGACAGGCCGGTATTCTAACCAACTGAACTACCACTCCTGGTAGATAGCTTCGTTTCAGCGTGAGCTAAAACCAAGTGCTACAAACTTGGCGACCCTACGGGGATTCGAACCCCGGTACTCACCGTGAAAGGGTGATGTCCTAGGCCTCTAGACGATAGGGTCAAAACCTTGTGGACTAACCAACTCGACGCCTTGTTTGGTGGAGGTAAGCGGGATCGAACCGCTGACCTCTTGCATGCCATGCAAGCGCTCTCCCAGCTGAGCTATACCCCCATTGGGTGTCGAGCCAAATAGTATAACCAACTTTTTTATGCGGCTTTGAGACGCAGCAAAACTTTTTGCAGGCCGCACAACTGCAACACAGCATCGACAGAGGGTGTTTGTGGTGTGCCCATCACCAAGACACGTACAGGCATGGCCAGTTGCGGCATCTTCAGACCCTTTTCTGCAAGTACCTCTTTAATAGCCGCACTGATGGCGGCTACGCTCCACTCGCTGACAGCGCTTAACTTGTTCGCCAGCAATTCAATCGCAGGTTTAATTTCTTCGGTGACGTGCTTGCCAAAGTCTTCAGCGTTAGGGTGTACGTCGGAATAAAACGCCGTGGCCCAGTTCGCCAGCGCCACGGTGGTGTCACAACGGTCTTTGAACAAGCCGCAAATAGACGGTAGACGCTCATCCGTATGAATACCTTTGAGCCCCAACTGCACTTGCACCAAAGCCGCCAAGGCATCGTCAGCCATGGCCTTCAGGTGTTGCGCATTCACCCAACGCAGCTTGGCCTCGTCAAACTGCGCGGCACTTTTGCCCAAGTGGTCAAGGTTGAACCATTCAACAAATTGCGCCTTGCTGAAAATTTCATCGTCGCCATGGCTCCAGCCTAATCGCGCCAGATAGTTCACCATGGCCTCGGGCAAAAAGCCCTCGTCGCGAAACTGCGTTACCGGCTTGGCACCGGAACGTTTACTCAGTTTTTCGCCTTGCTCGTTGAGCACGGTGGGGAGGTGGGCGTACACCGGTGGTTCATTTCCTAAGGCGCGAAAGATGTGGATCTGTCGCGGCGTGTTGTTGACATGGTCGTCGCCACGAATCACATGCGTGATGGCCATGTCGATATCGTCCACCACTACGCAGAAGTTGTAGGTGGGCGTGCCATCCGGTCTTGCGATAACCAAGTCGTCGAGTTCGGTGTTGCTAATCTCAATCAAACCTTTGACCTTGTCCTCCCACGACACCACGCCCAGCGAAGGCGTTTTGAAGCGCAACACGGGTTTCACCCCTTCAGGAACAGCGGGTAAAGTCTTTCCTTCTTCCGGTCGCCATGTACCGTCGTAGCGCGGCTTTTCTTTGGCAGCCATTTGGCGCTCACGCAGCGCGTCCAACTCAGCCACGCTCATATAACAAGGGTAGACATGGCCCGCAGTAACCAGTTGCGCCAGCACCTCTTTGTAGCGGTCCATGCGCTGCATTTGGTAGAAAGGACCTTCGTCATGGTCCAAAACCAACCAAGCCATGCCCTGCAAAATCACGTCTACCGCCTCTTGGGAGGAGCGCTCTAAATCGGTGTCTTCAATACGCAAGATGAACTTGCCGCCTGTGGCTCTCGCGAACGCCCAAGGGTAAAGCGCAGAACGGATATTGCCCAAGTGAATAAAGCCCGTGGGCGACGGTGCAAATCGGGTACGGGTGCTCATGCGGAGGCTGAAATAAGGTCTAAGCCA
Organism: Bordetella parapertussis; assembly: GCA_945861305.1. Lineage (GTDB taxonomy): Bacteria > Pseudomonadota > Gammaproteobacteria > Burkholderiales > Burkholderiaceae_C > Limnohabitans. The sequence goes on along the minus strand of CAMATW010000013.1, from coordinate 55,122 downwards.
CGCGACACATCAGCTTTGAGATCTTCAAGATGTTCCAACCCAACCGCGATGCGCACTAAACTTTGCTGAATACCAGCCAGTTGTCGATTGGCCTCACTTAGGCGACCATGCGAGGTGCTGCCTGGGTGGGTGATGATGGTTTTCACATCGCCCAAATTGGCGGTGATGGACATCAGTTGTGTGCTGTCGATCACGGTGAACGCATTGGCGCGGCAGTGCGCCACAGAAGCCCCGACAACATCGAAAGACAAGACCGGTCCGCCCACGCCAGACTGCTGCGCCATGGCCAGTGCATGTTGAGGGTGGCTGGGCAAACCTGGGAAATACACCTTGGCGACTTTAGGATGGTTTTCAAGCCACTGCGCCAAGTCCAGCGCTTGCGCTGATTGCGCCTTCATTCGCAGCGACAAAGTTTCCAAACCTTTCAACACCACCCAGGCATTGAAGGGCGACAAACTCATGCCCGCACTGCGCATGACGGGGATGAATTTGTCTTTCACCATCTCTTTGCTGGCGCACAAAGCGCCTGCCACCACCCTACCCTGACCATCAAGGTATTTGGTCCCGGAATGCACCACCACATCTGCACCCAAGGAGATAGGGGTTTGCAAAGCGGGTGTGCAAAAACAGTTGTCAACAGCCAAGACAGCGCCCGCTTTTCGCGCAATTTGCGCCAACGCTGCGATGTCACAGACCTCGGTCAGCGGATTGGTCGGCGTTTCAGCAAACAGCAAACGGGTATTGGGTTGAATGGCTTTAGACCATTCGGACAAATCGGTTTGCGACACAAAAGTGGTTTGTACGCCAAACTTTGCAAACTCAGTGCTGAGTAACTTGTGCGTGGACCCAAACACCGAATGCGAACACACCACATGGTCGCCGCTTTTGAGTAGTGACATGCACAGCAACAGCACCGCCGCCATGCCACTGGCAGTGCCCACACAAGCCTCGGCACCTTCGAGGGCGGCCAATCGCATTTCCATGCTGGCAACTGTCGGGTTGGTAAATCGAGAATAGATGTAGCCATCCTCCTCGCCAGCGAAACGGCGAGCGGCGGTTTCGCTGTCAGGCTGCACAAAGCTAGAGGACAGGTACAGCGCTTCGGAGTTTTCGCCGAACTGTGATTTATCGACGGCAGTCCTGACCGCCAAGGTGTCAAGATGCAAATGGGGGGGTAAGGCGCGTTCGGTCATGGGTAATTATGAATTGGCATTGGGCAAAGCCAAGCGTGAGTTGTCTTCGCCATCTTCTTCGGTATTCACACGTTGTTGGTTCAATCTGGCAATGTCCGCCGCGGTGATGTCGCCGGTAATGTAAACCCCATCAAAACATGAAGCATCAAAACCCTTGACCTCAGGCGAGCCCGCCAAAGCCGCTCGAGAAACTGCCTCTCGCATGGCATTCACCTCTTGGTAAATCAGCGCATCACAGCCGATGAGTTGTCGAATCTCTTCCACGCTTCGCTCGTGCGCCACCAGCTCTTCGGGCGTGGGCATGTCGATGCCGTACACATTGGGAAAGCGTACAGGCGGTGCAGCACTGGCCAAATACACCTTGTTGGCACCAGCGTCTCTGGCCATTTGCACAATCTCTTTGCTGGTAGTACCGCGCACGATAGAGTCATCTACCAACAACACATTGCGACCCTTGAACTCACTGACGATGACGTTCAATTTTTGACGCACCGAGCGCTTGCGAACCGCTTGCCCAGGCATGATGAAGGTGCGGCCCACATAGCGGTTCTTCACAAAACCTTCGCGGTAAGGCTTGCCCAGCAAATGCGCCAGTTGGGTGGCACTGGGTCGACTCGATTCGGGAATGGGAATCACCACATCAATTTCAGAGGGTGGCAAGGTCGAAACCACCCGCTTGGCCAAGGTTTCACCCAAATTGAGCCGCGCTTGGTAGACCGACATACCGTCCATGGTGGAGTCTGGGCGGGCCAAATAAACAAACTCAAAAATGCACGGCATGAGCTGTGGGTTGGCAGCACATTGCTGCGCGTGGAGCTGGCCTTTTAAATCAATGTAAACAGCTTCCCCAGGAACAACATCTCGCTCGAAATGGTTACCAGTACCTTCCAAAGCCACCGACTCGCTGCCCACCATCCATGTGCCATCACCCCCCTTGCCAATGCACAAGGGGCGAATACCAAAAGGATCGCGAAAAGCCAACAAGCCGTGACCCGCAATGAGTGCCACCACTGCATAGGAGCCCTTCACACGCTTGTGCACCCCTTGGACGGCCGCGAACACATCGGCAGGCGTCAGTACCACGCCACGGGTGGTTTTTTCCAACTCGTGGGCCAAGACATTGAGCAAGACCTCAGAGTCGCTCTCGGTGTTGATATGACGGTGATCTGTTGAAAACAACTCTTCCTTCAAGGCTTGGGCATTGGTTAAGTTGCCGTTGTGTACCAAGACCAAACCGAAAGGGGCATTCACGTAAAACGGCTGCGCTTCTTCTTCGCTGTAAGCATTGCCTGCGGTGGGGTAACGCACTTGTCCCAAACCGATATTGCCTGGCAAGGCCCGCATATTGCGTGTGCGAAACACGTCGCGCACCATGCCTTTGGCTTTGTGCATGAAGAACTTTTGCTCAAGTTGCGTGACAATGCCCGCCGCGTCTTGCCCACGGTGCTGCAACAACAGCAAGGCGTCGTAAATGAGTTGATTCACCGCTGTCTGACTGACCACACCCACAATGCCGCACATCAGAACACCCAACCTTCCAAAGGAGCAGGTAAAAAGGGTTTGAAAAACAATACGCCTTGGTGAGCGAGTTGAGCCACCCAGGAGCTTTGCCACAAGGAGTGACGCACAGCAGGGGTTAGTCCGACAACAATGCTCAACACCAACAGACTCAAAGCGGCACGGGTCAGCCCAAACGCCGCGCCCAATAGACGGTTAACTATGCCCAAACCCACCATTGACAAAGCACTGCTTAGCAGTATGGCAACCCCTTGGCAAACAAGCCAAACCGCCATAAAAACCAAAATCCAAGAAATCATATAGGCCAGCGCTGGGGAGGTGTCGGTTAAATCGAACAAACGCCGGACATCAGGCGCGAAATGGCTGGCAAGCGGAAAACCAGCGAGCCAAGCCAGCACCGCAAAAGACTCACGGATCACACCGCGCCACAAACCTAAACCAATAGACAAGGCGGTCAAGGCCAACAACACCAAGTCGAGGCTGTTCATCGCTTCAGATGGTCAGCACCGAGGCACTGAGTTGCAAAGACTTGATTTTGTCGGCAGTTTTTTGCGCCTCTTCTTTGGTTGCAAAAGGGCCTACACGCACACGTATGCGCTTGCCCTCTTTGGTTTGGGCAATGTGGGTATAGGTTTTGATGCCCGCTTTTTCAAGTTTGCTCCGCACTTCATTGGACTTTTTTTCTTCAGCAAATGCACCCACTTGCACGATAAACCTGGGCGCCGAATCGGCAGACTTTTCAATGTTAGGGTCATTAGTGGGAACTTCTTCCTCTTTGGCCATAGCCTGTTGAACTTTTTCAGGCATCACAGAGGGAGGAACAACGGCCTTGGGTACCACTTCAGCGGCTTTTTTTTCAGTGGGTACTTCTGCATCAGGCACTGGTGCTGGTGTGGGCACAACAGAAGGAGGCGGCGTGGGTGCTTGCGAGGAGCGCACAGCATCTTTGTCAGGCATATCGATGCGGATGTCGGCAGCGACTTCTCTGGGCTTGGTATCGAACACCAAAGGAAAACCAATGACGGCAAGCAACACCAAGACAGTCGCGCCAATCAAGCGGTGACGCGCTTGGCGTCGCAAGGTGTCTAGACTTTGAGCAACGAGGCTGTCGGCGTTTTTATCATCTGCCGAAGCATTACCGGGGGAACGGGACTTGAAAAATGCCATGTCAGTCAGGTGGGCTTTGGGCAGAAAGGCGGCCCGCTATGCCGTGCTGTAAAACACCGCCAACGGTCAGGAAAGAACCAAAAATCAGAATTCTATCAGTGGGGTTCGCGTCGACTATGACCTGGCCTAAGGCGGCAACAGGGTCAGCAAAGATTTGGGCAGATTGGCCTTGGCGCGGCGCACAAGCTTGCCAAAGAGATTGCAGTTGCTTGGCCGTGGCCGCACGTGGTGAAGGCAGATCACAAAAATACCAGTGCTCCACCAATGGCTGCAAGCGCTGCACCATGGCTTGTAGGTCTTTATCCGCCATGGCTCCCATCACCGCGCGGGTGACGGCAAAGTAGCCCATGGCATCAAGGTTATGCGCCAAGGCTGCCACCGAATGGGGGTTGTGCGCCACATCGAGCACCAACGCAGGCTGACCTGGCAGCATTTGAAACCGCCCAGACCACTCCACCCTTGACAATCCCAACCGAATAGCTTGTGCGTTGACAGGCAAAAGATCTTTCATGGCATGTAACGCAGCCAGCACGCCGGCAGCATTGACCAACTGGTTCACGCCTCTTAAAGCCGGATAGGCCAAGCCAGCCCAAGTGCGTCCGGCTCCTTGCCAGCGCCACTGTTGCTGGTCGCCCGAAAAATGGAAATCGTTGCCCGATTGCCAAAGCATGGCGCCTACCTTGGCGGCGTATTGCGCCACGCTGGCAGGTGGATGCGGGTCGCTGACGATCACAGGCTTGCCGCTGCGCATGATGCCGGCTTTTTCACGGCCTATGCTTTCACGATCTTTGCCCAGCCATTCAGTATGGTCGATGTCGATGCTGGTGATGATGGCGCAATCGGTGTCAATCACATTCACCGCGTCCAAGCGGCCGCCCAAGCCTACCTCCAAAATGACCACATCCAAATTGGCGCTGGTCAAACAACTGAAGATGGCCAATGCGGTGAACTCGAAATAGCTCAAGCTGATATCGCCGCGCATGGCTTCAACTTTGGCGAAATGCTCGGTCAAAACAGAAGACGACGCTGCGTGCCCATTGAGTTTGCAGCGCTCCTCGAAAAACACCAAATGCGGCGAGGTGAACATTCCCGTTCGGTAGCCGGCTTCGCGCAAGATGGATTCGAGCATGGCGCAGGTCGAGCCTTTGCCATTGGTACCGGCCACGGTAAGAACAGGACAGGCAAATTGCAAGCCCATTTTCTTGGCGACCAAGGCCACTCTTTCCAATCCCATATCGATGTTTTGCGGGTGTAACCGCTCACAATGGGACAGCCATTCCTGAAGATTCATGCGGTCATTGTCTCTGAAGTTTGGCAAGCTAAAATTGCCCCTATGGTCAACCGCTATGCTTACCAAAACGTTGACTGAGCAGATTATTATTTTTTGGAGACCCTATGAATCGTTTCATCACCCTGGTTTTAGTAAGCGGAGCCACTTTCAGCGCTGCCGTCGGTGCACAGGAAGTCGGACGCGTGATTTCCACCATGCCCATCATCCAGCAAGTGGCTGTCCCCCGTCAGGTTTGTACCCAGCAACAAGTTGCGACCCAACCCCGCAAATCTGGCGCTGGTTCTGCCATGGGCGCCATCGCCGGCGGTGTGGTGGGTAACGCCATCGGCAAAGGGGAAGGCAACGCCTTGGCCACCGCCATCGGTGTCATTGGTGGCGCTATTCTTGGCGATAAAATTGAAGGCTCAGCCCCTGCCGAAGTTCGCAATGTGCAAACCTGTAACACCCAAAACTTTTACGAAAACCGGACCGTCGCCTACAACGTGGTCTATGAGTTCAATGGCAAGCAATACAACGTGCAAATGCCCCAAGACCCCGGCCCCACCGTGCGCTTGCAAGTCACTCCCATGATTTCTTCCACCCAGTCTGCCCCACCCAGCGTCCCCTACCCCGCGCAAAACGCCATCCCCCCCATTGGGTCAGCACCGCAAAGTTTTTAAGCTATTTGCAATCTTGCCAACCGCCTTCCAAGGCGGTTTTTTTTTGCGGTGTCCTAGAATCGCGGCTTTGCTTTCACACAACAGACATCATGCCCACCAAACGGCCTTCCCCCAGCAAATCCATTTCCCCTCAACGAGTTGTTCTCGCCTACTCCGGCGGTTTGGACACCTCCATCATCTTGAAATGGCTGCAAGACGAATACCACTGCGAGGTGGTCACCTTCACCGCCGACATCGGCCAAGGTGAAGAAATTGAACCCGCCCGCGCCAAGGCCATCAAGATGGGCATCAAGCCCAGCAACATCTTCATCGAAGACCTGCGCGAAGAGTTTGTGCGTGACTTTGTGTTCCCCATGTTCCGCGCCAATGCGCTATATGAAGGTGAATACCTGCTGGGCACCTCCATCGCCCGCCCCCTGATCGCCAAGCGTTTGGTGGAAATTGCCCGCAAAACCAAGGCCGACGCCATCAGCCATGGCGCGACCGGCAAGGGCAATGACCAAGTTCGCTTCGAGTTGGGTGCTTATGCCTTGATGCCCAATGTGAAGATCATTGCGCCTTGGCGTGAATGGGATTTGCTCTCGCGTGAAAAGCTCATGCGCTACGCCGACCAACACGGCATTCCCGTGGACGGTGCCAAGCGCAAAGGCCCAGCGCCCTACTCCATGGACGCCAACCTGCTGCACATCAGCTATGAAGGCGGCATTTTGGAAGACCCCAATTACGCACCCGACGACAGCATGTGGCGCTTGACCGTCAGCCCCGAAAAAGCGCCGAACAAACCACAAGTGATTGAGTTGACCTACAAACTCGGCGACGTGGTGGCGATTGACGGTGTGCGCATGAGCCCCGCCAAGGTGCTGACCCACTTGAATACCTTGGGTGGCAAGCACGGCATCGGCCGCTTGGACAAAGTGGAAAACCGCTATGTGGGCATGAAGAGCCGTGGTTGCTATGAAACTCCAGGCGGCACCATCCTGTTGTCGGGTCACCGCGCCATCGAGTCCATCACCTTGGACCGTGAAGTCTTGTCTTTGAAAGAAGACCTGATGCCGCGTTATGCCCGCCTGGTTTATAACGGTTATTGGTTCAGCCCCGAGCGTGTGTTGCTGCAAGGTTTGATTGATGCCTCGCAAGCCACCGCCAACGGCAAGGTGCGCTTGAAGCTCTACAAAGGCACCATCATGTGCGTGGGCCGCGAAAGCAAAACCGACAGCTTGTTTGACACCCGCATCGCCACTTTTGACGACGACGGTGGCGCTTACAACCAAGCCGACGCAGGAGGCTTCATCAAGCTCAATGCTTTGCGTCTTCGCATCGCTGCCAACCTGAAAAACGAGCGTGCAGCCAAGGCCGTTAAAACCACATCCAAAAAGAAAGCCTGACCATGGTGACCGAACAACTCCAAGGCGCAAGCGTCGCCACCAAAGCCAATGTGTTTTTCGATGGCAAGTGCGTCAGCCACACGGTGACACTTGCCAATGGCGAGAAAAAATCCGTGGGTGTGATGCTGGCCGCCACCCTCACCTTCCACGCCGCCGCCGCTGAAATCATGGAATGCGTGGCAGGTTCTTGCGAATACAAAGTCGCCGGCAGCAACGAGTGGAAAACCTCAGAGCCTGGCACGCAGTTTTCAGTGCCAGCCAACTCGTCGTTTAACATCAAGGTGGCAGAGGCTTACCACTACATTTGCCACTTCGGCTGATTGCTTCGCTACGCTCGCAATGAAGTTTAAGCAAGTAAACGGGCTTTAGCTGTCGCGTATTCGGCCTTGAGTTGGTCAATAAATGCCGCAGTGCTTTGAATCTTGTTGACAGAACCAATGCCCTGACCGCAGCCCCAAATGTCTTTCCACGCTTTGGACTTATCGCCACCAAAGTCCATCTTGCTGGGGTCGCTCTCGGGCAGGTGCTCGGGGTCCATACCCGCGTTGCGGATGGAAGGTGCCAAGTAGTTGCCATGCACACCTGTGAACAAGTTGCTGTAAACGATGTCGTCTGAGTTGCTGTCCACAATGCTTTGTTTGTACTCTTGGGCAGCACGTGCTTCTTCGGTGGCAATAAAGGCAGAGCCGATGTAGGCGAAGTCTGCGCCCATGGCCAAAGCGGCAAGAATGGCGCTGCCACTGGCGATAGAGCCACTCAGGGCCAAGGGGCCATCAAACCACTGGCGAATTTCTTGCACCAAGGCAAACGGGCTTTTCACCCCTGCATGGCCACCCGCGCCAGCAGCGACAGCCACCAAACCATCCGCGCCTTTTTCAATCGCTTTGTGGGCAAATTTGTTGTTGATGATGTCGTGCAACACCACACCGCCATAGCTGTGCGCGGCTTGGTTGATTTCTTCACGGGCACCCAGCGAGGTGATGATGACAGGCACCTTGTACTTCACGCACATGGCCATGTCATGCTCTAAGCGGTCATTACTTTTGTGCACGATTTGGTTGATGGAATAAGGCGCGGCGGGGTTGTCAGGATGCGCCTTGTTGTGCGCGGCCAGCGCCTCGGTGATTTCGGCCAACCATTCATCCAACTGGGAAGCAGGACGGGCATTCAAAGCTGGCATCGAACCCACCACGCCGTTGATGCACTGGGCAATCACCAGCTTGGGGGTGCTGATGATGAACAGCGGTGAACCGATGACGGGGAATTTAAGCGACGCGAGTGCGGCGGGGAGTTTAGACATGGGAAATTCCTTGAATTCAATAAGATTAAAACGCGTCCAACGCCATCTCGGTGATGCTGTCAGCGCCATCGACGATGCCGTATCGCATACCAGGCACTTTGCTCAAAATGTGGTCTGCGTAAAACCGCGCGGTGGTAATTTTTGCTTGCAAGAAAGCGCTGTCATCTGCGCCTTTGCTTAAGGCTTCTTGGGCGATCAAGAACGACCTTGCCAGCTGCCAACCCGCCAGCACATTGCCAGCAAGCATCAGGTAGGGCACGCTGCCCGCATAGGCAGCGTTGGGGTTGTGGGTAGCGGATTGAACGATGAAGTCAACCACATCATCAAAAGCTTGCCTGCCTGCTTCAAGGCGTTTGGCAATTGCCACCGCTGCGACGCTGCCTTGGTCTTGCAAAGCCACTACGGTTTGCTGCACTTGGGCGGTGATGGCCTTGGCGGTTTGACCACCATCGCGTGAGGTTTTGCGCCCCACCAAGTCGTTGGCTTGGATAGCGGTGGTGCCTTCATAAATGGTGAGAATTTTCGCGTCGCGGTAATACTGCGCCGCACCAGTTTCTTCGATGAAACCCATGCCGCCATGCACTTGCACACCCAGCGAAGTAACTTCTAGGCTCATCTCGGTGCTGTAGCCTTTGACCAGCGGCACCAAAAATTCGTAGAAGGCATTGTTCTGTTTGCGCGTGTCGGCGTCAGGGTGGTGATGTGCGGCGTCATAGGCCGCAGCAGCCACAGACGCCATGGCACGGCATCCTTCGGTGTAGGCGCGCATGGTCATGAGCATGCGGCGCACATCGGGGTGGTGAATGATGGGTGCCGCGGCTTTGATGGAGCCGTCCACAGGGCGGCTTTGCACACGGTCACGGGCGTATTGGGTGGCTTTTTGGTAAGCCCGCTCGGCAATCGCGATGCCTTGCACACCCACCGCGTAACGGGCGGCGTTCATCATGATGAACATGTACTCTAGGCCGCGGTTTTCTTGGCCGACGAGGTAGCCCACAGCACCGCCGTTGTCGCCGTATTGCAGCACCGCTGTCGGGCTGGCTTTGATGCCTAATTTGTGCTCGATGCTCACGCAATGAACATCATTGCGCGCACCCAAGGAGCCATCTTTGTTGACCATCACTTTGGGCACCACAAACAAGCTGATGCCCTTCACACCCTCGGGTGCACCCGTGACCCGCGCCAACACCAAATGGATGATGTTGTCGGCCATGTCGTGTTCACCGTAGGTGATGTAAATCTTGGTGCCAAACACCTTGTAAGTGCCATCGGCTTGCGGCTCGGCACGGGAGCGCACCATCGACAGGTCTGACCCCGCTTGCGGCTCGGTCAGGTTCATGGTGCCGGTCCATTCGCCGCTGACCAGTTTGTGCAGGTAAGTGGCTTTCAGTTCATCACTGCCTGCGGTGAGCAAGGCTTCGATCGCACCGTCGGTCAGCAAGGGGCACAGGGCGAAACTCATGTTGGCGGAATTCAAAATTTCGCCACAAGCCGCGCCAATGGTTTTGGGCAAGCCCTGCCCGCCCATGTCGGTGGGGTGTTGCAGACCTTGCCAGCCGCCTTCAGCGTATTGCTGGTAAGCCTGCTTGAAGCCGGTGGTGGTGGTGACCACGCCGTCTTTCCAAAACGAGGGGTGTTTGTCGCCCTCCCAGTTCAGCGGCGCCAACACGTCTTGGTTGAAGCGAGCGCATTCTTCCAGAACCGCTTGGGCGGTTTCCATGCCTGCGTCTTCAAAGCCGGGGATCTTGGCGATCTCATCCAAAGCAGCCAAGTGCTGCATATTGAAGAGCATGTCTTTGATGGGGGCGGTGTAGCTCACAGTGCTGCCACCAGTTCGGGGACAGCCAAGAACAAATCGGCCTCCAAGCCGTAATCGGCCACGCTGAAAATAGGCGCTTCAGGGTCTTTGTTGATGGCCACAATGACCTTGCTGTCCTTCATGCCTGCCAAATGTTGAATAGCGCCGCTGATGCCACAAGCGATGTAGAGCTGAGGCGCCACGATCTTGCCGGTTTGTCCCACTTGCCAATCGTTGGGTGCATAACCCGCGTCAACGGCCGCGCGGCTGGCGCCCATGGCGGCACCGAGTTTGTCGGCCAAGGGCGTGATGACCTCGGCGAATTTTTCCGAGCTACCCAAGGCTCGGCCACCCGACACGATGACCTTGGCAGCGGTGAGTTCGGGACGGTCGTTCTTGGCGATTTCACTGCCCATAAACTGGCTTTGCGTGCCAGCATTGGCGGGGCTGATGATCTCAATCGCTGCGCTGCCACCTGAGGCAGCGGCGGGGTCAAACCCCGTCGTGCGCACGGTGATGACCAGGGTGGCGTCGGTGGCTTGCACTGTAGCGATAGCATTACCCGCATAGATGGGGCGCTCAAAGGTGTCAGGCGAATCCACCTTGGTGATGTCGCTGATCTGACCCACATCGAGCTTGGCCGCAACGCGGGGGGCAATGTTTTTGCCGCTGGCAGTCGCGGCAAACAAAATGTGGCTGTAGCTTGACGCCAAAGCCAGCACTTGGACGGCGACTTGCTCGGCCAAGCCGTGGGCAAAGACGTCGGAGTCGGCGTGCAGCACTTTGCTGACACCTGCAATGTGCGAAGCAGCAAGCGCTGCTGCGGCGGCGTCTTTGCCGGCTACCAACACATGCACTTCACCGCCACACGCCAAGGCGGCGGTGATGGTGTTGAGGGTGGCGGGTTTGATGCCGTGGTTGTCGTGTTCTGCGATGACTAAAGCGGACATGTCAAATCACCTTTGCTTCGTTTTTGAGTTTGTCAACCAAGGCAGCCACATCGGCCACCTTGATACCCGCGCTGCGCTTGGGCGGCTCGCTGACCTTCAAGGTCTTGATGCGCGGTTTCACATCTACGCCGAGGTCTTCGGGTTTGAAGATATCGAGTTGTTTTTTCTTGGCCTTCATGATGTTGGGCAGCGTCACATAGCGCGGCTCATTCAAGCGCAAATCGGTGGTGATGACAGCGGGGAGCGTGAGCTTCAAGGTTTCCAAGCCGCCATCGACCTCGCGCGTGACCAAGGCGTGGCCATCGGCCATTTCCACTTTGAAGGCAAATGTGGCTTGCGGCCAGTCAGCCAGCGCAGCCAGCATTTGGCCGGTTTGGTTGCAGTCGTCGTCAATGGCTTGTTTGCCCAAAATGACCAAGCCAGGTTGCTCTTTGTCGGCCAAAGCTTTGAGCAGTTTGGCCACCGCCAAGGGTTGCAGTTCTTCCGTGGTTTCCACCAAGATGGCGCGGTCCGCGCCAATGGCCATGGCGGTGCGCAAGGTTTCTTGGCACTGTGTGACGCCACAAGACACCACGATCACCTCGCTTAGTACGCCCTTTTCTTTCAAGCGAACCGCCTCTTCGACAGCGATTTCGTCAAAGGGGTTCATGCTCATTTTGACGTTGGCGATGTCCACGCCGCTTTGGTCAGACTTGACCCGAACTTTGACGTTGTAATCCACCACGCGCTTGACCGCGACCAGTGCCTTCATGGGTTTTCTCCAAGGAATTAAGGGGATGCAAGTTGACGTTACGTCATTCTAGACGAAACCGAAAATATTTAAGTACGATCGTGCTTTTTTATATCCAAAATGAAAAAGTCTTTTGAATTCAAGGAGGTGCGGCACGCCAAAAAACCTGTTGCGGGGCTTTGGGCAGCTCGATGCCGGCTTGGCGCAAAGCCCGCATCACAGCGGTGTTGATTTGGGAGCGGGTCATTAAATACCCCGCCTCGGGGTCACTGACCCAAGACACCACGGTGAACTCCAAACCAGCGGACTCGACTTTGCTTAAAAACGCTTGCGGCGGCGGGTCGTGCAACACCCGCTCGCATTGCAATGCGGCAAGGCTGAGCAGACTCAACACCTGTTCGATGTCGACATCCACACCCAATGGAAAAGTGCAATTGACCGCGATTTGCGGGTCACTGAGCGACAAGTTGTCGACCCGCTGGGTCAGCAGCATCTCGTTGGGAATGATGGATTCGCGCCCACTGGGGTCGCGCAGCAAGGTGTAGCGGGTTTTGATGTCGGTGACTCGGCCTTCCAAGCCATCGACCTTGATGTAGTCGCCAATGCGCACCGAACGCTCGACCAGCACCACAAAACCGCTGACATAGTTGGCAGCCAGTTTTTGCAAACCCAAGCCCAGCCCCACGCCAAACGCACCACCCAAGACCGACAAAGCCGTCAGGTCTACCCCCACTGCAGACAAGGCGAAAAGCAAACCGACCAAGAGCAAAACCGCCCGCAGCAGGTTGGCCGCGACTTTGCGCATCGACAAATCGCTGACGGTGCTAGCCAACAGCCGCTGTTCAATGGTTGCCGACAGCCACAAACTGAGCACCAAGACCAAGCCGCACGACAACAAGCCTTCGAGCAAGGTGCGCAGGTCTAAGTGCACTTTGCCGAAATTGAGTTGTATCTGCTCCAACTCCTGCGCCACCAAGGGCAGCAAGTCGGTGATCCACAGCACCGCTACGCCCCACGCCAGCCAAGAGATCAAACGCTCAGTCAGTTGAGCCAAGGGCGACACCGGAAACACCGCCATCAATACCCGAGCGCACAGGCGAATCAGCGCTAGCGACAACAGCACTGGAATCGCCAGTTTGAACAACAAAGGGGTTTGGTGTTTCAAAAACAGCACCTGCGCCACATAGGCCAAGGCCAAAGCCGCCATCGGAAACAACACGCCATCGACCACCCCACGGCCAAACAGCACCGAGGTATGGGTGGCAAAACGGCTGAGTTGGTAGCTGATAAACCATGCCAGCAAGAGCGCCAAGGCCAGCAGGGCCAGCTCTTTTAGAAGCAAAGGTTGAACCTCGGTTTGCAACCAAGGTGCGAGCAAAACGTGAAAGGTATTCATCTGAAATTAGCTTAACACGCGGGGGTGACCACGGGCTTGGCTACACTCGAAACCCATGATCGTATTTCGCACCCTTTTTTCACACAGTTCTGCCACTTGCTTGAGTGTTTTTTTAATGCTGGCGTTTGCGCCCTCACTTGCCAAAGCACAGCCAACTACAAGCCAGAAGAGCCACAAGACCTTTAAGAAAACCCAATCGCTCAAAGTCAAAACCAAAGCCAAGGTGGTGCTGGGCAAGGCCTTGGGCAACACCCCAACGGTAAAAGCCTTGGCAAGCCGTCTGAGCGCAGAGCACCAACTGCCCAAGGCTTGGGTGCAGCAGCAAATTGCCTCTGCTCGGTTGTTGCCTCAGGTGCAGCAAATGGTCTTGCCGCCCATCTCCCCCACCGCCAAAAACTGGCAAGCCTATAGAGCCAGATTTTTGCAAACCCAGCGCATACAAGCTGGTGTGGCCTTTGCGCAGAAATACGCGGAAGAACTCAACCGCGCCGAAGCCAGCTACGGCGTACCAAGCGCTTATGTGCTAGGTGTGTTGGGCGTGGAAACATTTTTTGGTCAGCACCAAGGCCAGTTCAAAGTACTGGACGCTTTGGCAACACTCAGCATTGCTTTTCCCAAAGATCACCCTTATGCCAGCGAGCGCCAAGCTTTTTTTGAAAGCGAATTGGGCAACCACTTGCAGCAGTTGCGCGGGCAGTCTTCTTTGAAGAATCAGCTGGGCAGTTTTGCTGGTGCCAGCGGCTGGCCACAGTTCATGCCCTCGAGTATTGCCAAATTCGCGGTGGATTTTGATGGCGATGGACGCATCGATTTGTCGCGCAGTCCCGTGGACGCGATTGGCTCGGTGGCGCATTACTTTCAGGCCTATGGCTGGCACACCGGTATGCCTACCCACTTCGAGGTGAAAGTCAACGCCAACGACGCCGATTTGGCCGCGCTCTTGGCCCCTGACATCGTGCCCACATGGTCACTTTCGTACCTGCAAGACAAGGGCGTGGAGGTGGTTGGCGCCTCTGGCTATGCCAAGCCATTGGCCTTAGTGCAACTCTTCAACGCCGACGAAGCGCCCTCTTACGTGGCGGGAACAGAAAACTTCTTTGTCATCACCCGCTACAACCGCAGCAGCTACTACGCCCTCGCCGTCATCAAGTTGGGTGAAGCGGTGGCAAAGGCGCTGGCTGAATAGGCTAGTTCATTGCGAGCAATGACAGGGATTGCTTCAGCCCTTTGGGCTTCGCAATGACAGGGCTTGATCACGCAGCACGTTTTTTTGCACCTTGCCCATGGCGTTGCGCGGCAACTCTGGCAGCACCACGCATTGCTTAGGAATCTTGAAGTTGGCCAGTTGCGCTTTCAAAGCTTGCAGCAACGCGGCAGGGTCCAACGTCACACCGACCTTGGCCAGCACAAAAGCGCAGCCCGCTTCGCCAAAGTCGGGGTGCGGCACACCCACGACGGCGCTCTCAAGGACACCGGGCAAGTTGTTGAGCGCATCCTCGATTTCCACGGGGTACACATTCAAGCCGCCGCTGATGATGAGGTCTTTGCTGCGCCCCACGATGCGCACATAGCCCTGCGCGTCGCGGGTGCCCATGTCGCCGGTGATGAAGTAGCCGTCCGAGGTGAACTCTTGCGCGGTCTTCTCGGGCATGCGCCAATAGCCCACAAACACATTCCCGCCCTTGACCTGAATGCTGCCAACCTCGCCCAACGCCACCTCTTGGTGCTGGCTGTTGGCAATGCGAACCGTCACCCCCGGCAGCGGAAAACCTACGCTGCCGCCGACGCGCTTTGCCGGAGCTTGCTTCGTCGCTGCGCTCCTCGCAATGACGGGATCACCGAAGCGCTCATCGGTTGCATACGGGTTAGAGGTGAGCATCAGCGTTTCGCTCATGCCGTAGCGTTCTAGCACCGTGTGGCCGCTGCGTTGCTGCCATTGCTCGAAGGTCTCCACCAACATGGGCGCAGAACCCGAAACGAAAAGGCGCATGTTGGCGCAGACCTGCTGCCCAAGTTCAGCCATGGCAAGTAAACGCGTGTAGAAGGTGGGCACGCCCATGAACACCGTGGCACGAGGCAAATCCGCCAACACTCTTGCAGGCTCGAACTTGCCATGCCAAAGCATGGCGCAACCACTGAACAGCGCCGCATGGATGGCCACAAACAGCCCATGCACATGGAAGATGGGCAAGGCGTGCAGCAGCACATCGCTACCAGCAAAGCCCCAATAGTGGTGCAGGCACTGGGCGCTGCTTTGCAAATTGGCGTGGCTGAGCATCGCGCCCTTGCTGCGCCCCGTGGTGCCGCTGGTGTACAAAATGGCGGCCAATTCTTCGTGGCTTCGCATAGCTGGCGTGTGCTGGTCGCTGTGGTGAGCGGCGCGTTGCAACAAGCTGCCACCGCGTTGGTCGTCCAGCGTCATCACATAGCGTGTGCCCTTTTGAAACGCCAGCTTGCTGACCCAGCCAAAGTTGGCGGGGGTACAGACCACCACAGCGGGTTCGGCGTCGCCAATGAAGTAATCCAATTCGGCGCTTTGGTAAGCGGGGTTCAAAGGCAAAAACACATGCCCTGCCCTTAGTGTGGCTAGGTACAGCATGAGCGCCTCCACCGACTTGTCTACCTGCACCGCAATCCGCGAGCCCTTGGGCAGTTGCAAGCTGTCAAGCCAATTGGCCAGCATGGCGCTGGCGCGTTCCAAGTCTCGCCAGCTGTAGCGCAGCCCTTGGTCGGTTTCAATGGCGAGGGTGTCGAGGTCTTGGGGAAATCCTTGGCGCAAGGCAAGGTAGAGGTTGGCGTTCATGGCTGCATTTTGTCATCGCTTACAACGTCATTGCGAGCGTAGCGAAGCAATCTCCAGCCGCGTGGTGCAGGTCGGCCGTAGCCGACGTTGTGCAAGCATGGAGGCGAGGCCGAGCCTGCAGCGCGGGGCTGGGGGGATTACTTCGTCGCTTTGCGAAGTGACCACAGCATCATGGCAAGCCCTATGAACACCATAGGCACACACAGCCACTGCCCCATGCTCAGCCCTAAGGACAAGAGGCCAAGGTGGGCATCGGGTTCGCGGAAATACTCGGCGATAAAGCGCAGCAAGCCATAGCCAACCAAGAAAGCGCCAGACACCCAGCCCAGCGGCCGCGGCTTACGCGCCAGCCACCACAGCACCGCAAACAGCAGCAAGCCTTCTAGCAAAAATTGGTAAATCTGCGAGGGGTGGCGCGGCAGCAAGCTGCCACTTTGCGGAAACACCATGGCCCAAGGCAGGTTGACATCGGCGGCACGTCCCCACAACTCGCCGTTGATGAAATTGCCTACCCGCCCCGCTGCCAAGCCTGTGGGCACACAAGGGGCGATGAAGTCGGTCACTTGCAACCAGTGCCTACCGCGCTTCCACGCCAACAGCGCCATGACAGCGATCACGCCCAACATGCCGCCGTGAAAACTCATGCCGCCTTGCCACACGTACAGCACCTCTAGGGGGTGCTCGGCGTAATAAGCGGGTTTATAAAACAGGCAATAGCCAATGCGCCCTCCCAAGACCACGCCAAACACGCCCCAGCTCATCAGGTCGTCCACGTCTTGCACCGACCACAAGCCCTGCGCTTGCAAGGCCGCGTAAGGCGGGTGGTTCAGGCGTTGCCGCGCCAGCAACACAAACAACACAAAAGCCGCAAGGTAGGAAATGCCGTACCAATGCACGGCCAGCGGGCCTATGGCCAAGGCCACGGGGTCGAATTGGGGGTGAATCAGCATGGTGCGTATTGTGGGGCAGGCAAAGATCGCACTGAATTAATACTAAATGGCCATGTACAACACAAAAACAACAAAAATTACTACTTAATAAAATAATTTAAATTTATTAATACTAAATATTTAATTTAATTAATATATTAGCTAACATTAATTACAAAAATCCTTGTATTTCATAAGGATTGCTTTTCACAAAGGAATTTTCATGAACGCTCGCCCATCCATCCCAGGCCTTCTTAGCGCAACCCTCTTGGCTTTGCTGTGTTGTAGTCATCCGCTTGCATTCGCCCAAGATGGTGGAGATGGCAAAGGGATATTGACGATAGAGGGTGAGGTGACAGACTCAACATGTGTTGTTTATTTCAAAGAACCTAGCGTTTCTGGCACCCAAACGTCTTCCTCATCAACGCTTAAATTAACTCCCGTCAAACTTGCGGACATAAAGACTTTAACGAATGCTGGAGATCAATTAACTACAACGCCTGCCAAATTCACCATCGTGAGTCTTGGTACCTCAGTTGCCAACTCATCATGCTCACTGGACGGGGGGAAGTCCTCCTGGGATTTTGAAATTTACTCTCAAACCACAAAAACCCTGAATAACAAAGTTTATTTGTCTTCAGTTGCGGCTGAATCTGGCAGCACTTCTAGCAGAACCAACGTGTTGATACAACTCAAAGCAAAAGTTATCGATGATTTGAGCATTGCAGATACAAGCAATGCTTCAGACGTAGAACCCAGTATCACCAGAACCCTTGGCTCACAACTGACTTCTTCATCACCGTTAAGCGCCCTTAAGGGATTTGCCATTGGCGCTGTGTACGTCAAACCCGATGGAACTCCTACAGCCGGCAGTTTCTCTTCACCCATCACCTTGTCTGTCAAATATCCCTAAAAAACCTCAACCCTTTTAAAAAAGTGCTGGGCCTCTTGGCCGGCACTTTTTTTATGCACATCAAAGACTTGGGAGAGTCTTTCTACTCAACACATCAAAATTGAGTACTTAGATACCTTAAAAACAACAAAAATAACTATTTAATTAATATTTAATTAAAAAAATACTACTTACAGTTGCAATTAATATTTGAATTCTCTAGTATTCGTTTTGTGGTATTTGTAACTATTAGGTTAAAAATCCATCATTTCACTCAAAGTTCAATCACAGGAGATTTTCATCATGCTAAACAAACACAAACTGCAACGCATCGCCATCGCCACTTCTGCCTTCCTGGCGTTTGGCACCACCCAACTCATCGCCAATGCTGAAACAGTCACGATCTCTGGCCTCATACAGGGTTCAACCTGTGGCTTAAGTTCGGACGTAGGAGCAGGAACCACCGAATCTAAAAGTTTTACATTGCCACTCGGTACTGTTCAACTAACAACACCCCTTGCCACAGCGGCTGCTGGTACTACTTTTGGCACCATACAAAAATTGGAATTTAAGCTTGTCGCACCTGGAGGCGGGTCAGCTTGCACTTTCACCAACGGTACAGCTGGCTGGGACATGGCCATCGCTCCCTCGAAAACTGGATTTATCACCACCATTGGCACATCTACTTTTTTAAGCAATATGGTTGGCTTGGCCGATGGTGGTACCAATGCAGTCGTTAGACTTACTGGCGGAGTTGGCCCTTCGGCCTCTGCCCCCTCGAACGAAATCGCATTGACAGAAGTGGGGAGCTTTGTGAGCAGCCAATCAGCCCCTTTTAGAGCGCAGGCGGCTTCAGCAATTACTTTGGGCGCTCAATTTGCCAACCCTGTCGCCAATCAGAAACCCTCCAGTGGTTCTTATAGCTCAACCCTTACTGTCTCAGTTGCCTACAGGTAATTTTGTATCAGCCAAAACCCAAGAACGCGCGGCAGTAGTGCGCCTTCTTGGGCCCAAGTGAAACAATGTGAAGACTTCCCCCCCACTTTGGCAATGCCTTTCAAGCCACACAGCTGCATTTTGTGCAGGGGTTTGGCTTATGGTGTTTTCCTGCGGGGCATTGGCGCAATTGTCTACAGGCGTGCCCGATGCCACACTGAACATTGAGGGTTTCGTCCTTGATGAGCCGTGCTCACCCGTACTGGCGTTGTCCAAGCAATTGGTCACCCCCTACATCGTCAATTTATCTGCCCTGAGCAGCACCCTTTTGCTCACCGATTCCTTGGGCCCCGTCAGCAAGTTCAGCCTCAATGTTGACCAAAGAAAAATCAACCCCAATGCCAAATGTGTTGGTGCAGATTTTGGTTCTTTGGCCCTTAAGTTGGTGTTTGACAGCGACTTGGCCTCCATCGCCCCCCGCACAGGTTTGCTGCGCAACAGCGCCAGCAATCGCCCCGCCCAAAACGTGTTTGTTCAGCTGGGCTTGATAGACGAAGCCGGTGTGTTCATCCCCATTGACCTGAACAAACCCCAAACCCTGAACAAAGCGCTTGACCAAGAAGGGGGCAAGACCCTGACGCTTGGCATTCGCTATGTGGCGTCACGCAGTTTGTTGAACGAAGTTGCAAGACTGCAAGCGACCAACCCTGGATCGCAGGATGTGACAGCCGGCAATGTGTCGGTTTTCCTCCCTTTCTTGCTCAAACTCAATTAAGGTGACTGCCAATGTTTCGGCAACAAACCCACAGTTTTTGACCGAATTGCTTTTTTTTGCCTAAAAAACCTAAAACTGAGATTTGTTCAAAAGCATTGAAAAGCACTTAAAAAACCACCCAAGGAGAACCCAAAACCCCGCTTAAGTTTGACGTCTGCACAGCGAAGTTAGTGCTAAAGCAGTTTTTGCGCCAAGCCCTTTGTTTCGATTCAATGCGATCGAAACAAAGGAAAAACCATGAACTGCTCTTTGAACTTAGCCCGCTATGCAGCACCGGTGTTGTCAGTGATGTTGGTCTTCTCGGCAACTGCCGCACAAGCGCAAAACGGTATGTTGGAAATACATGGCGTGATTACCTCCCCAGGTTGCACGCTAAGTACCCAAGCCCTAGCGCACTTAAGCCAACAAAGCAGCATCAACGGTCAAGCCTGTGGCTTGACAAGCGGTGCCGCCAACCCCCTGTCAAGCTTGAACATCGCCCATGTAGACAAACAAACCCTGCTGACAAGCACAGGTACTGCTGGCAAACAACTGGTGACACTCACCTACCGTTAACCGCAACACCCGTTCTTCTCGGTGGGGGCAAGCCCCTTTTTTCAACCACCGAGAAGAACATGATGTACCTACGCTTTGCTCGCCGCACTTTATCCGCTTTCGCCCTGTGCGGCAAAGCCGTTCTTACCGCCGCCAGTCTGTTGGCCTTGCTGCCCACTGCGCAGGCCGACATGATCATCGAAACCACGCGGGTGATATACCCCGAGGCCAAGCGAGAGGTGTCATTCAAAGTAGTGAACGTCTCCAAAGAACGCGCTGCTTTTGTGCAAATGTGGCTCGATGAAGGCAATGCCGCCGCCGCTCCAGAAGAAGCCATCACCCCGTTCAACCTGACGCCCCCCGTGGCCAAGCTCAAAGCCAACAGCAGCCAAGCGGTGCGCTTGGTGTTCACCGGCGAGACCTTGCCTGCTGACCGTGAAAGCGTGTTTTGGTTCAACATGCTGGAGTTGCCTGAAAAATCCAATGTAGAAAACAAACTCAGCTTTGCAGTTCGCACCCGCATCAAGGTGTTTTACCGCCCGAAGAGCTTGAAGGGTGATCCTCCCCAATACATGGACCAAATCAGCTGGAAAGTGGTTAAAAAAGACGGTAATTGGGTAGCAGAAGGCACCAACCCCTCACCCTACAACATGTCTTTTTTCAGCCTGAGTTTTGGCGAGGGCGGCAAGTTTGACCTGAATGTAGATGGCGGCATGTTGCCTCCCAAAGGCAACCTCAGCATCGTGGTGGGTGAGGTAAGCAAAATCACCAAACCCTACACCATGGTGCGGGTGGATTACATCACCGACTTCGGCGGTGTCATTTCCAAAGAAACGCCTGTTCAGTTTGCCAACTGATCGTCAGCCACAGGCCTGATGCGCTATGCGCTTCACCCTCAATGCCTCCTCACTAGCTACCCGTTTACAAGTGGGGCTGGGTGCGTTTGCCTTGGGGGTTTGCCTTTTTGCCTCGACCAACGCCTTCAGCGCCCAATCTGGCACAGGCAAACTTGACCAAGAGGTCTCGCTGAGCGTGCTCTCTAGCCTAGAGGCACGCACCATCCAAATCAACCCTGATCTGCCCATGCTTGTCCAGCTAGAGGGCAATGCATTTGGTGGACAAGTGGTTTTTTTAGAGCAAAAAGGCTTGGTTATTTACGAGCAGCAACTCAAAGAAGGGCCTTTTCGTATCAAGGCCCTGCCTCCCTTGGACAACACTTCTCCTCTGACAGTGCGTCTGCAGTCGCCCAACCAAGCTGAGGAGAAAACCATCCTCACCATGCAACCCAACCAGCGCCGCAAGCTGTTTGCCAAGCGCCCTGAATTATTCGCCTTTGCACCTGCGGCCAAGCCCGTGCCGCTGAGAGACAAGCTGCCCCTGTCCAAACTGGAAGAAGACATCGAATTTGACGTGGATTTTTTACGCGGCAAGGCGTTTCGCAACCTCAGCCCCGCTGAAGTAAAAAAGCTGGGCTCGGTGCGCCCAGGCAACATCGACACCGACATCTTTCGCAACGGCAGCATGGTCAGCAAAGGCATGGTGCGTTTTGTAGCCAAGAACAAAGATGAGAGTGCCAACGCCTGTATTTCTCCAGCTTTGTTTCAGCAATTGGGGGTGAAGCCCAACTTCATCAGCCCCAAGGGCATAGAACTGATGAAAGCCCTGCAAAACGCTGGCAACTCAGCAACCGCTGGCGCACCGTCGGCACCAGACTGCTTGTTCATGAAAGACTGGGTAACGGGTGCCGCCACCGAGTTTGACAGCAGCACTTTGCGCTTGGATGTCTCCATACCCCAAGCCTTTTTAACCCGCCAAAACCGCCAAAGCGTGCCGCCGGAGATGCTGACACGCGGCGAAAACGCAGGATTCATCAACTACAACCTGAACAACTACAGCGCCAAAGGCTTTAGCTCGAACTACTTGGGGCTCAACACCGGCCTCAATGTAGCTGGCTGGCAAGTGCGCCACACCAGCTACCTGTCGCAAAACCGCAGTACCGGCGGCGGCACCACCAACAGCACCAGCCAATACGTGGCAGGTGAAACCTATGTCAAACGCCCTTTGATCGACTTGAAGGCCATCTTGGCCATGGGTGACATCAGCAGCAACAGCCCCATCATCGGCTCTGCACCCATACGCGGTGTGCGTCTGTCGTCCGAGGAAAACATGCTGCCCGACGATGAACGCAGCTTTCGCCCCGTTATCAAAGGTGTGGCTCGCACCAATGCACGGGTACGTATCTCGCAAAACAACACCGTGTTTTTCGAGCAAACCGTGCCACCCGGCCCTTTCGAATTTGACGACATGAACCCTGTTTCTTCGGTGGGTAACTTAACCGTCGTCATTGCCGAGGCCGACGGCACACAACAAACCTTCACCGTGCCCTACAGCGCTGGAGCGGGCAAGCTCAACCCTGGCTCTTACCGTTACAGCGTCGCCACCGGCCTGTACCGCAACTTCACCAATACCCAAGACACGGCTGTGCTGCAAGGCTATTTGCGCTACGGCTTTAACGACTTCACTACCCCTGGCATGGAGGTGCTGCTGGGCCCCAACTACCAAAACTTAGGTCTGCAAGCCAGCTTTAACTCGAGGATGGGTGGCTTGAGCTTCAATACCTTGTTCTCCCACTTCGATCCTGCCAACACCACACCCCGCAGTGGCTACGCCTACAACACCACTTACAGCCCACCCGCCATGGGCAGGTTTTCAGCTTATGCGGGTGCTGGACGCCAGTCATTGCACTACACCACGCCCAGCTCGGCCTTGTCCTCGGGTGCCAATGCCTTGTTCACCAACGACAGCTACAAATACAGCACTTATTTAGGTTTTGGTTTGGGTCTGGACAAATTGGGCAGTATCAGCTTGGGCTCCACACAGCAAAGCAGTTGGGTAGGTGTGGGCAGCCGACAGCTGCGCTTGAGCTACAACGTCAGCATTCGCCAGCTATTTATGAGCTTGAACCTGGACCGCACCAGCTACTCGGATAACCGCCCCAAGGGCGAAAGCGTCAGCGTTTCAGCCTCCCTGCCCTTGGATTTCGGCTTCACCCGAGGCAGCGCCAATGCCAGCTACAACAAATACGGTGACTCCGACCCCACCCAAACCTTGTCGTATTCAGGCTATAGCCAAGAAAACAATTTCAATTACAACCTCAGCCAATCGCAAACAGGTGATTTCGGTTCTTCCAGCGGCTCGGTGGGGGTTCAGCACCGCTACGGCAGCTTGGGCGCATCCGTTACATCGTCCACCGGCGGCAGCCAGCAAACCGGCTTAAATGCCAGCGGCAGCGTGGTGTTGCACAGCGGCGGGGTCATTTTGGCGCCCACTGTGAGCGAGACCTTTGCCATTGTGGAAGTGCCCAAGGGCGAAGGCGCCGGTGTGCTGGGCAGCACAGCGCGCATCAACAGCAGCGGTTTTGGGGTGGTGCCTTACCTCTCGCCTTATTACCTGAACGATGTGCAAATCAGCCTTGAGGGCGCACCCACCGAACTGGAGGTGGACAACGCCAACCAAAAGGTGGCACCCGTGGAAGGCTCCATCGTACGTTTGAAATTCAACGCCACCTCAGGGCGACCCTTGCTGATCGTGTTGCAAGCCAGCAATGGGGTTCGCATTCCCATTGGCGCGACCGTCACCGACAGCTTGGGTAACGAGGTGGGCACGTTCGGCCAAGGCAGCCGCGCCTTGGTGAGGGTGCAAACCAACAAAGACCGCTTGAAAGTGGTGTGGGGCGACAAACCCGAAGAAACCTGCAAGGTGGACTACGCCTTGGGCGAAAAACAAACCGCCAATGCCAGCGGATTTACCAATTTGAAACTGCGCTGTGAGGTGGCGGGTGTGGCTGAGAAAAATGCGCAAGCCAGGGAATAGGCAGTGGCTTGCAAATGCAAAAGGGATTCAAAAGAGTTGCAGTGACATGGTTGCTTGTGTGCTGTGGGTATCCACTGAAAGATGACATATGTATAGATTTAAACAACTGATTGGCAAATGGCTTTTGCTCTCGACTTTGTTGTGTTTGAGTTCATGGGCAAACGCCACTACCTGTAGCTCCGTACCGAAATTTGAAGTTGTGAATAAAGGCACGTCCAGCAGCGCTGTCACTGCGGGAACGACCTTGACCATTAAAACCTCAAATGCCAATGATTTAGGTGCATTGAGCATCAAGATGGTCGTGTCTTCTGATGTAATCGCTCCCAATGGCGGCGATTCATGTTTCTTTGGGTTTCATATTGGGGGTCAGTCAGTTGTTATTGGTAATTTCAAAATCACCATGTCTTCACCTACTTTTTCCGGTTGCACAGGAATTGACATTGGTAACCAAAATGGAAACGCTACCTACAAAGGCGGTGCCAATTTCGCCTCGCCATTTGGGGCACTAAATACAGGTCTACAGGAGGTTTGGGGTTGTCAGGGGAGCAAAAGTTTTTTGACTCAAGAAATGCAAATCAGTGTGGTTGATAAAAGCAAACCTGTACAGGGAGCTTCCATCCCTGCTTCGAGTTTTGTAAAAATTTCAGCTGGTCAATCAAGTACGAATTTAAATGGACAGGTCATATTGACTTCATTTTCTTTTCAGGTTTTGAGCCAATCTCCTACCTGCAGTCTCAGCATTCCCTCAACTGTGAGACTGAAGGATTTGTCAGGCATCAGAGAAACAGCACAAGGCTTGATGAAGACGTCGCAAATAGAAATCCCTGTTTCTTTGGTCAATTGCAATAATTTCTCTGGCGTGACACAAACACCGAATGTCACGCTGACCGACGCTAACAATACGCTGAGTTCCTGCAGCATGGTCAACATAGCTAACGCCAGATCAAGAGGCGTCGTTTCATTGTTTCTTGATAGCGAATTGACAAAAAAAGTTTGCTTTAGAACCTCCAACAACAAACTGATTTACAGCAGTTTGACAAATGGCCAACAAGGTGTCTCCGAAACCAAAAACATCAGCGCTGTCATCGAAGTTCCCGCTCTAACAATCCCCCCCAGAACCGTTTTCGGCCAAATACAAAGCTCGGTCGTACTTTTATTGGACTTCCCATAAGCCCTCAGGGTCTTGAAAAGAAAGAACCCATGTCACCCAAATGATTTTTGAACACCCTGCTTCTGCTTTTTTTTGAGGGGGGTGCGAGACCAATCAAGCAGCCACTGCTTTAGGGGCAATCGCAGGGTTGTTTTTAAACTTGATTTCAGCTGTCCACAGGTCCAAAGCCTGCTGCATACGAAGCCAGCTTTCTGGGGTGCCACCTATGGTTCTTGCGATGCGGATGGCCATCTCGGCAGTGACCGCCTTTTTTTCGTGAAGCAAGTCTGACACGGTTTGCCGACTGACCATCAATTTAGTAGCCAACTCGCCTTGTGTCCAGCCCAATTCAGGCAACACATCTTCACGAAGCACCGCGCCAGGGTGTGTCGGTTGACGGTTGGGGTTTCGCAGAGACTTCATCAGTGATAGTCCTCCAAGTTAACGTTGATGGCGTCCTCGCCCATAAATTCAAATGTGATTCGCCAATTGCCAGTGACTGAAACAGCGAACCCTCCTTTTCGATCACCCTTTAGCGCATGGAATTTGTAGCCAGGCAAGTCCATATCCTCAGCTTCTTTGCAAGCGTCTAAACGATCGAGCATCCTCTCAATGCGTGAGCCGTACTGAGCAGGAATACCTTTGTAGCTTCTTTGGGTAAAGAAAAGCGCCAAACCTTTGTGCTTGAAAGACGTGATCATGAGATTTGATTGTAAATTATCAATTGACAATGTCAATCACTGCATTACATTTTCTCCTTGAGTCTTTGTGCGGGCATGGGGATTGCCATTGACTCACGGCTAAACTAACCTTTTTTCCAGACCACAGCGAGTTTCCATGGCCACCACTTCTCTCAAAATCAACCGCCGCTCGGCCAACATCACCGAAGGCAAATCCCGCGCTCCCAACCGCTCCATGTATTACGCCATGGGCTACCAAGAGGGCGACTTTGCCAAACCCATGGTGGGCGTGGCCAACGGTCACTCCACCATCACACCATGCAACAGCGGCTTGCAAAAACTGGCCGACGCGGCGGTGGCGGGCATTGAAGAAGCGGGTGGCAATGCGCAGATTTTTGGCACACCGACCATCTCTGACGGGATGAGCATGGGCACCGAGGGCATGAAGTATTCGTTGGTCAGCCGCGAAGTCATTTCCGACTGTATCGAAACCTGCGTGGGCGGCCAGTGGATGGACGGCGTGGTGGTGGTGGGCGGTTGCGACAAAAACATGCCCGGCGGCATGATGGGCATGCTGCGAGCCAACGTACCCGCCATTTATGTCTACGGCGGCACCATCCTGCCCGGTAGCTACAAGGGCAAAGACTTGAATATCGTGAGCGTATTCGAAGCTGTGGGCGAAAACTCTGCGGGAAAACTCAGCGACGCCGATTTGCGCGAAATTGAGATGCGAGCCATCCCCGGAACGGGTTCATGCGGTGGTATGTACACCGCCAACACCATGTCGTCGTCCTTCGAGGCGCTGGGCATGGCCCTGCCCTACTCGTCCACCATGGCCAACCCGCACGACGAAACGCAAAACTCGGCGAAAGAAGCCGCCAAGGTGCTGATCGAGGCCATCAAAAAAGACCTGAAGCCGCGCGACATCGTCACCAAAAAGGCGATTGAAAACGCGGTGGCTGTCATCATGGCCACGGGCGGCTCCACCAACGCGGTGCTTCACTTTTTGGCCATCGCCCACACTGCCGAGGTGGACTGGACGATTGACGACTTCGAGCGCATGCGCAAAAAAATCCCCGTCATTTGCGACTTGAAACCCAGCGGCAAATACTTGGCTGTGGACCTGCACAAAGCTGGTGGCATTCCGCAAGTGATGAAAGTGTTGCTCAAGGCCGGCTTGCTGCACGGCGACTGCATGACCATCACCGGCAAAACCGTGGCAGAGAACTTGGCCGATATTCCAGACGCCCCCCGCGCCGACCAAGACGTGATTCGCCCCATCAGCGCCCCCATGTACGCCCAAGGTCACTTGGCGATTTTGAAAGGCAACCTCTCTCCCGAGGGTTGCGTGGCCAAAATCACCGGCTTGAAAAACCCCGTCATCACCGGCCCCGCCCGTGTGTTTGACGACGAGCAGTCGGCGCTGAAAGCCGTGTTGGACGGCAAGATCAAAGCAGGTGACGTGATGGTGTTGCGTTATCTTGGACCCAAAGGCGGCCCCGGCATGCCCGAAATGTTAGCGCCCACCAGCGCCCTGATTGGTGCAGGTTTGGGCGAAAGCGTGGGCCTCATCACCGACGGGCGTTTTTCTGGTGGCACTTGGGGCATGGTGGTGGGTCACGTGGCGCCTGAGGCGGCGGCTGGCGGCAATATCGCCCTCATCCATGAAGGCGACAGCATCACCATCGACGCACACAAGTTGTTGCTGCAACTCAATGTCGCAGATGACGAAATCGCCAAACGCCGCGCTGCATGGAAAGCCCCTGCGCCGCGCTACAACCGTGGTGTGCAAGCCAAGTTTGCCCATAACGCCTCTAGCGCCAGCAAAGGCGCGGTACTCGATTTGTTCTAAAAGGAAAAACCTATGAAACGTGTGATGACAGCCACCCTGCTGGGTCTTTGCTTGGCCACCCCCGTCATGGCAAGCAAAGAACTGGCGCAAGCCAAGAACTGCTTGGCTTGTCATTCGGTGGACAACAAAGTCGTGGGGCCAGCGTTCAAAGAAGTCGCCGCCAAATACGCGGGTGACAA
The DNA here is from genome assembly GCA_945861305.1 of Bordetella parapertussis. Classification (GTDB taxonomy): domain Bacteria; phylum Pseudomonadota; class Gammaproteobacteria; order Burkholderiales; family Burkholderiaceae_C; genus Limnohabitans. The sequence continues at coordinate 27,132 of CAMATW010000013.1, read as the reverse complement.
AGGCGCGGCAGCAACCCTTGCCACCAAAATCATCGCTGGCGGTGGCGGTGTGTGGGGCGCTATTCCCATGCCTGCCAACCCGCAGGTGAAAGACGCTGAAGCTAAAAAGCTGGTGGCCTGGATTCTGGGCTTGAAGTAACTCGTTTCGTCATTGCGAGCGGCCTTTAACCGCGAGGAGCGAAGCGACGTGGCGGGAAGCAATCCCCTTCAAGGCGTATGCCGCAGGCTCGGCCTCGCCTCCATGCTTACACAACGTCGTCTACGGCCGACCTGCGACACCCGCCTTTATTGATGCAATGATTCATTCCAACGCTTTATTTCGAACGATCACCCTCGTTATGAGCCGTCCTTGCGATAGCTTTGTCATTGCGAGGAGCGAAGCGACGAAGCAATCCCCAGCACGTCGTTAGCAACTAGATTGCTTCAGCCCTTCGGGCTTCGCAATGACGGGCATCTCTGTCTCATGCTGCTCATTTAATTAGTGTGCAAAAAAATAGCGGCTAAGGCGTGTGCTGCAGGTCGGCCGTAGCCGACGTTGTGTAAGCATGGAGGCGAGGCCGAGCCTGCGGCATACGCCTTGAAGGGGATTGCTTCGCTTCGCTCGCAATGACGGGTCGTGCAATGACGAGTTGGGAAATTACGGCTTGAGGTATTCCTTCAATATACCTGCACCCACGGTATATTTGGGATCGACAAAGTTACCCAATCGCACCTTGCCGCATTGGCTGAGCATCATGTAAGCGTCCCAGCGGTCGAAGCCAAACTCGGCTTCCATCCACAACACCAAATCTTTGTAGGCAATGCGGGTGGCATCTTCCAAAGGCCGCGCACTGCCAATCGTCATGATCATCTCTTCGGTTTCCAAACGTGGCCAAGTGATGGCCCAGTTTTTGATGAGATCAACCTGAATGGTGGTGGTGCTTTGAAACTCCACCGCGGTGCCACACACCTCGCCGTCGCCTTGGCAAGCATGGGCGTCGCCAATGAACACCCTTGCGCCATCGGTACACACCGGTAAATAGGTGATGCTGCCTGGTCCCATATCGGGCAAATCCATATTGCCGCCGTGGGTGTCGGGCGTGAGGGTGTTGATGGAGTCGAGCATGGGCGAGCAGCTCAAGGTGCCAATGTGTGGCTTATAGGGCAGCGTGACCCGCTTGCTCCAGTAAACGCCTTTTTCATCGACATCGATCTTGCGAACAATCTCGGGCAAGGGTTGCGTCAGCAGCGAGGTGAACATGGTGGCGCTCAAAGCACCGAACTCTGGAATCATGGCGCAGGTGCCGCGTGGATTAGGGCCACGCGGGGCCATCGATTCGATGTACACCGCAATCACATCACCAGGCTGCGCGCCCTCGACCATGATGGGGCCGTTTTGCGGGTTGACGAAAGGCATGGTCAGCACTTTGGAGGGCAAGTCTTGCTCGGTTTTCACCTTCCCCTCAAAAGCGTCACGCGTCTCAACGATGATGCGGTCGCCAGGCTTGACACTCAACACCGGCTGCGAGTACGGGCCAATGGTGTAGTGGTAATTGCCTTGCTTGGCCTCGGTCAATTCGTGGGTTACAGCTTGACGACCTTGGGCCACGCCACGTTGGCGCATGATGGATTGTTCTAACCATGACATAGAGATGCTCCTTAGACTCAAACTTTGGGGTGATGGCGGTGCCAATCGGTGGCTTGCTGAAATGCCCAACCAGCGCGGATGATCATGTCTTCCTCGAAATGACGGCCCACAAACTGGCAACCCATCGGCATACCTTCGGGCGTGAAGCCAGCTGGCAAAGTGATGGTGGGTTGGCCCGTCATGTCAAACGGGCAAGTGAATTTCAACAAGGCGCTGAGCAGTTCGGCGTCGGTGGCCAATTTGCTCATGCGCTCCCATGTGGGCGCGGCAATGCCGGTGGTGGGAATCAGCAGCAAATCGATGTCTTGGAACAAGGTGTCTACGCGGCCCCTGAAGTCGTGGCGGCGCAAAATGATTTTTTGGTAATCCATGCCGCTCAAAGCGTGGCCCAGGTCGATCAAACCCGCCAAGCCAGCGCCGTACTCCGACTTGCGAGAGGGGTAAGTGGCCTCATGCGCCACCGCAGTCTCAGCGCCGCACAAGGAAAACCAGTCGTCAATGGCGTGTTGAGGGTCGGGGAACTTCACTTCTTTGACAATAGCGCCTTGCGCCTTGGCCACCTCGATCATGGCCATGAAAGCTTGCTTGCTAGGCTCGTCGATGCCCTCCAAGCTCCACTTCAAATCGATACCGACACGAACACCTTTGAGGCCTTTGCTCATGCTGGCGAGGTAATCAGGTACGGGCAACAAACTGGCGGTGGGGTCTTTGACGTCTGCACCTGCGATCACACCCAAAATGGCTGCAGCGTCTGCCGTACTGCGGGTCATGGGCCCCAAGTGGTCAAGGGTCGCGGCCAGCTCAAACGCACCATAACGGCTGACCCGCCCCCATGTAGGCTTGATGCCGGTGATGCCATTGGCAGCACACGGAAAACGGATCGAACCACCGGTGTCCGAACCCAACGAGCCGTAGCACAGGCCAGCGGCTGTAGCCACACCCGAACCGCTGGAAGATGCACCCGGCCATTGCCCCGCGCCCCAAGGGTTGACGGGTGGCGTGATGTTGGGGTGGTGGTCGGCGTAAGCGCCTTCGGTGAGTTGCAACTTGCCCAAAATGACCGCGCCAGCTTCGCGCAGTTTGCGCACCACGGTGCCGTCTTCTTTGGGGATGTTGTTGGCATGGATGGTCATGCCAGCAGCCGTCTTGGTGCCAGCCGTCCAACACAGGTCTTTCACAGCAATAGGCACACCGTGCAGCGGCCCCAAGATGTGCCCAGCGCCAATGGCTTTGTCTGCCGCTTGTGCGTCAGCTAGGGCATGGTCGGCCATGACAGTGGCATAGCTCTTCAAGTTGCCATCGAGTTGCTCGATGCGTTTGAGCTGGGCTTGGGTGGCCTCGACAGAGGAAATTTGGCGAGATTGAATCTGCTTGGAAATATCCAACAATTCAACAAAATGTGATTGATCTTGACTCATGGCAACCCCTTGATGGTGAGTCTCATTGTGCGCGAAGCTAACGGGATTTGTCCATCAAAAACTTTCCAATTCAAGTAAAAAGAATAAATATTGCAAGCCATAATGGGCTTTCCTTTCCCCGCACGACAAGCCTGTCATGCACCGACTTGAGGCATCGCCATGAGCACATCTTCCCGCTGGAAAAACCGCCCCGAAGGTTCAACTTGGGGCGACTTTGGCCCCGACGATCAGTTTGGCCGCATGAATTTGCTCACCCCCGCCAAGGTCTTGCAAGGCGTGTCCGAGGTCAAACAGGGCCTGAGCTTTAACCTGAGCTTGCCGCTGGACTTCCCTGGCGGCTCGGTGCTCAACCCCCGCCGCAGCCCGCCGGTCTTGCGACCCACAGTGCGCAACGGCAAGCCGAATATGAACTACCAAATGTGGTGCGACGACCCCTTGTGTACCGATGTCATGAGCGACGACTTGGTCATCATGCATTTGCAGTACAGCACGCAGTGGGACAGTTTGGCCCATGCAGGTTCTATGTTCGACGCCGACGGCGATGGTGTGCCCGTGGCGCTCTACTACAACGGCTTTCGCGCTGGCACCGACGTGATTGGCCCCGACCACAATGAGGGCGCAGGTATTTTCGATTTCATCAAAGTGCCACGCGAGTCCACCTCTTATGCCAAGGCCTTGGGCATCGAAAAAATGGCTGAGCGTTGTGTGCAAGGCCGTGCGGTGATGATCGACTTGCACGCCCATGTGGGCAACACCGGCGCGGTGGTGGGCTACGACATGCTGATGGACATCATGGCCAAAGACAAAGTGGTGGTGGAAGAAGGGGATATGGTGTGTTTGCACACAGGGTTTGGCGAGGTGCTGCTGGGCATGAACAAACAACCCGTCGGTGCGGTGTTAGACAAAAGCGGCTCAAGCCTTGATGGGCGCGACGAGCGCTTGAAAAAATGGATCACGGACAGCGGTTTGATTGCCCTCATCGCCGACAACTACGCGGTGGAAACCCACCCTGCCCTGCCGCATGCGGGCGCTTGCGCCGCCCTGCCTTTGCATGAGCATTGCTTGTTCAAGCTAGGGGTTCACTTGGGCGAGTTGTGGCACCTCACGCCCTTGGCCAACTGGTTGCGCGCCCATGGCCGTTCACGGTTTTTACTCACTGCACCGCCGCTGCGTTTGCCGGGGGCGATTGGCTCACCCGCGGCACCCATCGCCACGGTCTAAACACCTTCCGCCTTAAGTGGCGCAAACTTTTCTGATCAACGCCTCAAAGAAGGATTTGGGGTGAGGTGTGTACCAGCGGAAATAACGTTTTTTGGGATCTGACGATGCGCCGCCTTGGGTGACATTGCCGTTGCCCATGCGCCCATCAAAGTCAGTGAACTTGATTTGGCGCTGGCGGTAAGTCAGGCATTGCACATGCCGAACAGAAATACGTGAACTGGTGAGGTAGGCACAGCTGTCACCTTGACACGCCTCTTTTTTGCCTGTGGGATAGTCGGACATGGTGGTGACTTGTATCATGCCATCCACATCGCTGATGCTTGCCAAGTCGATGTAATGGTTTTCGCCAAAGTCAGCATCTTGCATGATGGGTGTCCATTCGGCATGGGCCGCCATCGCCACTGCAAACAAACTTAAAACCAAAAATCGCTTCATGCATCACTCCAGACAAAGAGTTATTGTAGGCAGCTTCAACCATGCCCCTTCAGGGCCGATGTTTCTTCAGGCAATCGATCACTTCTGAACTCAATTCAAAACCTTGGCCATGCTGCTGGGCTAACTGGCGGCAGTTGTTGACGAAAGTTTCCAAGCCTTCGGAGAAGACGTATTGCAATGCGCCCCCCGTCCACGCCGGAAAGCCAATGCCAAAAATAGAACCGATGTTGGCGTCATGCGCAGAGGTCAGCACGTTTTCTTGCAAGCAACGCGCCGTTTCTACCGCTTGGCGGTAAAGCAGTCGCTGCTTGATGACCAACTGCAGCGCTTGGGGTTCACCCATCAAGGATTTTTCAAAATGCTGCTTCAAACCCGACCATAAGCGCTTGGGGCCAGCGGATGGGTAATCGTAAAAACCCGCACCTGCCGCTCGCCCTGAGCGTTTAAATTCATTCACCATTCGCTCGACAATTTTTTCACCTGCGGAAGTGACGTGGGTTTTGCCTTCAGCCGCGAAATCGCTGCGGGTTTGCTCGATCACATGCACAGAAAGTGACAAAGAGGTTTCATCCATCACAGCCAAAGGCCCCACCGGCATCCCAGCTGCCAAGGCAGCGTGTTCGATCAAGGCCGCAGGAATGCCCTCACCCAACATGGCCGCGCCCTCCATCACATAGGTGCCAAACACGCGACTGGTGAAGAACCCCCGCGAGTCATTCACCACAATGGGTGTCTTGCCAATCGCCACCACATAGTCGTAGGCACGTGCCAAGGTTTCATCGTCGGTGTATGCGCCTTTGATGATTTCAACCAAACGCATTTTGTCCACCGGCGAGAAGAAATGCAGGCCGACAAATTTTGTGGGCCTGACGCTGGCTTGGGCCAAGCCACTGATGGGCAAGGTCGAGGTGTTGGAGGCGAACACGCCGCCCGCTGCCATCACCGCTTCAACATCACGGGTCACTTGGGCTTTGAGATCTCGGTTTTCAAATACTGCTTCAATGACCAAGTCGCAGCCTTGCAAATCACTGAGCTTGTCGGTGGCATGAATCAAGGGCAGCACTTGCGCTAGCTGTGCCTTTTTTAAATCTATATCCAGTAATACACAGGGAATGCTTTTCTTGGCAGAGGCCAGCGCAATGCCCGCCCCCATCATGCCGGCACCCAAGATACCCACCTTGGCAGGTTTCCAAGTCGCAAAACCGCTGGGGCGCGACTGGCCCGCTTTGATGGCGTTGAGGTTGAAAAAGAACGCAGTGATCATGTTCTTGGTGGTTTGCCCCACCATCAACTTGGCCAGCTTGCGACTCTCGATGCGGGTGGCGGTGTCGTAATCCACCTGAGCACCTTCGACCATGGCCTCTAGCACTGCTTGGGGTGCAGGGTACAGGCCATGTGCTTTCTTAAAGAGCATGGCAGGCGCCACTGCCAAGGCATTGGCCAAAGCAGGGCTGTTGACACTGCCGCCGGGCATTTTGTAGCCCTTGCGGTCCCAGGGATGTTGCGCCTCGGGGCAGTCATGGATGTAGGCCAGCCCCAGTTCCATGAGTTGCTCAGGGCTGGAAGCCAAACCATCGACCAACCCCAAGGACTGCGCTTCGCTGGGATTAAACAGTTTGCCCTCCATCAAGTAAGGCTGCGCCGCCATCAAACCCAGCAAACGTGTCATCTTGGTGATGCCTGTAGCGCCAGGGATCAAGCCAAGCGAGACCTCTGGCAAGCCGAAAGTGATTTTGGGTTGGTCAAGCGCAAAACGTGCATGAGCGATCAAGGCAAGCTCCCAGCCGCCACCCAAAGCAGCACCTTGCAACAGGGCCACTACCGGCTTGCCCATGGTTTCTATGCGACGAAACGCCTTCTTCACAGCCTCAATCCCCACAAAACCGGCTGCGGCGTCACTGGCTTGCAGTTTCAGCACACCCTTGAGGTCAGCGCCAGCAAAAAAAGTGGTCTTGGCAGATGTCAGCAGCACACCCTTCAATGATGGTTGGTCAGCAGTCAGTTGATCGGCCAAGGCCAGCATGTCTGCCTGCCACTCGGGCTTCATGGTGTTTACAGGGGACCCAGGCTCGTCGAAGGTGACGGTGGCAATACCCTGAGGGCTCAGTTCGTAACGCAAGGTAGAAAAGGCCATGTCAGATCCGTTCAATGATGGTGGCAATGCCCATGCCGCCGCCCACACACAAAGTGATGAGACCGCGCTTGAGTTGGCGCAGTTCTAATTCGTCGAGCAAGGTGCCGAGCAACATTGCGCCTGTGGCACCCAAAGGGTGGCCCATGGCAATAGCGCCGCCATTCACATTCACCTTTTCATGCGGAACATTCATCTCTTTCATGAAGCGCATGGGCACGGCAGCGAACGCTTCGTTGATTTCAAAGAGGTCGATGTCATCGATGGTCAGTCCAGCTTTGGCCAAGGCTTTACGCGCAGCTGGCATGGGGCCGGTGAGCATGATGGTGGGGTCGGCACCCGACAAAGCCGTGGCAACGATACGCCCACGGGGCTTCAAGCCCAATGCCTGTCCTTTGGCTTCGCTGCCAATCAATACCGCTGCCGCACCGTCCACGATACCCGATGAATTGCCTGCGGTATGCACATGGTGGATGCGCTCAACCTGCGGGTAACGCGACAAAGCCACCGCATCAAAACCCATGCGGCCCATGTCGGCGAAGCTGGGCTTCAAAGCGCCCAAGCCTTCCAAGGTGGTGCGTGGTTTGATGAACTCGTCGCGCTCTAACACCGGCATCCCTATCTCGTCATACACAGGCATCACAGAGCGGTCGAATTTGCCCTGCGCTAGCGCTGCACTTGCACGTTGTTGCGAAGTCAGCGCAAATTGATCGACATCTTCGCGCGACCAGCCAGCCAAGGTGGCGATCAAATCAGCACCTATGCCTTGCGGCGTGAAACCTGTTGCGGCATTGGTGGATGGGTCTTGCGCCCACGCTCCGCCGTCAGAGCCCATGGGCACCCGCGACATGCTCTCCACACCACCTGCCACCACCAAATCTTCCCAACCGCTGGCGACTTTTTGCGCTGCCATGTTCACCGCCTCTAGGCCTGATGCACAAAAGCGGTTGATTTGAACGCCAGAAACCCGATAGTCCCAGCCCGCTTTGAGCAAAGCGGGCTTGGGCAAAACTGAGCCCTGCTCTCCTACAGGTGACACGCAACCCATCACCACATCATCGACCTCGGCGGGGTCAAAATCATGGCGAGCTTGCAGTTGGTTCAGCAATCCGCCCAGCAAATCAACAGGTTTGACACTGTGTAAACTGCCCTCTTTTTTGCCTTTGCCGCGCGGTGTACGCACCGCGTCAAAAATCATGGCATGGGTCATGGGTCATCTCCTTGTTCTGTTGCAAGATGATAATTTAGTTAAGATAGATGCATGGCTCGCATCGAATCCCCACGCTCTCAACCCCCGCCTCAGGTTCAAGCAAAACCTCAGGCAAAGCCAAGACCTGAAGTTCCTAAAGAACTCAGGCAGATTGAGCCTGAGGTCAAACAGCAGCCCAGAAGCAGTGCGTCCAAAGGTTCAAGGGTAGATATCAAGGCCTGAGCTGCCGTGAATGCCAGTGTTTTTTTAAACGGCAAAAAAATACAGTTGAATTAAAAAGACCTTGGCAAGCCCAGCACATGCTCGGCCATATAGGCATAAATCAAATTGGTAGAGATGGGCGCCACTTGGTACAAACGCGTTTCTCTAAACTTTCGCTCGACATCGTATTCACTGGCAAAGCCAAAACCGCCATGGGTTTGCAAACACACATTGGCGGCCTCCCATGAGGCTTTCGCGGCCAAGTATTTCGCCATATTGGCTTCCTTGCCACAGGGCTGCGCTGCGTCAAAAAGCTCGCAGGCCTTCCAGCGCATCAGGTTGGCCGCTTCGGTTTCCATGTAAGCGTCGGCAATCGGAAATTGAACGCCTTGGTTTTGACCAATGGGTCGGCCAAACACCACCCTGTCGTTGGCATAGCGACGGGATCGGTCGATGAACCAATAGGCGTCGCCAATGCACTCGGCGGCAATCAATATGCGCTCTGCATTCAAGCCGTCCAGAATATAGGAAAAGCCTTTGCCCTCCTCGCCAATCAAGTTGTCTGCAGGAATTTCCAGCTGATCGAAAAAGACTTCATTGGTCTCGTGGTTGACCATATTGCGAATCGGCTTGATAGCCATGCCGTGCTTCAAGGCCATGTTCACATCGACAATGAAAATAGACATGCCTTCGCTTTTGCGTTTGACTTGATCCTGGGGCGTTGTTCTTGCCAACAAAATCATCAGGTCTGAATGCTGAAGGCGGGAAATCCACACTTTTTGACCATTGACCACATAGCGGTCGCCGCGCTTGACAGCCGTGGTTTTGAGTTGGGTGGTGTCGGTGCCGGTGGTGGGTTCGGTCACCGCCATGGACTGCAGTCGCCATTCACCCGAGGCTATCTTGGGAAGGTAATGGGCTTTTTGCTGGGCAGAGCCATGGCGCAACAAGGTGCCCATGTTGTACATCTGACCATGGCATGAACCGGCGTTGCCACCGCTGACATTGATTTCCTCCATGATGACCGAGGCCTGCGCCAAACCCAGCCCAGAGCCACCGTACTCGGTAGGAATCAAGGCGGCCAACCAGCCTGCACCCGTTAGCGCCTCGACAAAGGCTTGTGGGTAGGCGCGTTGCTCGTCGATGTTTTGCCAGTAAGTTGCATCAAAACCAGCGCACAAGGCTCTGATGGCATCGCGCAATTCTTGGTGTTCGTCAGGTGGTGGCAGCGCTATTTTCATGTTTTTATGCCAACTCAGCATCCGCTTGCATGGTCAGCCAATCTTGGTGGTCCTGTGCCCACAAGCGACAGCGAATGCCATCCGGATGCATTTGGGCATTCACCCGCATACGCCGCTGGTCTGCACACTCAAAGATGGGGCGAGTCGCTTTGAAAGTAAAGCGTTTGATGGCCTTGTCGGTATGCTGACCAAGCAACTCTAATAACAAAGTGGCGATCAAGGGCCCATGGACCACCAAGCCTGGATAGCCCTCGACCTCGCTGGCATATTTGCGGTCGTAATGGATGCGGTGCGCATTGAAGGTCAATGCTGAATAGCGAAACAACAGGGTATCGTCTGGCACGACATCGCAGCTCCATACTTCATTTGTACCATTACCAGACTCCGCCATGATGTGCGCTGCAACGGGCGGCAAAGGTTTGTCTGTTGGGGCAGGACTGTCTCGGTAAACAATGTCGTGTATCTCGCGCAAACACAAGCCTTGTTCGCCATGGTATTGGTGCTCAACGCAGACAAATACCAAGTCACCTCCTCGCCCCTTTTTGGGTGTGACGGATTGAATGCACGAGGTACGCGTCAGCGTTTCGCCCACATGAATCGGGGCGATAAAGTCTAGGCTGCCGCCTGCCCACATGCGCCTAGGCAGGGGCACTGGGGGCAAAAACCCGCCACGCTTGGGGTGGCCATCCTGCCCCAGTTCCGACTGCTTGGCAGCGGGCAAAAAGTACAGCCAGTGCCACAAAGGTGGCAAGGGGTCACCTGCCTTGGGGACAGCGATGTCTCGGTCAAGCAGCGCAGCCATAGACCGCACAGGTGCAGCAGTGATGGTGTCTTGAAGGGTTTCTTGTTTGCCAACCCAAGTGCCCAACAGTGATGTGTCGAATTCAGTCATCAAAATACCGAGTGTTCACCCAATTGCACATTTACTTGACCGGCAAGCAATTGGTCGTAATGTTGAAACAGAGTTTGTGTGCCAAACGAGGGCGTGGCCTGCGCGTCGTACTGCTGGGTTTGCGCATCCCACACCAGCATGGACTCGGTCGCATAGTAGCGGCCAATGCGAGCGAGTTCAGCTTTGGCGGCCAGCGGTGGAATGAACCACGCCAATGTTTGCAAGACACGAATGATGACGTCCAACAGCGCCACAGGAACGTTTTTGTATTTGGGAGGTTTCCCCATGGCTTTGAACAAATACGCGCCCTGCTGCAAAGGTGTGATGGCGTCGCCAGGGCCGCCGATCGGAAGAATCCGATTGTGCTTAGCAGGGTCGCTGAGACATTGGGCAATGAACATGCCCAGATCATGGTCGCTGATAGGTTTGCAAGCGCTTAGCTGCCCATCGGAAAACAGCAAGAACGGCTTGTTCTGTTGCAGCCTTTTGATTTGCCCAGACAACGACTTGAAAAAAGCAGTGGGGCGAACAATGGAGTAGTTCAAGCCAGAATCGCGCAACTCCTTTTCAAAAGCTAGCTTCGCTTGTTGAAAAGCCAGCAAAGGTTTTTGCACACAAATAGCAGACAGCAAAACAAACTGCGCGATGCCTGCCTCTTTGGCAATTTGGAGTAACTGTGAATGGGCTTTGTAATCAATTGCCCAAGCATCTTTGGGCGCACCGGTGCGTGAAGCCATGCAAGAAACGATGGCGTCAAAACGCTCTCCTTGCAAGCCATTGTTTTTGACGGATTCAATCGACTGCACATCGCCAAAGCGAAGCTGCGCACCTGCTAGTAATTCGTGGGTTTGGGTTTGGGTTTGGGATGGCTGGCGCAAAAAGCAAACTAACTCGTGTCCAGCATGGAGCAAGGCTTTGCAAGTGGCTTGACCTATGGTGCCAGTGGCACCGAATAAAAGTACGCGCATAAGTGGGTTATTTTAAATTGCCAACTTCACTGGGTAAAGAGAAGTGGGGCTAGCTGGCGGAAACGGAGAGATTCGAACTCTCGATAAGGCTCTACACCCTATACTCCCTTAGCAGGGGAGCACCTTCGGCCACTCGGTCACGTTTCCAGCTGATTTATTATGCCTGATTCTGCTCTAAGTCAAAGGCTTTATGCAGGGCACGCACCGCTAACTCTAGGTATTTCTCGTCAATTACCACGGAAGTTTTGATTTCGCTGGTGGAAATCATCTGAATATTGATACCTTCTGCGCTCAAGGATTCAAACATGCGGCTTGCCACACCCACATGGCTGCGCATACCAATGCCCACAATGGACACCTTGCAAATCTTGGCGTCGCCAATGACTTCTGGCGCACCTAAGTCAGCCATGACCTTGGTTTTGAGCAACTCCATGGCTCGGGCATGGTCGTTGCGGTTGACGGTGAAGCTGAAGTCTGTCAAACCACCTTTGCTGATGTTTTGAATGATCATGTCCACTTCAATATTGGCCTGCGCCACTGCGCCCAAAATCTTGTAGGCAATGCCAGGTTTGTCAGGCACGCCGATGATGGAAATTTTGGCTTCATCACGGGTGAAGGCAATGCCCGATACGATGGCTTGTTCCATTTGTTCGTCTTCCTCAAAAGTAATCAAAGTGCCAGACTTGGCTTCCTCATGAATATCGATATCCCATGGGGTGAAGCTTGACAACACACGCAGGGGTACTTTGTATTTGCCAGCAAACTCCACCGAACGGATTTGCAGCACCTTGCTGCCAAGGGAAGCCATCTCCAACATTTCTTCAAAGCTGACTGTATGCAAGCGACGTGCTTCAGGCACCACACGCGGGTCGGTGGTGTAAACACCATCCACGTCGGTGTAGATCAAACACTCCGCAGCCTTCAAGGCAGCTGCCACCGCCACCGCCGAGGTGTCTGAACCACCGCGACCCAAGGTGGTGATGTGGCCTTCGGGATCAACCCCTTGAAAACCGGTGATGATGACCACCTTGCCTGAGTTCAAATCTGCACTCACACGGGCATCATCAATGGACGCTATACGCGCCTTGGTGAAAGCGTTGTCGGTGCGAATAGGCACTTGCCAACCGGCATAGCTGACCGAAGGCATACCCTCGGCCTGCAAAGCAATGGCCAGTAAAGCAGACGAGGCTTGCTCACCAGTGGCAGCCAATGCGTCGAGTTCTCTGTAGTGTTCGATGTCGCTTGACTGTGGCGCCAACTCTTTGGCTAAACCTAACAAACGGTTGGTCTCACCGCTCATGGCAGAAGGAACCACCACCATCTGGTGTCCCGCTCTGGCCCATTTGGCCACGCGCTTGGCCACATTGCGTATGCGTTCGGTCGAGCCCATGGAGGTGCCGCCGTATTTATGAACGATCAATGCCATCGTAGTAGAAAGTATCTCTATGCGAAAGCTACAAATTGTACCAATCGATGTTATCGCCCACCCTGCGCACAAAGCCATCGCCTACTTTGATGTCAATTTGGTGCCCACGCGTTCGACAAGCGTCGATTTGGTGCAGCAGTTGATCTAGTTGCGCTGTACTGCAAGCTACTTTCCTCTGCAGCAACCAAGCCCGCAAGACATTGGCTTGGCGAGCAACGCTGAGTTGCTGCAAAGCCGCCAACTGAGGAGGCGCCCCAGTGCGCTGTAAATCGAGCAAGGCCATGTCATCCAAAATTGTTTGCGCTTGCGCCGCATGACGAGCACTGCGGCCAAAGGTTTGCCGAAAAGAGGGAAACGCTTCTTCAAGAACAGGCAGTATTTGGTGTCGAATGCGGTTGCGGGTGAAGCGCGTGTTTTGGTTGGTAGGGTCCTCCACCCAAGACACCCCTTCTTGCACCAGCCAGTCGCGCAACTGCTGCGCCGGCACATCCAACCACGGACGGTGAATGCGCAAGCCTCCACGCTCAACCGATGCTGGCATGGCCGACAAGCCTGGCAAGCCTGCGCCGCGCGTTAACGCCAGCAAGACCGTTTCAACTTGGTCATCTGCGTGTTGCGCCAAGGCAATGTCTTGAATGGTGCCGCCCCAATGCGTTTTCAACACCTGTGCATAAGCTTGGTAACGCGCTTGACGTGCAGCGTCTTCTGGGCTTTCACCACTGTTCGGGTGTGCGTTGACATGGGTCACCACCAAAGGCACAGACCACAGGTCACACCATGTTTGGCAATGGGCTGCGAAATCATCTGCCGCAGCCTGCAAACCGTGGTGCACATGAACAGCGCGAACTTGCCCAGGCCACTGCTTGCTACAGGCCAACAGCAAAGCACAAGAGTCAGCGCCGCCACTCAAGGCAACCGCAAAAGGCAAAGAAGGTGAAAAGTGCGCTAAGGAGGGGGGAGCCAAGTTAACGCGCGTCGGCTTTGGTGTCGGTGAAGCGCCCATAGCTTTGCAAGCGCTCGTAACGTCTGTCGAGCAACTCTTTGAGTTTGAGGTCGGTGACTTGACGCCATGCATCGTTGAGGCCGCGCTTGAGTTGCGACGCCATGAGTTTGGTATCGCGGTGCGCACCACCCACAGGTTCATTGACGATCTTGTCAACCAAGCCCAAGGCTTTCAAACGATGCGCTGTGATGCCCAAGGCATCTGCTGCGTCCGATGCGCGTTCCGAGGTTTTCCACAAAATGGAAGCACAACCTTCAGGGCTGATGACGGAGTAAATCGAGTACTGCAACATCAAAAGCTGGTCTGACACGCTGATGGCCAATGCGCCACCAGAACCACCCTCGCCGATGATGGTGGTGATGATGGGTACTTGCAGTTGTGCCATCTCGAAAATATTGCGGCCAATCGCCTCAGACTGGCTGCGCTCCTCGGCGTCAATGCCCGGAAAAGCACCAGGCGTATCGACAAAGGTAAACACAGGCAGCTTGAACTTCTCGGCGGTCTTCATCAAACGCAAGGCTTTGCGGTAACCCTCGGGGCGGGTCATACCAAAGTTGCGTGCGGTGCGTTCTTTGGTGTCACGCCCTTTTTGCTGGCCCATCACCATGCAAGCATTGCCATTGAATCGAGCCAAACCGCCCAGAATGCTCAAGTCGTCAGAAAAATGCCTGTCGCCATGCATCTCTACAAAGTCGGTGAAGATTTCGTTGATGTAGTCAAGCGTGTAAGGGCGCTCTGGGTGCCGTGCAATCTTGGTGATTTGCCAAGGTGTGAGGTCACTGTAAATATCTTTGGTGAGCTGTTGACTTTTTTTGGCGAGTTGCTCTATTTCATCTGAAATATCCACAGCAGACTCGGTTTGCACGTATCTAAGTTCTTCTATCTTGCCTTCGAGTTCGGCAATCGGTTGCTCGAAATCCAGAAATGTTTTTTTCGCCAATCGTCTCTCCTTGCGCTGTGTTCGCTTTGGGGAGCCTAGTAGGCCACCGGTTGCGGGTCCAGCGAACGCCAAATATACCAAGTTGCCACGCTGCAATACGGTGCCCAAGCGGCAGCCACTTCACGCGCATCGCTGCGACTGACCAATTCACCAGAAAAATAGTTGTGGCTGATGCCGTTGATGAGGCCCACATCGTCCAGTGGTAAGACATTGGGGCGCATCAAATAAAAAATCAAAAACATCTCTGCTGTCCAACGCCCAATGCCACGAATAGACACCAGTTCCGCAATGATGGCGTCGTCGTCCATATCTGCCCATTGACGCGCATTTACCGAGGCATTGGCGAAATGCAGAGCCAAATCGACCACGTACTCAACCTTGCGGGCGGACAACCCCGCTGCCCGCATATCGTCCACTTTGAGTTTCAAAACATAAGCAGGAGTGATCTTTTTGGGCAAAGCTGAAAACCTGTCCCATACTGCTTGCGCAGCCTTGACCGAGATTTGCTGACCCACAATGCTTCTGGCGAGGGTGACAAAAGCATCCCCACGTGACTCTAGGCAGGCGTCGCCAAACTGGGGGATGAGGCGGCGCATGACGCGGTCTTTTTTGGCCAAGTGCTTGCAAGCCTCTTCCCAATAAGGTGGGACCGCACTTTTGACAGGCAAACTGGCCACCATCAGGCACGCTCCCATTGTGTGCCTTGTGCCGAGTCTTTCAGCACTACGCCCATGTCACTCAAGGTTTGTCGGAGGCGATCAGCCTCAGCAAAGTTTTTACTGGCCTTGGCTGCTGCACGAGCTTCGATCAATGACTGAATATGGTCTTCATCCACCTCACTGCCAGCTTGCAAAAAATCTTGCGGGTGACTTTGCAACAAACCCAGCACACCACCCAAACTTTTGAGCAAACCCGACAACTGCGTTGAATGTGTACGGTTAACTTCTGCAGCCAATTCAAACAAGACCGCCACCGCTTCTGGGGTGCCGAAGTCTTCGTCCATGGCGGCCTTGAAACGCGCAGCGTATGCGTCTTGCCAATCGATGGCCACACCAGCGGGCGCAACCGCATGCAAAGCTGTGTACAAGCGCTTGAGGGAAGCACGTGCATCGTCTAAATGCACATCGCTGAAATTCAAAGCACTGCGGTAATGGCTGCGCACCACAAAGAAACGCACCACCTCTGGGTCATACAGTTTCAATACTTCGCGGATGGTGAAGAAGTTGTCCAAGCTTTTGGACATCTTCACGTTATCGACGTTGATAAAGCCGTTATGCATCCAAATGCTGGCCATGGGTTGGCCATTGGCACCCTCGCTTTGAGCGATTTCATTTTCGTGATGAGGGAACTGCAAATCAGCACCTCCCCCATGAATATCGAAACTTTGGCCTAACAACTCGCAAGCCATGGCCGAGCATTCAATATGCCAACCAGGACGCCCTGCACCAAACGGACTTTCCCATTTCACTTCTTGAGGCTCTTCTGGCTTGGCAGATTTCCACAGCACAAAGTCAAGCGGGTCTTGCTTGCCATCAAGCACCGCCACGCGCTCGCCTGCGTGTAGCTCATCCAAGGATTTACCGGAGAGTTTGCCGTAGCCAGTGAATTTGCGAACAGCGTAATTGACGTCACCGCTGGGTGCACGGTAGGCCAAGCCTTTGTCTTCTAGCTGGCCAATGAGGGAAAGCATTTGTGGCACGTAATCGGTGGCACGAGGCTCGAGTGTGGGCCGCTCAATCCCTAGGGCGTCAGCATCTTGGTGCAATGCAGTAATCATGCGATCCGTCAAAGAGCGAATGCTTTCCCCATTTTCGATGGCGCGGCGAATGATTTTGTCATCGATGTCGGTAACATTGCGAACATAAGTGACCTGTAAGCCACTGCGGCGCAACCAGCGCTGAACCACATCGAACGCCACCATAGAACGGGCATGACCAAGGTGGCACAAGTCATAAACGGTCATGCCGCATACATACATGCGCACCTGTCCGGGTGTCAGCGGCGTCAAGTTTTCCAACGCACGGGTTAGGGTGCTGTAAATGCGGACGGTCATGGTGAAGTAAAAGGGACTTGCAACAAGGCAAGACAGACAAAAGGCTTAGAAGGACTCTCTACTACAATGAGAGCAGTATATCGATCCATTACTGTGTATGCCACGATCTTTCCTGCGTTTCTTTGTTTCAATTTGTCCAGCTTGGGGTGCAAGCTTGGTTTGTCTGTTGCTGACAGCCACTGTGGGTGTGCAGGCGCAAACTTCCAGCACCTTGCAACTCAAGGGAACGCCGCATGCTGAAGTGCAAAAATCCATGGGGCAACGCAAATGGGACCTAGCCTTAGAGCAGATTGATACCTATTTACTAGAGCGGCCACGCGACCCACAAATGCGCTTTTGGCGTGCTCGCTTGCTCGAACAACTCCAACGTGGCGACGAAGCATTCGCGGTTTATGAGGACTTGGCGCAAGATTACCCAGAGCTTGCCGAAGTACAAAACAACCTTGGCGTGATGTACGCCGCCCGCGGCAACTTGGGACAAGCCAAATTAGCTTTTGAGCACGCCTTGCGCAACAACCCCAGCTATGCCACTGCGCATGAAAACATGGGCGACATTTTGCTGCACTTGGCACGTCAGGCATTTGCCAAATCTGCAGAACTCGACCCCACATCCGCCAAATTCCCTCAGCAAAAAATGCTGGCCCTCGACCCCGTTCTTCAACCCACCCTCAACACCACCCCATGATTCTTCGCCGCTACTTGCTTGGCCTAGCCCTGGCCCTTACCTCCGTTGGTTTTGCACAAGCACAAACTCCCGCCCCTCAAGTCAAATTCACCACCAGCGCGGGGGAGTTTGTGATTGAGTTGTACCCTGACAAAGCACCCAACACCGTAGAGAATTTTTTGACTTATGTGCGCGACGGCCATTACAACGGCTTGATTTTTCACCGCGTCATCAATAACTTTATGGTCCAAGGCGGCGGCTATGACGCTCGCTACATGGAAAAACCTACCCGACCATCCATCAAGCACGAGGGTGCTGAGGTCAAAGCCAAGGGCGGCCCGACCAACACCGTCGGCACCATTGCCATGGCTCGTACCAACAACCCGCACTCGGCCAGCTCGCAGTTTTTCATCAACGTCAACAACAACGAATTCCTCAACCATTCAGCCCCTTCTGCACAGGGCTGGGGCTATGTGGCCTTTGGCAAAGTTGTCAGTGGCATGGAAGTGGTTAACAAAATCAAAATGACACCAACTGGCGCGGGTGGCCCCTTCCCCAGCGATGTTCCGCAAACCCAGGTGGTAATTCAATCTGCCTCATTGGTGAAATAGATCCATGTCAAACCCACAAGTTGAACTGCATATCCCAGAACACGGCGTCATCACGCTGGAGCTTGATGCGGACAAAGCGCCCAAATCAGTTGCCAATTTTTTGGCTTATGTGGAAAGCGGGCATTACGACCAGACTATTTTCCACCGCGTCATTCCAGGCTTTATGGTGCAAGGTGGTGGCATGTCGGCAGGCATGAAAGAGAAAAAGACCAGCGAACAGTTGGAAAATGAAGCCAACAACGGCCTGACCAATGACTGCTACACCGTCGCCATGGCCCGCACCAGCGACCCGCACTCCGCCACCTCGCAATTTTTCATTAACGTCAAAGACAACGATTTCCTCAACCACTCGGCTCCCACCGCAAACGGTTGGGGCTATGCGGTGTTTGGCAAGGTTGTCGCAGGCATTGATGTAGTGGACGCTATTTGCAAAGTCAAAACGGGACGCAAAGGTTTTCATGACGATGTGCCCAAAGAAGATGTGATCATCGACAAGGCCGTGCTTTTGCCATGACCTTGCTTGGGCTAGCGCTTTCTACTTTATGAAGCCTGCCCTCGCCCATTTACCAAGCGTTGACGCCAGCACCTGGCAACACCTGACCTTTATTTCCGATTTGCATCTACAGGTAGGTGAACAAGCTACTTACCAAGTATGGCGACAAGCCATGCAAAGCTTGCAAACCGACGCGCTTTTCATCTTGGGCGACCTGTTTGAGGTGTGGGTGGGTGACGATATTTTGGACGCACCCGAAGGTGATTTCGAACGCCAATGTTGTTCGGTCTTGCACCAGATGGCTGACCGATGTCCTGTGTATTGGATGGTGGGCAACCGAGACTTTTTATGGGGCGACAAGGCTGCACATCAAAGCGGGATGCAAACACTGCAAGACCCTTGCGTTGTAGAAACCATGCAGGGGCGATGGCTCTTAAGCCATGGAGATGCCTTGTGCATCGCAGATACAGCTTACCAAGCGTTTCGTCAGCAAGTCAGGGCCAGCCAGTGGCAAAGTGCTTTTTTATCGAAACCTTTGGTGCAAAGACTGCAAATAGCGCGTGAACTCAGAACACAAAGCGAGGCTTTGAAACAAACGCAAACGGCTTGGATCGATGTCGACAACGCGGCGGCTTTGGCCAGTCTGAAGCAATATGGCGCAAATGTGTTGATTCATGGCCACACCCACCAACCAGCCCTTCACACTTTATCTGCCGATCAGCAACGCTTTGTATTGAGCGACTGGGATGCCAGTGCCGCCCCTGCCCGCGCCCAATGGTTGACATGGCACATGGGGCAAGGCTTTTCGCGGCAAGACGTCATCGCTGCATAACGACCCACCAAGTCCAACTATTTTTTTAGCAAGACCTTAAGGGCCGCCTGCACACGCTTGGCGTTTTCTTCCTCATAGCTGCAGCCCAGAATTTGAGCAACATCTTGAGCCCAAGTTTGTGCAGGACCGGCGTCGTTGCGCTTGGTCAACAACTGCAGTTGCAGCATACGTCGCGCGTCCACATGAGAAGCAGGGGTAGGCACCTCGGCGGCAATTTCTAAACGCAGCAAGGCTTGGTCAGGGGAACCCTGAGGCGCAGCTTGCAAAGCCTTGGCCCAGTCCTGCCGCTGCTGCGCGCTCAAACGACCGCCCAATTCCTTGGCAACAGGCAATTGCTCGGACTGACGTTGCTGCCATGCACCAAGTAAGAGAACCAAGGTTTCACCATGGGCTTGCATGGCCAGTTTGCGCAAAGCGGTATCGGCCAGTTCCAGCGCTTGACGTTGCGCACGAAAGGCCGCGTCCCCTAAGCGGGGGCCACGTGCTTCAAAAGCGGGTTTGTCGCGCAATCCACCACGCCCAGCATCGGGGCCACGGCGGTTGCCTGTATCACGCTCGGGACGGCGTGCGCCAGATTTGTCACCAAAACGTCCCGCAGCCGCAGGTTCGGTTTTCTTTTGACCGGGTCTGTCGTCTCCTCGAACTGCCACCACTTTTTTAACCAGCACCGCTTTAGGTGCTGGTGCCACAGCCTCTTCAGGCTGGACAGCTGGCTCGACTTCAGGTGGGTCGGAGCTATTTGGTGAAGCATCTTCCTCAGGCGGTGACGCGACTGGCGCAGCAGCCTGCTGGCCAGCAGAGACGGCTTGCACATGGGCCATGGCTTGGCGAATGCGTGCAGAGTCCCCCTCGGCAATGGCTTTTTCAAGCTCTGCGGCGGCGGCTATCACCGCCTTGTCGTGCTCGGAAAGGTTCTGAGCAGGCGCGGCAGCGCGTGACTGGGTTTTGCGGCTGAAGGCTTCATCCAAAGGTTGGCGAAACGCATCCCACAGCTTTTGCGCCAGCTTGCGTTCAACTGGAACGGCTTGGGACTCTAACTGCCAGCGTTGCTGCAAAGCCTTCACTGCATCAATGCGTAACTGCGGCGCTTCGCCCAAGGCCTTGGCCTCCTCGATCATGGCGCGACGCAGCGAGATACTTTGCGTTTGGGCGGCTTCTAAACCCACATGGGCGGCTTTGATGGCAGCCTTCCACTGGGTTTGCATATCTGCAAACGCTTTTTCGCTCAGGTGGCCGCTATTGCGCCAACGTTCGGAAAACTGGTGCAACTCGCGTGCTTGGGTTTTCCAGTCGGTATTGCTTTGATGGGCCTCGGTCCAAGCCGCCACTTCGGCCAACAAAGCCAAACGCCCCTCGCGATGCGCAGCGCTTTCGGCCTTGGCTTTGCCAAGCCAATCTTGCACAAAGGGATAAGCACGGTTGCAGGCTTGGTCAAAGCGCTTCCACAAACCATGGTTGGGCAAGCCACCTTGGTCGGTTTTTTTCCACTCATCCCGCAATTGGCGCAGAGTATCTTGTAATTTACGCCCGCCCATGGCTGGTATCCATTGGCTGTAATCGACAGGAGCTTCAGGGCTTGTATCGGGAGTTGCCTGCGCTGCTGCTTCGGGGTCGGCAACTTCAGTGGCTTCTGGCGCAGCAGCAGGTGCTTGCAGCAGCGCTTCGGCTTTGGTGACCAGTTGAAGCCGAATTTCGTCAGCGCGCTTGCGTTGCCAACCTTCGAGTTCAGCGGCGGCGGCCAAGGCGGTTTGCACCTGCTGGACAAACTCGGCATCGAGTTGCAGACCTTTGGTTTTCAGAGCGGCGCGCAACAAAGAGGCAGCGCTAGACATGGCTTTGCTGTGCCCCAAGGCCACTTCTTTTTCAAGTTGCAACAACATGCTGGGGACTTGCAAAACGACTTGGCTGGCTTGGGGGGGTGCGTCTGCTTTGGCTTTGCTTAAAGGAGCTACAGGTTCTGAGACAACACTTTCAGCTCTGGACTGACGCAATTGGTCAGCCCATGCGGGTACCGCCGGTAATGGCAAGTTGCTGTCTTGGGCGGCGGCTTGAGTTTGGGCGAGAGCAGCTGAAAACGCATCCCAAACCAAGGGGATGTGTTTGGTGGTTTCAGCTACCAAGGAGGGGTATTTGGGGTCAACGCTGGGCCAATGGGCATCGCTTTGCAAAGCCTCAAACTCATCATGTAAGCGTTTCAAGTCGGCTTGCAGGACAGTTTGTTGCTCTATGGCTTCTTGCCAAGACTTGGTCGACAAGACCTCGATGCGCTGGGTCAGCAACAGCGCGGTTTCGCGTTGCACTTGGGCACGGTGCTCGAGTTCATCGACGTGCTTGATGCGCTCGGTCAGGGCTTGACGCAAACCCGCCAGCGGTTCTCGCGACAAAGGGGCACCGGCTTTGGCCGCGTCGCGCTGCCACGCCATGGCATCTGCCACTTTGAATTGGTGGGCTTGCAACAGAGTTTGGGCTTTGTCGGTCCACTCTTGGGCCAAGGTGTCTTGGGTTTTGGTCCGCTTGAGTTCATCGAGTTTTTCGCGCAAGAGCTTGGCAGCGCCCTTGTCGCGTGCGCTCATTTCTTTAAAAACTTGCTGCATTAACTCGGGAGAGGGGTCGCTTGCAAGCCATTCGCGTAAACGTGAAGATCGTTCGCCAGAGGTAGGTGCGGTCAAGGCGCCAAAGGTCAAGGCATCCAAATTAGGCAAGTCGGGGTTGCTGTCAAAAGACGTGGTCACAGTAATTTAAATCGGTTGGTTAAGCCCATGAAAGGGCCAAAACAGCTATTGTGACAGGGCGCAAGGGCTAAAAGCTAAAATAAGCTAATGACATTTTTTGAATCGTTTAACCAAGCCGTGAAAGTTTTTGCCTCCGATGTTGGCGATGGGTTTTTCCTCATCACCCACAGCGGCTTAGCCTTATTGGGATTGGGTGTTTTTTGCGCCATGGTGCTCTTTAGCACCCAAGCCGATTTACGCTCTGCCGCAGAAGTTGAATTGATCGACTGGCTGCAAAACCGACACGATTTGGATTTAGGTTTTCAAAACAATACCGATGCAGTGGACCGCGCCACAGCCGCTGATCCTCGAGATTTGCCACAAGACCAAGCCAATATCGCCATGTGGTTAAGTCGAAAATACCGCGTTGCCCCAGAACCCATTAGCGCCTTGGTGGCCGAAGCCTTCGATATTGCGCCGCGCAACCGCCTAGACCCCACACTCATTCTGGCTGTGATGGCTATTGAATCCAGCTTCAACCCTTTCGCCCAAAGTCCGGTTGGCGCCCAAGGTTTGATGCAAGTGCGCACCAAGATTCATACCGATAAATATGAGGACTTTGGTGGCGACTTAGCAGCCTTCGACCCTATTGCCAATTTGCACGTGGGCGTTGCAGTTTTGAAAGAATCTATATCTCGAAACGGCTCTTTGGAAGCCGGTCTGCGCCAGTACGTAGGTGCGGCCAACAGCGGAGAAGACGGTGGCTACATCGCCAAGGTGTTGGCCGAGCAGCAACGCTTGCAAGAGGTTGCGCTAGGCCATACTTTGCCCATGAGCAGCGCCAAAGCTGCTGACGGCGACAAACAAGGTTTGCAAAAACTCTGGGACAAAGCCAAAGAGTTAGCCACCTTTGAGCCCGATCCTGTGAAATGAAATCCCCCCTTTAAGGCCGCTTGTGTTTGTCTGCTTCGATTTTTATTTTTGAAAGACCTGCAAGATGCACCACCGAAATCACTTAGTTGAGCAAGCCGACCCTGAAAAACCCATGGTCACCAGCGGCGTGCGCATTGGCACTCTCGCCATCACCACGCGTGGCTTCAAGTACGAAGAAGCCCGCGCTACCGCCCACCTGATTGCCGACGTGCTCGAAAACCCCAGCGATGAAAAACACATCACAGCGGTTCGTAACAAGGTGCATGCCCTGACCAGCCGGTTTCCGGTCTACGGGTAATACGGTATGAAGTGCCCTTTTTGCAGCCATGTCGAAACCCAGGTCATGGAAACTCGTATGTCTGAAGAGGGTGACTCAATTCGCCGCCGTCGCTCTTGCAGTCACTGTGAGAAGCGCTTCACCACCTACGAACGCGCTGACGTCAGCTACCCAGCGGTGGTCAAAAAAGATGGCCGCCGCATCGAATATGACCGCACCAAGTTGCGCGGTTCACTGAATTTGGCGCTGCGCAAGCGCCCCGTCAGCACCGAGCAAATCGATGCGGCCATCGAGCGCATAGAAGAGAAACTTCTGACCTTGGGACAACGCGAAGTGGCTTCAACTCGCATAGGCGAGTTGGTCATGCGCGAGCTGAAAAAGCTGGACAAAGTGGCCTATGTGCGCTTTGCCAGCGTCTACCGCAGTTTTGAAGATGTGGATGAATTTAAAACCTTGGTCGACGAGTTCCGCCGCTGACCCTTAGGTTCACTGCTCACTGTTTACAGGTGCACAGCGCACACCCTTTTTTGCCTATGCCGTTGCAAGATGACGGCCATGCACACTGCGTCTTCATTCAGAAAATCCCATTTAGCTTTCCTAGGCTTCACGCTGATGGAAATGCTCACAGTGTTGGGCTTATTTGCCGCCCTTGTCAGCATGGCAACGCCTTGGCTACAGCAGTGGCTTTGGCGACTGCAAGTCGAGAGCGTGGTGCAATCTTGGAGCGCTGACCTACAAACCGCGCGCTTGCAAGCCCTGCGCTCGGGTCAAGCCTTGCGCCTGCAACGTTCAAGCCAGTGCCAAAGCGCCCCTCTGGTAAACGGCGACTGGCGCTGCGGTTGGCAGCTACTCAAAACCCAAGGTAATACCAACACCGTACTTATCACTACCCTGCTGGCTGGCGAGGTGCTGGTGAACATCAGTCCCGTGCAAAACAGCTTGGAGATCAACGCCTTGGGCGAGCCTGTGGCGGGAGGCTTGCGGGTGGTGGTGCAAGCCAAGCGCAGCCAAACCGCTTCCTTGGTTCGCGCCATTTGCATCAACACGGCGGGACGTTTGCGTGTCATGAAAGCAAGCACTTGCGCATGAAAGCCTCAGTCCAACTTTCGCTGGGGTTCTCCACCCTTGACGCCTTAGCGGCTTTGATGGTTCTCAATATGCTGTGTTTGGGCGTGCTCGCCATGGAACTGCTTGCATTGCAAGCGCAGCGAGATGCACTGGCCATGCAAGCAGCAGTCGGCTTGGCCCAAGACTTGTGGGAGCGTATGCAACTTTTCCCGCAAGCTTCTATGTCTTACCAATTGCAACTGGGCCACGTTGCAATTGGTACTGACTGCAAAAGCCAAGCATGTACGCCAAGCCAATGGGCGCAATCTGATTTATCCGCCTGGCAAGCGGCTGTACAAGTGCGGTTGCCTGGTGCACAAACCCAACTGGTCACCACCATGTCAAACACTGTGCAATTGCTGCTGGCTTGGCCGGACAATTCGACGCCAGAGCTAGGCGTCACTATGCCAAGCGCCTGCCCAAGCCGCCACCGCTGCTGGGAAAGCAGTTGGTCTTTATGACAACCCGTATTTTCAAGTCGCAAGTGGGACACACCTTGGTACAAAGCTTGGTTGGCATGGTGCTATCAATGTGGGTCATCATGGCCGCATTTGCGGCATTTGCTTGGGTACAAAGCAACCACCAACACATGCAAGCTCGGGCTAATTTGCAAGAACGTTTGTACTCAGCGCTGTCTTTGCTGCAAGAGCGGGTCGCGCGAGCGGGTGCGCCTGCCCTGCAATTTGATGCACAAAACAAGGCCAGCCTTTTGTCGCCAATGCTCGGCCTGCAAGGCAGCGACCACACTTTGTCATTGATGCACCACAGCAGCCTGAGTCCCTCTGACTGCCAAGGTCACCAAGCCTCAACCTTGCCGTGGATACAAGACGATTTCAAGCGCAGCACACGCAACGAACTCAGCTGCAAAGACAGTTTGCGCAGCAACACCACTTACCAAGCCTTGGTTGACAACATAGATCAAGTCGGGTTTCTGTATGCAGAATTGCTGTCTGGAGCTGAGCCACGGATGCAATGGCGCGGTACGGCGGCAGTTTCAAATTGGCAAGCGGTGCGGGGGGTGCAAACCTGCTTGCAAACCAAGCTGGCTGGCTTGGGCGCAGTGCCCGCCAGCCCGTCTTGTAGCAGTGGCCTGCCTTTGAGCCCACCAGCGCTGAGTTGGCGGGGGGTGGCGTTTTTGCGCCACGCCAAACCATGAAGGCACAACGCGGCTTGGCCTTGCCCATAGTGGTGGTCCTGTCCTGTCTTTGCAGTGTGTTGTTGTTGGCGCAGTGGCGCAACTTAGCCATGGCACAAGCATTGGGGCAAAGTGCGGGGCTGCGTTGGCAATTGAAACACCGCGCTTTGGACACCTTGCGCTTGGCCGTCGACGATATCCGCCTCAGCCAAGATGACGCGAGACACCACATGGGGACAAGCTCGGACAACCATGCGTTTTTTCCAACCACAACGCAGCAGTGGCAGGTACTGCAATCACGCTTGGGACCAAACGATTGCCAGACGGGCATTTGCCGCCCCTTAGGCGCAGACAACCCAATCCTTAGCCCTTGGCTGAAACGCCTTGACCAAGCGCAAAACGCGCCCGCGCCGTCTGGCCAAAGCACCAGCTATTGGGTGGAGATCCTTCCCCGCAGCATTTCAAGCGCGGGGGACTCCCCGTTTCTCTACCGTATTACTGCCTTGGCACAAAACGGTGAGGGCGGCGCTCAGTCTGGCTGGCAAGCCTTGTGGCAGCCAAACTCAGAGGATGCAAGCAGCCCCTCTAAATCTTTGCTAACGGTGGGTTGGTTGCGCCTGCTCCCCTTGTCACCATGAGACGCGTCCTTGCTGGTTTCACCCTCACCGAGTTGCTGTTTGTCATGGCGGTCATTGCCATACTCAGCAGTTTTGCATTGCCCAGTTACCAACATACCCAACAAAAAGGTCAGCGCACTTTGGCCAAACTCGCCTTAGCGAAAACCGCGCATTGGCTAGAGCGCGCAGCCAGCATCTCGGGCAAGTACCCCTCTGCCGTACCCGACAGCGTGTGGCAAAGCAGCGAATTGCGCTACCGCTTGCAAGTTCAAAGTCAAGCCCAATCCTTCACATTGATCGCCACCCCTTTGGGAGTACACGCTCAAGACGATTGCGGCAGCCTGACACTTGGCCACACAGGAGAGCGCGGGGTGCAAAACGCCGTATTGAGCGCGGCCCAATGCTGGGAACGGTAAGACTTTCAAGAAGACTCCGATAATCGCCCGAATGATTTGGTCTGACACCGACACCACTCGAATGAACCATGCCTTGGCCTTGGCTAAGCAAGCTCTGTTCATCACCACGCCCAACCCCCGTGTTGGGTGTGTGATTACCTCCTCAAATGGCGAGGTGTTGGGCGAGGGCTTTACCCAAGCCGCAGGCCTTGCCCATGCTGAAATCATGGCATTACACGACGCGCAATCAAGGGGACATGCCGTCCAAGGTGCGACGGTTTATGTCACGCTGGAGCCGTGTGCCCACCTTGGCCGCACCGGCCCATGTTGTGATGCGCTGATTGATGCTGGTATCGCCAAGGTCGTGGCCAGTGTGCAAGACCCCAACCCTCAGGTAGCAGGTTTGGGTTTTGCGCGATTGCGCACGGCAGGTATCCAAGTCGAAGTTGGTCTGGGCGCCCAAGAGGCCAAGGAGCTGAACATCGGGTTTTTCAAACGCATGGAGCACGGCACACCTTGGCTGCGTATGAAGTCTGCGCAATCGTTGGACGGTCAAACCGCTCTGCTCAATGGGCAAAGCCAATGGATCAC
>CAMATW010000012.1 GCA_945861305.1 Bordetella parapertussis | reverse complement strand
AAGATTCAGGGTCTCTTGAGAGAAGAAATATCCCAAGCTCGCCATCAAGCATTAACTTGATATCGATCAGTGCCGACAACATCCACACACCAAAGAAGCCTGTTCCGCCAGTGATCAATACGCGCTTACCACGCAGGTCTTTTACATCGATACCAGAGCGAAAGATGAGTTCTCGGACATCCTGTCCGATATCAAAACTAGGAGATACCTTGACCATCGATAAGCCTTCTAAAATGCTCATGCGCGCTGAGTAAGTCATTAGGGGCGCCGTCATGCCAAGACCATTGTCCAGCATAGGGTTTTTCACCAACATATTGACGCTTGATATCGGGTGGAGAAACCAATTCGCATGAATATAAAAGAGAAATAAAGTGTCCACGCACGTTACGACTTGAACTCACAAGTGGTGTAACTCTTATGGGTTGCTCATCAAACTTGACTTTGCAGCCCAATTCAGTATCAGCGACCTTGGCAATTCGATCTTCGATTTTTTCTTTGAATCGAATGATCCCACCTGGTATGTGCCAAGCTGGCCCGTAAAACTTGTCGTCGCGCCATGTCAACAGGGTTTGACCCGCTTTATTTTGGATTAGCAGATCTACGTTGACCATAGGGGTGAGTTGGCTGACAAAATAAAAAACTTCTTGAGGAAGGCCTTGGTGCGGGTCCTCAATCTGTGCAATAACTTTTTGCAGAAGGTCGTGAATCTCGTCAGCCATGGGCTAAAACTTCCAGTCCGGTTTCACGAAGAATTGCAATGTGTTGAATCTGTGGATAGTCTTTCTTGACCTGATTTGCCACTTCGTCTGAATAGGCTGCGGCCATGATGAGCACAACCTTTGTAGCGTCAGTTTTCAGGCTCTTTGGAGACTTTATCAGCAGCTGGGTGCCTGGTGTGTACTTGTTTTGCTTGAAGTGTGCTGAGTCGATGACGTGCGAGATCCGAGTGCTCAACTGGGCCAGACTCATCACAGTCAGGGACTGATGACCGGCCCCCCACACCACTACTTCGCTTGGCGCAAAGTTTCCAAGATAGTTATGAAGTTCAGTCACGATCTTTTGCTGTTGGTGGATGAAACCGCTTGCATCCAGGGGCTTGCGCTTTTTTACTTTGGCAGACAGGATGTATTCGTGCCAAATACACTCGATCGACTCTACTTCAAATCCATTGAGTTCAAGAACTCTTTTGAGGGTAGAGCGATCGAAATAGTAAATATGGTCGACTGTAAATTCGGAGTAAAGATTTTTATTCAGAATAAATTCAAAGTTAGGAACCTCTATCAGGCCGACTGCCCCGCTTGAGAGGAGTGAGTTAAGGGATCGTAATGAGTTGTTAAGGTCTGGCCAGTGCTCAAGAAAGCTAAATACAGCAAAAGCTTCGAACATGAAGGGCCAAGGGTTGGTGAACTCAACGTCAAGGTAGCCATGCTGGACTTGAAATCCATTGTGAATCGCGACTTCTATATTTGACAAAGAGTTCTCTATGCCAAAAACAGACGTTGCCCCGGCCTGGGTGAGCAGGTCTAGATATTCACCCTTGCCACAGCCTATCTCTAATATTTTTTTTTCTTGGATATGGTTTGTAGACAACCAGCTACCTAGTTGCTCTAGCCTAAAGCTAGCCATTTCTCCAGAAAAGGCGATGGATCTGATCACATCCTTGTAGTACGGCACTGGGCTGAGGGGGTGTTGAACCAATCCGCATGAAGTGCACTGATGGATATTCAGGTCTAGTCCATCGTCTTGCCCTGTAGGAGAGTCTGTGAATCCTTGAGCAGAACTGGGTGAGCGGGGATAGCAAAGCAGTGGCGGTTCGTTCAGTTCGCCACAGCATAACCTGCAAGTGAGCGCAGCAAGTCTAGCCATCGATCTTTTCTGATAGGGGGTGAAGCGGGACAAGCATTTCTTGTCTAAGTACAGCCCGTGGCAGAAGGGGCGACATGTCCTCCAATGGCATGGAGATGATTGACCCATCGGCCTGAGGCATTGCTGAGACCTTGGGACTTAGCGTCTCGTCTTCTTTCAGGATCACCTCCACCACCTTCAGGCTATCGTCAAATAACGCCGCATTGATCTGCTCGATGTCTGTGACGCGTAAGCAAGGTATCCCCATTGCTGTTGCCAATTGAATGAAATCGGGTATCCACAGGCCGGAGCTCTTTCCGCTACCTATGTAGCGTTCGTTGAAGTAGTTTCTTTGGGTATTGCGGATAGATGCGTATCCGTTGTTATTCATGATGACGAGAGTAATCGGAAGGTTCAACTGTTTGAGCGTAGCCAGCTCCTGAAGGTTAAGCATCAGGCTACCGTCACTTTCAATGCAAACTGTCTGCCTTTTGCCTGAGCCAAGGCATGCACCAATTGACGCTGGAAGGCCGTACCCCATTGCGCCAAGACCAGATGTCAAAAATAGCCGTTGCCCGACCTTGTTCCTAAACGCTGTGTAAAAGACCTCAACGGCCAAGCCGGAACTGCCAGTGATGACCAATCTATCTTTACCAATGGCGTCTGAAAGACGGTCGACGAGCTGAAAGTGTCCAATGGGTGAGCTTTGGTCAAAGGATCTACCATCCAGGGGAGGATAACGTGTCTTCCAATCAGCGCACTTGAGACGCCATGCGCTTATATTTCCCATCATCGGTAAATCGCTCTCCCAGGCAGCAAGGAACTCAAGTGCATCAGCACATACCTTCACCTTGATGGGCATGGTGTGCCGCTCCAACTCGTTGGGGTCGACATCAACAACCACCTTTTGGGCAGATCGTGCAAAATTTTCTGGGTTGTAGGCGGTGACGATATTGTCAATGCGACAGCCAATGCTGATGAGGCAGTCACAGTTTTGAATGGCAAAGTTGGGTGCCCTTGCAGCCACCACGCCGGGCCTGCCTACATAAAGCTCATGTTCCCAATCAAGTGTGTCAGCTGCATTCCAAGTAAACGCACATGGGATACCCAAACTTTTTGCGATACGTGCAAATGTGTCGGTCGCGTCAGAAATCCTCACACCATGACCGATCAAGAACATCGGCCGGGTTGACGTTTCAAGCAAACGATTGACCTCAGAAATGGACTCTTTTAGGCTGGATAAGCCAGTCGACTCCGGAGACACAAAACCTTTAAGCTTGTCTGGGTCGACGGCGGCTGCTTGAATGTCTAAAGGCACATCAATCCAGACTGGGCCGGGACGACCGCTTTTCATTAAAAACAAGGCCTCTTCAATACATTTGCGGGCGTCCTCTGGCCGATCGAGTGTGACAGCATGCTTGGTGATGGGTTTGATCACAGAAATGATGTCTACCTCTTGAACGCCGCCTTGCCTGATGCTTCGACCATTCAGGGCGTCAACGCGCTTCACCTGACCCGATATCACCAGCATAGGCAGAGACTCTATCCATGCGCCCGCAACTGGTGTGACCATGTTGGTGGCACCAGGGCCGGTAGTGACAACGGCAACACCGAAGCCACAAGAATGGGTTCTGCCATATGCCTCAGCCGCAATGCCGCAGGCCTGCTCATGATGGCAAGGAATAGCCAACAGGCGTGGCTCGCAGGCGATCGCATCGTCTAGGTGCATAGCACCTCCGCCTGGAAGCAAAAAGACACAATCGACTCCCAACGAAGCTATATGTTGCATGAGGTAGTCAGCAACTCGGATTTGATTTGAGGACATGACTCTCAACCCATCCAGTAAGTCAGGTAGGTTTTGCGGTTCTTATTCATTCCAATGGTGGGGTCGGTGTAGAAGGAGTCGTCTTGGTGGTGGGTAGAAGAAATTTCTTCAATGACGCAACCGGATTGAGTATCAAAAGCGTGGCGCACACCGGGTTCAATCACAACCACATCTCCTGGCTTGCATAGTTTGTGTTGTCCATTCAGGTAGATATTGACTTGACCGTAAAGGACATGAAATGTTTCCTCCTTTTTGAGGTGGTACTGCTCCGGATGTTTCTGACCTGGCAAACAAACCAGTAGCTTTTTACAGTATTCACGATTCACAATGGTCAGCAGTGTCAAGCCAATTTCATCAAATTTATCTAAACCGTAGTGATGTGATATCTCAAGATCTATGCCGCTAGGGACAATGATTTTGCTGTGATCGATCAATTCTCTTACACGCTGTGCGATCTCCCAAACCTTGTCTCGAGTATTTGTGACTATGGCGTTGGACGGTTTGAGGGCTTCGTCGGGTTTGAGCTCTTGGGTAGTCTCAAACTTGGCGTACTTTGACCATT
Organism: Bordetella parapertussis; assembly: GCA_945861305.1. Taxonomy (GTDB): domain Bacteria; phylum Pseudomonadota; class Gammaproteobacteria; order Burkholderiales; family Burkholderiaceae_C; genus Limnohabitans. The sequence continues at coordinate 57,656 of CAMATW010000012.1, read as the reverse complement.
CATTTGCAGTGAACTGTGAAGGCTCAGGCGGGAATGCAAAGTAGATGTCCTCTGTCGTCACGACATGACTTGCAGGGACTGCATGCCTGAGGAAAATCCCGCGACGCAGGGATTGCAGCCCATCGCGCTCAGCCTTGTTAACGGGTAGCCTGTCTTGACCTTCACCACAGACACTCAAGGCGTAACGCGCAGCCTTGAGCCAAGCGTCAACCTGACTGGGGCTGGCAGAGTAGGCGTTGAGGTCGTATTTCTCAGTCTGAACGCCCACATGCTTCTCGAACGAGTCTGCGCCCTTGGCAATCGCCATTTTCACGATGTCAGTGTTCGAAGGATCCTCGTGTGTAGAAAAGCCGATTCGAGTTCCAGGGTAGCGCCTCTTCAACAGATCAATTTGGCTCAGGTGTAGTTTTTCATCCGCTGTCGGATACTCGCCCACACAATGCATGATCACCAGATCGGTCTGGCGGTGGTTAAGAAAGCTAACAACACGATCGATATCTTCTAGATCGGCACCTGCAGTTGATGCAACGATGGGCAACCCTGTGTTGACAGCTTCTTCCAGCAAGGGCCAGTCAGTGAAAGAGCAACTGGCAATTTTCAGAAAGTCAAGTTTTTGATCAACGATGGTTGAGATCGAAGCGTTGTCAAATGGAGTAGCCATGGCCATAAAGCCTTCAGTACGGATTTTGCTAACAAGTGTGTCAAAGTCCTTACGAGTGAGCTTGGTCTCAGAAAACCGCTTGATGTATTTGATATCGTTTCGCCCGATCATCTTGGGATGAATAAAAGTATCGAGATCTCTGTACTGCAATTTGAAGGCAAACTTAAATTCTGGATATTGGCGACACACCTCACCAAACTCAGTAATCACTCTGAGTCCATGCTCAATATCGCCCATGTGGTTGTTTGCCATCTCAAGGACAAATAGTTTTTCGTGGGTCATGTTTTCCTTTAGATCTCTGCGCCCAGGTAGTTTGCAATTGTCGATGCGGAATAGGTGAGCATATCCTGCGTCAAAGCTGGCTGTAAGCCAATCCAGAATGTATCGGTCATCACCCTATCAGTATGGGTTAGCTCATTCGAGACTCGGTAGTTTTTACCTGCCATGTAGGGTTGGCGCACCAAGTTTCCTGCAAAGAGAAGCCTGGTGCCGACTTTTTCTTGTTCAAGATACGTTAACAGTTCTAGCCTACCAACTGGCGAGTTACTTCGCAATGTCACAGGAAAACCAAACCAAGATGGTTGTGAATGGGGGGTAGGGGCAGGCAGTATCAGGAATTCTTCAAGGCTTCTAAATTTCTTTAGCAAAAAATCAAAGTTTGCCTTTCGCTGCTCGACGAAGCCTTCAAGACGATCCAATTGAGCCAAGCCACAAGCAGCCTGCATGTCTGTGATCTTCAGGTTGTAGCCCATGTGACTGTAGGTGTACTTATGGTCGTACCCATGCGGCAGATCCCCCAGTTTCCAGCAATAGCGCTTTCCACAGGTGTTGTCCTTTCCAGGTGGGCAGTAGCAGTCTCTTCCCCAGTCACGAAAGCTTTCAGCAATTTGCTTAAGTTCGCTGTTGTTGGTGAGGACAGCGCCACCTTCTCCCATGGTGATGTGATGTGCGGGATAAAAGCTAAGAGTCGCAATATCACCGAATGTGCCAACCATCTGTCCTCGGTAGGTAGAACCTAAGGCGTCACAGCAGTCTTCAACAAGCCAAAGGTCGTGTTTTTTACAAAGTTCCAAAACAATATCTAGGTTAAAGGGGTTTCCCAGTGTGTGGGCCAGCACGATAGCTTTTGTTTTGGCTCCTATCGCAGCCTCAATTTTTGATGCATCAATGTTATAGGTGCCAAGCTCGATATCCACAAACACCGGCACAGCCCCAGTCTGTGAAATTGGGTTGACTGTTGTTGGAAATCCGGCTGCCACGGTTATGACTTCGTCACCGGGCTTGATGGCTCGAATCCCCAGTCGCGGTGAAGTGAGCGTACTAAAAGCAACCAAGTTTGCGGAGGAGCCTGAGTTGACTGTTAAGACGTGTTTAACCCCCATGTATTTGGCTAAGCGCGCCTCAAATGACTCATTGAATCGTCCAGCTGTTAGCCAGCCATCAAGTGCGGCGTCAACCATGAGTTGCAACTCTTTAGGGCCAATCAACTTTCCGGATGGGGGTACTGCTGTCTGACCCGGTAGAAATGGGCTGGGCGAAAGAGATTCCGTGGCATATTGATCGACCAACTCGGCTATTTTTTGACGTAGATCCAATAGATTGCTCATGTCAACATTTTTCCAGAGTATTCATGGATTTGCGAAAAGGACTTGTCTCGGCAATTTTCTCCATGTCGCCATGCACGATGCCACTCAACAGTCTTGTCGATAGTCTCTTCAATACCCAACCGGGTCTGCCAGCCCAGCTCTTGCATGCTTTTTGATGGATCCAACACAAGAGAGTTTGATTCGTGCGGGTATTCAGTTGCACCGTCAAGGGCCCATGTAGCATCGTCACCCCAGTTGAGGCAAAGGCGTTCGACTATCCAGCCAACTGTTTTTAGGCTTGATTGGGCGGGTCCGAAGTTCCAACCCCTGCTAAATCGCGGTCGATCTTTCCATAGTGCTTCGCCAAGAATGATGTATCCAAAAATTGGATCAAGAACATGCTGCCAAGGCCTGACTGCATTTGGATGTCTAAGTAATACGGGCCGTTTTGCTTCGAATGCCTTCAGTGTGTCGGGGACTAAGCGGTCCTCGGACCAATCTCCACCGCCAATGACATTTCCAGCTCTGGCTGTGGCTAATCCGATCCCCATTTTATTGATGAAAGAGTGGCGGTAAGCGGCCGTTACGAGCTCCGAGCACCCCTTGCTGCTGCTGTAGGGATCATTTCCACCCATGGGGTCGTCTTCTGTGAAGGCTTGGCCGTCGTCCCTGTTCTGGTAGCACTTGTCTGAGGTCACGTTGATGACCACCTGAGTAGACGTTGATGTCCTAACGGCTTCTAATAGGTTGACGGTTCCCATCACGTTGGTCTCATAGGTTTGGACTGGGTCGCGGTACGAGCTCAGAACCAAGGGTTGTGCGGCCAGGTGGAAAACGATCTCTGGCTTAAACTCACTGAAAACATTACTCACATTTCTTGGGTCGCGAATATCACCAATAACGGACCGCATCAGCCGCTGCAGTTCAACTACTTGAAAGAGGTTGGGGGTCGTCGGAGGTTCAAGAGAAAGCCCGCAAAGCTCGGCTCCGAGAGCATGAAGCCACAAACAAAGCCATCCACCCTTAAAGCCGGTATGTCCAGTCACAAGGACTCGTTTTCCTTTCCAAAACCCCGAGCTTTGCAAATGGGGGCGAATCGATATCTGTGTCACCACTTAATCCAAAAGGTTTTTAATATAGATCATATTGGTAGATATTGTCTTCGAGGGTGTCCATCGATTGCCAGAAGCCTTAGTAAGCAAATAGGGTAATTCGGGAATGTAGTTGTTAAGTTTAATCCCAGACTTTCCAAGGAGCAGAGCCTGATGCCCACATTTGCTCTAAAGAATATTTATCTTGAAGTGTATCCATTGGCTGCCAAAAGCCAAAGTGCTGGAAAGCCATAAGCTCACCTTTAGAAGCTAAATGTATCAGCGGTCCTTGCTCCCAAACCGTTGAATCATCCTCTAATAAATCTAAGACTTTTGGGGAAAGAACAAAAAATCCGCCATTGACAAGAACACCATCTCCACGAGGCTTCTCTCTGAAGCTGAGAACTTTTCCATCGCGAATCTCAAGAGCTCCGAAACGGCCTTGAGGGTACGTAGCTGTAATGGTGGCAGATTTACCGTGGCTTTTATGAAAATTAATTGTGGCTGTTATATCGTTATCAGCAACACCATCGCCATAAGTTAAGCAAAATGCTTCTTCATCCTTGATGTAATCAGCAACACGAAGAAGGCGCCCTCCTGTCATTGAATATTCTCCGGTGTCAACCATCGTGACGGTCCATGGCTCTGCACGCTTTTGGTGGACGTTCATGACGTTAGATGTCATATCAAACGTAATATCAGACATGTGTAAAAAATAATTAGCAAAATACTCTTTGATTAAATAACCTTTGTAACCACAACAAATAATGAAATCGTTAATACCGTGGTGTGAATACATTTTCATTATGTGCCACAGTATTGGCATTTTGCCGATTTCTACCATCGGCTTCGGACGTGATCCAGTTTCTTCGCTTAATCGAGTTCCCAGCCCGCCAGCCAAAATCACTGCCTTCATAAAAACTCCCATAAATTAAAGTACAAACTTAAGGCGTTTCAAGCAAGAAGCGCGCCTTTGAATCGCAGATGTTTGTGTGTTTAAGGATGTTAAACACTCAAATCTTCATAAGCTTGCAATCAAAGGTGCTCATCACCTAAAAAAATTCAGCCAAGCTCAAAGATATCAGATCAACGATCACCCATTGGCCAATTCGTGCCGTAGATAAATAGTGAATGTTCATAAAAATCGTTTACAAAACAAACCCGTCGTCTACAACGATATTTTGGCCATTGATGTATTGAGAGTTCTCACTCAGCAAAAAAACCAAAGTGCCGGTTAAATCAGAGGCGTCCAACATGCCTTTGTTCAAAGAATTGGCCTTATAGGCTTCCAAGAAAGAAGGGGGTTGCTGGTCCAAGATGCCGCCAGGGCTGATGCAGTTCACCCGAATCTGTTGACCTTTAAACAGCTTGGCCATGTAGGCGGTCAAGTGGATCACGCCAGACTTGATCGCCGCGTATTCCACTGGCATGGTCATGGCGGTGTTGGCATATATCTCAAACTTAGGCGCTATGACGCCGTACACGGATGCGATGTTGATGATGTTGCCGTGACCCTGCTTTTGAAAGTGTTGGGCAAATTGTTGGCTGGTCAAGAACAAGCCACCCAAGTTCAACCCCAAGTTGTCGCAAAAGTCGCTGTATTCAACATCCTCAAAGGGCCGACCGTACTGTGCATTACGCGGATAAGCGTTGTTCACCACGGCGTCGATCCTGCCGTATTGACTCTGAAGCGAATGAATGGCGCTTTGCAAGGAGTCCTTGCTGGTGATGTCCACCTGCACAAAACTGACCTTATCGGTGTTCAGCTCCTGAGCGATGCTGGCACACACCGCTTGTCCTTTGTCTGCATGGACATCGGCAATCACAGCTGTGCCATGGTTGGCAACGATGGCGCGCACAAATGCTTGGCCCAACAAGCCAGCGCCTCCAGTCACCACCACCACTTGGTTGTTCAGCATAGGTTTCAGTTGTGTCGTCGAAACACAGGTTTGATAATGTTCTCGCCCATCAGCGCATCTGCCAGTCCATTGCGCAAAGCTGTGCTGCAAACGGCGAAGGCAATGTCCAATGCTTGAGATGTTTGCGCCAGTTCGGCTTCGCCGTGTCTGTAACTGAAAGCCAACCAAGGCATGAGAACGCCGTTGGCAATCATCTCGCGGGCAAACAAAGTGCGCAGCTCAAACGAGGCGCTGCCGTCGGCTTGGGTGGTGAGGTAATAAGGGTTGGCGGCAGGGCCCGAAGCTTTGAAGTATTGCGACAGACCGTGTTCTTGTGCTTTGCGGTTGAGCAACTGGGTGAGGGCATGACCGTATTGCCACAGGTGGGGAATGACTTGGTGCTTGTCTAAAAACTGCATGGTGGCAATAAATGCAGCCAAACCAGACATTTCCGCGCCATGGGTGGTGGACAGCAAAAACAATCGCTCTTGTCCAGGTTTGTCAATGCTGCCCAGCTCCATGATCTCGCGCCGTCCAGCGACAGCGGCCACAGAAAAACCGTTGGCCATGGCTTTGCCAAATGTGCTCAGGTCAGGTTGCACACCGTGCACATGTTGTGCGCCTTTCATGTGCCAGCGAAAGCCTGTGATGGTTTCGTCCAATATGAACACAATGCCGTGCTTTTTACACAGGGCCTGCACCTGTTGCAAATAATTGGGTTGTTCACCGCAGAAGTTGCGCGTGCAAATGGCTTGCCCACAGCAGCCAGTGGATGTCCCCACAGCAGGGCATTCGGTGGCGGCAGGCTCCAAAATCACACAAGCAAATTGATCGGGATGGGCTTGTACCAAGGCCTCCAGAGAAGAAATGTCATTGAAGTTAAATTGTTTGGTTTGGCGAATGGTGTCTGCGGGTATGCCTTTGGTGATGGGCGTTGAACCAATGAACCAATCATCAAACGAAAAGAAGGGGTGTTGGGCACAGCGAGCCACCAATTCGCGGCCTGTATACGCACGTGCCAGTTTGACAGCTGCGGATGTGGCGGTGGAACCATTCTTGGTGAACTTGACCATGTCCACGGAATCGATCAGGCTCACCAGCAGTTCGGCGGCTTCGAGTTCGATCATCGAGGCACGGGTTAGGCTGTTTCCAAGCTCCAAGCCGCGAATGGCAGCTTTGTTGATTTCAGGCTCGGCGTAGCCAATCGACACAGCACGCAAGGCCATGCCGTAGTCCAAAAATTCACGGCCATCGGGAGACCACACACGCGAGCCTTTGCCGCCGCTCAAAATGGGGGGCGCATTGCTGGGGTGTTGATCGTCCCCGCGAGAGTAGGTGTGGGCACCCCCTGGGATGACACGGTGTAGTCTTTCGCTGTAATTCATGAAAGCTCTCTGCTTTTTTCCTGGTTCATCTGGGCATGAAAATTTTGCCAGTACACATCATGCAAACTGGCGTTAATAAGATGCAAATCTTGTGCCACTATCTTTGCCACCAAGTCTGGGGTGGACAAAGTTTGCCACTCAGGAATGTGCGCTGTCACGGCGCTGAAAAAATCCAAATCCAGCGGGTAGTCCAAGGTGGCGCGGACTTTCTCGGCGTCGGGGCAATGAAGCTCGATGACCTTGGCCTCAATGGCATCAAATGCACGTCCCCAACCTGTCTCCAACAAGCCATGGTCTTGGGTGGCTACCGCTTGCGCCAGTGCTTCACAACTGTAGCCCCACGCATTCATGCCAAACGGGTAGCCCGTAGTTTTGACCAAAGGCAGGCCTTGCATCAAACCTTCATAAACCGCGTGCATGGCCTCAGGGCTACAAAACACATCGTCGCCATCTATGGATACGATGGCATCTAATGAATGGGCTTTTGCCAACTGCAAATGGCGCAGGGGAATGTTGTCGTCATCGCCATGAAACAAACGCACATGGTCATTGGACAAGACGCCCAGCGCAGCATTGGCAGAGACATTTCCAGTCGCAATGAACACCTGCGCCAAACCTTCCAACACCGGTGTTTTGAAAGTATGTTCAATGCGATCCAATAAATAGGACAGCGCTGGGCGACCATTCAAGGGCTTGAGGTGTTTGTCATGGAGTCGGGTGGAACCCATGCGGGCTGTGACGAGCAGGCCAATCTTCATGGCGACATCACTTGTGCCATGCCCACGGCATCGGTGGACTCTAAGCGGTACAAAAGCTTGAGCACCGCATGGTCGTTGTCAAGGTTGTTCGGAAATGCTGCCTTGCCCTCTATGGCATCCACAAAAGCACGTAGTTCATCGATGTACATATTTTCACCAATGTTTTTGTTGTACCCAGCCGCTGAAGTGCCAGAGTCGTAGGGCAGGTGAGTCCATTGGGCACTCGCGCCATCAAACACATTGACTGCAGCATCTTCCCAGTTCCAGACCAGTTGTTGCTTGGAACCGTTGATCAGCAAGCGACGTGTCGCTTGGAGCGATACCACATCCACCGTCACGTTGGCCAAAAAACCGCCGTAGTCGAGGACGGCGTTGTAAGTGTCGGCAATACCTTCAGCCCCTTCAATATGGATGGTTTTTCTGAAGTGACATGCCACATTTTGCGGAAAGCCAAACACCTCTGTGAACCAGGTCATCTCAAAAGGAACAATTTCTCGCGCACCACCTGTGGCGGGCGTGGAAACGTAGTAATCCGATACTTTTTCGTAAGTGTGCCAGTCGGGCAGGTACTGGCCGGAGTGCAAGATCACATTCGACAAAGTACCCAAAGCACCAGAGGCAACGATGTCACGGATGCATGCAATGGCAGGATGAAAGTGCAAGGTAGAGGAGGGGGCAGCCAACAGCCCTTGTTGTTTAACGGCGTGAATGATGTCGGCCAAACCATCGTCCACCACACTGGCTTCAACAAAAAATGGGGTGCTGTGCTTCAGGCATGCTTGCATGGCTGCCACGTGAAGCAGCGGAGGCAGCGAAATCACCACACCACCAAAAGCATGTTGTTGCATGGTGTCTGCATAGTCGCTGTGTACTTGGATGCCATAACTGGTCTGGGCTTCTTGGCGTCTGTCCTCGCGCACATCCACACCCACAATGTCTTGAAAACCTAAAGCCTGCAAACAGCGTATGCGGCGTTTGCCCATAGAGCCCAAGCCAATGACTAAAAATTTCATGGTGTTATTCCCTTGGGTGTGTTGGGTATGACCCGGGCTGGCGTACCGACCAAACGATGTTGATTGCCGTGACTTTGCAGAACCACTGAACCAGCCCCCACAGTGCAGTGGTCTCCAAGTTGAATGCCTTGTATCACCACCGAACCTGCACCGATAAACGCATGGGAACCCAATTTAACGGCCCCGCAAAGAATGGCACCACAGGCAATATGGCCATGGGGACCAATCTGGCACCCATGGTCTATGCGAGCGCCGGTGTTGACCAAGGTGTTGGTGCCCAACTGTGTGCCTGCTTGCACCACAGCGCCGGCCATGATTTGCACGCCTTCTTCGACAAGGACATCTGGGGCGACCCAGCTGAAAGGGTGTACCAAGGCAGGAAAGATGTAGCCCCTCTGAGCATAGGTGTCGAAGACACCTTGCCGTGGCTCAGGCGTTTGGACAAAGCCAACGCCATTGGCTAAAAACACATGGGTGGGCGAATATTTCGCAATTACCGTGGCATCGTCGCACACAGGTAGCCCATGCCATTCGGATTTCGATTGCGCCAGTAACGCGGGGTCGCTCACGCAAACCACATCACAGCAAAGTTCACGCAACAAGGCCAGCACCACGCTGGCATGGCCGCCAGCACCCAGCAACACCCAGGGTTTGCTTTGCAGGTTGTGGCTATTCATGTTTGTATGGCTTCGCCAGCGGCGAAGTCTTTTTGTGCAACACAGCCTATGAGTTGCCACAAGTCATGGGCCGGCAAACCTTGGCCGCTGCGCGCTGTTTCCAAATCTTCGCGTGTGAAGGTGTGTCCTTTGGTAATGGAGCGCGCAGCCACCACTTGTTTGCGCGCTGCCAAGCGGGTATTGAGTTCGCTGGCTTGGGCTACTTTATGACCATGGCCCATGGCAACTTCCAGCTGTCGAATAGCCTTCACCATGTAGCCAAATTCATCGGGCTCAAGAGAGGCACGGTGGTCTGGGCCTTGCATTGTGCAGTCCAGTGTGAGGTGTTTTTCAATCACACGGGCGCCGCGCGCGACTGCCGCGATGGGAATGGCTGTGCCCTGGGTGTGGTCCGAATAGCCCACTGGCAAATGAAAGGCATCGCGCAGCGTGTCCATGGCGAGCAAGTTCACTTCGGTCATGGGGGTGGGGTACTGAGAGGTGCAGTGCAGCAGCGTGACCTGCGAGGCTAACAAGCTGCGATCGCTTTGCGCGACCCAGTGAGACCAGACGGCATCCATGTGCTGAGGTTCGCTGTTGTGGTGCAAGCTGTGGTGAATCACAGCCAATGCTTGTTCCACTTCAGACAATGTGGCCATGCCTGTGGACACCACCAGCGGCACACTACTGTGCGCGCAGGCCCACAAAAAGGGCGCATTGGTCAAGTCGCCAGAGGACACTTTGAGCATAGGCAGTCGAAGGGTTTGCAAAAACTTCAAGCTGACCAAATCAAAAGGTGTCGAAAGGAAGGTGATGCCCTGCTTTTGGGCGTATTGCTGAAGTTGCAAGTGCCACTCAAAGGGCAACTCCAACTTTTTGAGCATGGCGTGTTGTGATTCATTCGCAGATGTGGTTTGGGTTTGGTAGGACGCTTTGGGTGCGGTTGGGCTGGCCAAGCGGTCTGCTTGAAAAGTTTGAAACTTCACCGCATCGGCACCTGCGCTGGCAGCGGCATCAACCAGTTGCATGGCCAAGTCCAATTGGCCGTTGTGGTTCACACCGGCTTCGGCAATCACATAAACCTGCTGGGGTTCAAACGACATGGGCGGCCCCTGAATCGAAAAATACTTTAACAGTGCTCAAAGAAGAGGTCTGCAAAACAGCCAGCATCTTCTGCGCTGCATATCCGTCCCCATAGGGGTTCACAACGCTGCGACAAAACTGAGAAAAATCGGTGGACAAAGCTTGGTTGATAGCGCTACCCACAGCGACTGCATTGGTTTCTGTGTTGATGACGGAGGCAGGTTGTAACCGACCCCGTTGGCGAATCCCGACATTGATGGTGGGAATGCCAAAAGAGGGTGCTTCGATCAGTCCGCTCGACGAGTTACCCACGACAAAAGCCGCGTGTTGAAGGGCGCTGAGGTACTTCACCATGCCCAGCGATGCAAAGGCTTTGACGCGCAGTAGTCGGCGCATGGCTTCTGCATGGATAGCCTCGATGATGGCCGTGTTGCCTTCGTCGGCATTGGGGTAGGTGACAAGCACTTGCAAATGTGGGTGGGCTTCCAAAGCTTGCAAAATGTTTTGCAAGGTGTTCAATCCATCTTCGTGGCCTAAGGTGGCAGGGTGGTAGGTGAGAACGGCAAATGGCAAAGTTGGGTCAAACCCCAAGGCGGCCAGAAGGTCGCTTCGAGGCATAAGCGGTGTGCGGCGAATCGCGTCCAGTCCAAACGCACCGACGCAATGCACAGCGTGGGGTGCCTCACCCATTTGAATAACCCGCTGGCGATGTTCCTCGGTTGACACGCCGTGGATGTGAGCCAGTTTGGTGATGGCGTGTCGGGTGGCATCATCGTTTGCACCTTGGGTGATTTCGCCGCCATGCAAGTGAGCAATAGGAATGCGTAAAAAATGGGCTGCTTGGGCAGCTGCCAAGGCTTCAAAACGGTCGCCCAAAATAACCAAAATATCTGGCTTCATTTCTGACAGTGCTTGGGCTATTTCGATGACACCACGACCCACAGCCTGAGCAATGTCCAAGGCTTGGTCGCCAGTCAGTTGAAGGTCAACACGCTGGTCGATGCGAAAGCCGTCTTTCTCGATATCGCGCCAAGTGTCGCCGTGCTTGGCTGAGAGGTGCATGCCACTCACCAGCGTTTGCAGTGTCAAGTCACCATGGGCTTGAATGTCTTTCATGAGCCAAAAGAGCAAGCCGTAGTCGGCCCTCGAGCCCGTGAAAACTGCGACGGTGCGCTTCATGCTGAGCGAGCAGCTGGCACGCCGCTGGGTAGATTCACCAAGGTATCGAACAAACGCGCTGTCTGTGGCAATGCACCACGCAAACAAGCGGCGTACATGGGCAACAGATGCATGGGTGTCCAGCTGGGCCGCGACAAGATGCCATGGCTGTGCAGGTGGTGCAGCAAAGCGTCTCTTTGAGAACGGTTTTGACACTGAACGGCATTGAGCCAAAAATTCGATTGGCATCCCTCAGGCTCGTCAATAAACTGCCAATCGCTGTCAGCAAGAAAGGCTTTATAGGCCATGGCCAATTCGCGCTTGGCTTTGATAAACCCTGTCAGTTGTTCGAGTTGGGCGCAACCCAGCGCGGCGTTGAGATTGGGCATGCGGTAGTTGAATGCCAATTCATCGTGAACAAAGTCATAGGCATGGGCTTGTTTGGCTGTGGTGGTGAGGTGCTTGATTCGAGCAGCCAATAAGGGGCCGCTGGCTAACACGGCACCTCCACCTCCGGTGGTGATGGTCTTGTTGCCGTTGAAACTCAATGTGCCCAGTGCGCCCACAGTGCCGGTGTGTTGGCCTTTGTAAAAACTGCCCAAAGACTCTGCGGCGTCTTCAATCAATACCAGCTGCCAATCGCGGCAAACAGCGACCAGGCCGTCAAGGTCGGCGGGATGGCCAAAGGTGTGCATGGGCAAGGCTGCTTTGATGGCGCGCATGGAGTCGGTGTGCCGACATTGACCTTGGTCGTCCATAAAAGCATGTTCTTCTAGCCATTGGCGCACAGCCATTGGCGACAAACCCAAAGTATGTGCATCAACGTCCACAAAAATAGGGTCAGCACCACAATACCGAATGGCGTTACAAGTAGCAACAAAAGTCAGCGACTGCGTGATGACCAAGTCACCATTGCCAACGCCGCATGCCACCAAGGCCACATGCAGCGCTGCCGTACCGTTGACCGTGGCAACCGCTTGTTGGCTGCCTGTGTAGTGGGTCAGATCTGTTTCAAATCGGTTGACAAACTTACCCACGCTCGACACATACGTCGAATCGATGGCTTCATTCACATAGTCTTTTTCGCGGCCTGTAAAAATCGGCTCGTGCAGCGCAATAGGGCCATGGCTGCCATACACCTCGCGGATAAATGAAACCAGTTGATCCATGGCTTAGACGTTGTAAATGCCTGTTTTGTATTTGGCCAGATTGTCAGCTTGCGTAAACCATTCGATGGTCTTTGTCAGGCCCTCGCGCAAGCCCACATGGGCTTGGTAGCCCGTGAGCTGCTGTATTTTTTGGTTGTCGCACCACAAGCGAAACACCTCTGATTGGCTGGGTCTCAGGCGAGATTCATCGCTGACAAATTCCACCTGGCTGTGCATGATGTCCTTGATCATGTTCAATGTGTCACCCACACTGATTTCGGTGTTGGAACCAATATTTACCACTTGGCCAATTGCCCCAGCACATTGAGCCAGCTGCGCAAACCCTTGGCAGGTGTCACTGACAAAATTAAAGTCGCGGGTAGGCGTGGTGTCGCCCAACTTGATTTGGGCCACACCGCTGGCAATTTGGCCAATGATGGTTGGGATAACTGCGCGGGCCGACTGCCGTGGACCATAGGTGTTGAAGGGGCGAGCCACGGTGAGTGGCAAACCAAATGCATGGTGAAAACTCATGGCAATGGCGTCCGCCCCAATTTTGGAGGCGCTGTAAGGCGACTGCGGTTGCAAGGGATGTGCTTCGTTGATGGGGATGTATTGCGCGGTACCGTATACCTCGCTGGTGGATGTGTGGATGAAACGCTCTACACCGTTATCCAATGCCGCCTGGCACATGTTCAGCGTTCCGTTGACGTTGGTATCCACATAGCTTTGCGGCGCCACATAGGAGTAGGGGATGGCAATCAGTGCGGCTAAATGAAATACCTGGCCTACATCTTTGGTGATGTGGCGGCAAAAATGCGGGTCACGTACATCACCACTGACCACCTCAATATCGTTCAAGCAAGAAAGGTCTTCCAGCCAACCCCAATGGTTGAATGAGTTGTACTGACTCAGGGCTTTGACGGCATGACCTTGCCGCACCAACAGCTCGGTGAGGTGTGAGCCGATGAAGCCATCGGCCCCAGTGATCAGAGTTTTTTTCATATCAGGTGATTTTGAATTGATCGGCGGCCACCAAGTAGTCGGCTTCACGGCCCACATCAATCCAAGGCTCGTGCATGGGAAAGACGATGGTTTTGTGCTGGGAGGCCATCAGCTGTTGAAACAGCGAGGGCATGTCGCAGTAGGTTTGGGGCTGCAGTTGCGCCACGGCCTGTGGGCTGAGCACATAGATGCCCGCATTGACCAAGGTCCGTGTGGTGGGTTTTTCGTCAATCCCAATGATGTCTGCGCCGTTGGTGTTGACCACGCCAAAGGGGTGTTGCCATTCAAAGTTGCGTACCGCCATGGTGGCGACCGCTTGGTTGTTCAGATGAAAGTCCAAAATTTCAGCATAGTTCACTTGGGTTAGCACATCGCCGTTGGTAATGACGATGGGTTCACTGGGCAGCGGGTCAATCAGGCTGAGTGAGCCTCCTGTACCCAAGGGCTCTGTCTCGTGGACGTAGTTGATGGACACATTGAACTGTCGGCCGTTTCCAAAGTAATTGGTGATCACTTCTGCCAAATAATTGACTGAGATGATGAAGTTTGAAAACCCATTGAGCTTTGCCCGCTCGATGATGTGTTCCAGCATGGGTTTGCCCGCCACGCGCAACATTGGCTTGGGGCATGCATCGGTGTAGGGGCGCAGGCGCTTGCCCATGCCCCCCGCCATGATGACCAAGGTGTTGGGTCGCTGGTTGGTGGTGATGACGGTGGACCAAATATGCAAACCTACCAATTGACCTTGGCCGTCCACCACGGGGATTTGGTGGATTTTGTTGGCATGCATGATGTGCAGCACGGTTTCACGGCTGACTTCAACAGGCGCGATCAATGGCTTGGGATTGATCATTTGTTTGATAGGCGTGTTCAGCGCTAAACCAGCGAGCATGCCGCGACGAATGTCACCGTCGGTCAAGGTGCCTAAAAATTTGCCTGCAGCGTTGGTGACCAGCACTATTTGATAGCCGGTCTCTTCCAAATTTCGAATCGCGTGTTCAATCTGCGCGTCTTCGTGCAGCACAGCACTGCGCCACCAGCCTGGCTTTTGCCTGTCAGTCGATGCGGTTTTGAGGTTTGTCATATCACGGATGGGTCATGGGTTTTTGCTGCAAGGTTTTCAATACTTCAAGCAACAAGGTGGAGTATGTTTCGCAACCTGACCGAAGGTCCGTCAGGTGTGGTTTGAGTTTGTTGAGTACCTCCAAACTGCTGTCTGACTCACTGATATTCTCTTTCGACAAGTTCAGCAAAGCGCGCGTCATGATGTAGGTGATGTGCGGGGCAGATGATTTTTCAATCTTGGTCAAATAGTCTTTAAAACCCGTCAACATTTTGATGGCCTTGCTTATGGCTTTTTCGTCTTGATCGTTTTTCTTCACCTGGTTAAAGCTACTCAAGCTGGCCGATAAAATTTTGGTCACCGAATTGATATCCGCCAAGTCTTTTTGAAACAATGATTTGACGCTCGGGATTTGTACCGAAGGTATATCCAGGTGAGCACTGATATCTATGTCTGGCTGGGCAGATACTTCATCTGCAAGAGATTGAAATGGTTGTTGTATAGCCCCCTTGATCATGGCGCCGCCCTCGGTACAGTTTAAAACTGTGATGTCTTTGTCAGCCGCAAACCGCGCTTCAAACCAAGCCTTGAAAACATCCATGGCGATGGTGGTGTAAACCGTGTCGCCGTGATAGCCAGCAACCTTTTTCATGCCGGCGTCTTTTTCCATGTCCTCTGTGGTTTTGTCTTCTCTTTGTTGGTGCCCCAGGGCGTGGCTGACGCCGCCTGTGTAAGCCAAGTCTTGGCCCACAAACGCTATGGATTTCATGCCAATGATCTTGGCAAGCGAATAGGCGCAATTTGCCACCGAGCCTGCGCTGTCCATGAAACACATTTTCCCAAAAGGATTGCTGGGCGCTTCATCAAAAGATTGACTGTACTGGGTGAAAAATTTCTTGCCTTGGAAGTTGGCCACCACAGATGAGTTACCAACCAACGAGCTGATCAAAATCTCGCGGGTGAATTTACCCGATGAAAAATCGTTGATGTTGAGCTCAATGGGATCGATCAAAACAACAAAATGGGGGTGGATGTCATGGGCATGCAGTGTTGGTAAGGCCGCACCAACCGATATCAGCACAATTTTGTTTTGAATGGCCTTGAGCAAGGGCAACTGTTTTTCTAATGATGGCCCAGCCGAGATGATCACGCAGCGCTCGCCATCAAACTTACCCGCAATTTGCGACACGTAATGTGACTGCGGCAGGTGGGTGACATTGTTTAAATAGTTTTTTAAAAACTTGGGACCAAACACGGTTGCTGTGTTGGCATTGAGTTTTTGGAAATACATCAAATTGCCAAACTGGGCAATGAATTCTTTGGAGAATTCGCCGTACAGCTGCAATGCATTGGGGAGCAGCGCAAAGCCCCATTCCTTCATGTCAGCGCTGGCAATTTGAAAATGCGGCGCCAATAGGCCGACAGAGTCTGGAACGCTATTACCAATAATGAAAGATACCTTTTCATTGGCAATTTGAGCGCTCAAATCCATGACTTCCAGTTGCTCTAAGAAAAAAGCACCTGAAGGCTCCACGATGACGATGCGCTTTAAGTCGGTATATTGGTTCAAAACCTCTTCGGTCAAAAATCCAAAATTCAACCCAAGACAGATAACATGGGATATTTCCTTTCCCTCAAACGGCTTTAAGGCACTTTGTATATCTGCGTAAGGGTTACGTTCATCGAAAACAGATAACTCACTCTCGCCTTCCCCGTAATAAATATTGGGCAAACCCACCGCACTGTTGCGGATGCTGGGCGTGTGCGCAAAGTCAAACGGCGTCTTTCTCAATGCCTCGACAGCTTCATCGTTCCACTTGAAGCGGGTCTTGAAGGCGTCGATATTTTTTTGAAAAGTAGAGTTCATTGGATTGTTTTGATTATTGTCAAGAAGTCGACATCCATGTTGAATCATTAAAGGTTATTTCAAAGCTTTAATTAGTTCAAAAGTAAATGTCTCGATGTTGATTCGTTTCTTGTGTTGATTAGCAAGTCGCATGCCTGTGTATAAGCTTGGCAAGCGCAGATGGCATGTTCTTTGCATAAGTGATGGTCAGTCTATTGAGTGAGGACACCAAATGTCATTATTGCTTCAAGAAATTTCAACCAAGCAACAGCTTGGCGCCATGGTCAACGAGCGAGATTTATCGCGCTATACACCTTCCGAAATCTGCCAAACCATCCAAGCTTTGATGCGCGATGGCAAAGATGAGTTCGCATACCTGATGGGTGAGGCAGCACTCAACCTTTACCCTTATTCGGAGGACATATTGGCCGTCACGGGCTTGTTGGCGAGTACCAGGCAAGATTGGTCTTTAGCAGTTGAGTTGCTCGAAGAGCTCAAACGCATGCAAGGTGCGAATTCACCGGTTTTAACGTTTGTTATTTTGGCAAGGTCCCTGCGTTGTAATCTGGACCCAGCCAGGGCTTATGAGGTCGTAGAGGAGGGCTTGCAATGTTTTCCAGACAATGCGGAGTTGTTGTCTGAAAGGTCATTTTTAAAAACCTTTAATGACTCTCACCACCCAGTGTCCCAAAGCAAAAGCTAATCTCACCAAGGTCAGAAAGGTCCGCAAGGACCTTTTTTTATTGTTGTAGCTACTTCAAAACGATCTGTTGTCTGGCGTTGGCTTGAGCCAGTACGGCGGTGGCTGCTTAGTGAAAGATTTGGACACGCGCCAAGCCGGCTGTCTCGCCAGCTTTCAACTTTGTCACATTAGAGTCTTGCTCGATTTCAGTTTACTTACCCGACGGGACTTGAATATATCCTTCTGCTAAGGATAATGCAATTCAACTCGAAACTGTATAAGGCTGGCTTATGTCTGATAAAGAGGCAAATGACCCTGGTCCAAAGGGGGCCAGGATCCAGGTGGGTGCGGAGAGGGCTGACGTCGCGGTTGAAGTTGCACGCACCCCGAAGGGGCCGCTACCTGGCGAGATCAGAGGGCTGCATAAGGACAAGCTCATTAAGCGCCCATCCAGCACCCGAAGCGGTGGCCCAAGGACCGCAGCGGGCCGCGCTATGGCCGCGGAAAACTCACTCAAGCACGGCGCCTACATTGCCCAGCCCAGGCAGTCGGACGTCTACCACGAGAAGCTTCTTGGCGTGGTGCAGGAGCTCAAGCCGCTGGGCGAGATCGCCATGACGCTGTGCCAGGACGTCGCGCACGAGCTTGCCAAGATGCAGACCCTCAACGCCTACGAGCGTGACCAGATCTACAGGGCCGAGCACGATGGGGTGAGCCTAATGGAGCTGTCTCGCAGGCTGGACTTCCCCTGGGCCGAGACGCACCTGGAGGTGCTGGGCACGCTGCACGCCCAGGGCGTGCTTCGGGCCCAGCTGCTCAGGGCCTGGCGGGTGCTGGCCAAGCCGCCCGGGGCAAAGGGCTCGGGCCAGGGTGGCGGCACAAAGTCGGGAGCCAAGCCCCCGCGGTCGTTGGAGACACTGCCCGACCAGCGCGTGGCGCAGCTGTACGAGCGCGCGTGCGAGCTCCTCGCCCTTCCGGGCCTGAGCGACCTCATGCACGAGCATTTCTTCCAGGAGATGGACGTGGTGATGCTCGAGGCCAGGCAGGGACTGAGCTACCTTGGGCGGCGCATCAGTGAGGGCGGGCAGGCCTCCGCGCTTGTAGCCTACTGGCTCCTGAGGAACCAGGGGCGCATCCTTGACGCCGTGAACGACCTCAAGAACGAGCGCACAGTCGCGGTACTGACCGACGAGCGCATGTCCAGGGCGAAGTCAAGCGTGCAGCGCGGGCTGCGCGATAGCCTCACAAGCATCAGGACAGCGAGGGAGCTGAAAGAGGGCCCCTGGGACTGAGGCTGCGGGTGGCGTGCCTGGGCCCCCTCCCGCGACCAAAAAAAAGTCTCGGCCTTTGGCTGGAACAGGGCCCTAGGCGTTGGCAGTGCGCCTTTTAAGGGTTCCATCGGGCCACGCCTGGCGTGGCCGTAGCCCGGTCCTGCATCCTGGGTACTTGCCGCCCAGCATCTGGGCTGGCTATGATGGGCCATGATCAGCCAAAGGATACGTGAGCTGCGGCTGGCCATGGGCCTGACGCTCCAGGAGGTCGCGAGCCAACTTGGCGTGACCCGCGCCTCGGTCTCCAAGTGGGAGCAGGGGCACACCCACCCCGAGCACTCAAGGCTAGATCAGCTCGCACAGCTCTTTGGCGTGCCCGTCGCCCACCTACTTAGCGAGGGCGCTGGCCCCCCCGTGAGGCGGCTCCCCGTCGTCGACTACGCCAAGTACACACGAGTTGAGGACTTCGTCTACCGGCTGCGGCGACCGACCGACGGCTCCTACCCGACCCCCCGCAGCGTCTCGGAAGGGGCCTACTTCATGCGCTTTGAGACCCGCGAGGTCAAGAACCTTTGGCTGACCGGCATCCAGTCGGGCTCCCTCGTACTCTTCGACCCGGCTCTGCCCCACACGACGGACGACCTGATCTACGCCCACGACGCTAGGGGCGACTGCCATCTGCTCTACGCCAAGGTGAGGGAGGGGGCGAGGTACTACCAGGCCTTCATCGGCAACAAGGACATGTATCAGGAGGGCGACTACCTGGTCGTGCTGGGCGTGGCGCTGGAGTCGGTCCAAGTCACACGGCTCAAGCAGGGCAGCGATCAGAAGGTAGATTGATTCTTTGTTGTTGACATTTTGTATCTTTTATAGATACAATTGTTCCCTAATCATTTTTAGGGGTTGTCTATGCAAGCAGCAAATGTCGGGGTCAGGGCTGGGGCGTTAGTGCGCCCCTGGGGGCTGGGCGGGTCGGATGTGGGGGCGATCCTGGGTCTCTCGCCCTACCGCAGCCCGCTGCAGGTCTGGCTGGAGAAGGTCGGCGCCGATTGCCCGGTAGCAAAGGTGATGGGGGACTTAAGCTGGCCGCCAACAAACGATGTCGATGAGGAATGTTTAGAGGGGAAGCCCTCGGGCGCGGCCCCCTTAGATGAGGCCGAGGGAGGGATCCACCTGCGCTTCGGCCAGCACTTGGAGCCCTTCGTCGCCCAGGAGTACGAGCGGCTCACCGGGCACACGACGCACGAGCACCGTCGGACCCTCTTCCATCCCACGCACCGTCACCTCTTCGCCCACGTGGACCGCCTTGTGAGCACAGACAGCTCCGGCGTGATTGATGTTGAGGGTCGTGTGTGCACCCGCACCCTGCTTGAGTGCAAGACCGCAAGCGCATTCAACGCGGGCGAGTGGGGCAGGCCCTGGAGCGACGAGGTGCCCGCCTCGTACCTGGCCCAGTGCGCCTGGTACACCACCATCACGGGCTGCGAGGAGGCCCACCTCGCCGTGCTTCTGGGCAACAGCGACCTGAGGGTCTACAGGGTAACGCACGACCCCGCGCTGGGCGACGCTCTGGTGCGAGCCGCGCTCACATTCTGGGACGACCACGTCATGACGGGTAGGCCGCCCGAGCCCACCACCCGCAAGGATGTCGAGCTCCTGCACCCAAGGGAGACTAAGGGCTCACAAATCGAGGCCGACGAGGCGACCCTTGGGCAGCTTAGAAGGCTGCGTCGAATAAACGACCTGTCCAAGCGGCTCGAGCAGGAGTCCGAGGCGATCAAGGACCGCATCTCTGTGCTCATAGGCGGTGCCGAGCGGCTCACCCACGGTGGCCGGACGCTCGCCACCTGGCGCACCTCGGCCCCTGCACGCCGCGTGGACCTTGCGAGACTCAGGCGCGACAGGCCTGAGCTCGTGGCCGACTACCTGCTCGAGGGCGTGCCCGCCAGGCGCCTTCAGCTGGGGGGCCTCGCCCATGCATGACCAACAAGGCACAGGCCCATGCGGCGGGCCAGGGAAGGGCGGCACGGACACACCGGCACACGTCAGGGCGATGGGGCTTACGGTCTTTAAGCGCTGCCTAGAGCGCTCCGGGATGAGCCCCGAGTCATTCGTGCAGTCCCTCACGCAGACCTCGCTATCAGCGCTCATTACATGGTCCCAGGCCGAGCTCGAGGCGCTGCTCCTGGCCTGCGAGAGGCACGGCCTTGACCCCCTCGGCAGGGAGGTCTACATGCTGCGTGGCGGGGACCCGCTCGTAGGCCCCGCCCTGGTGGTGGTTGGCGTCGACGGCTGGAGCCGCATCCTCAACACGCACAGGGCCTTCGCGGGTATGCAGTTCAGAGAGTCATCCGAGCTTATCGACGGCGTGCCGGCCTGGGTCGAGTGCACCCTGCACAGATGGGACAGGCGCGTGCCAACTCGCTTGCGCGAGTACCTGGTCGAGGTCAGGGGGACGAGCCAGGCCTGGCTCACGCACCCCAGGCGCATGCTCAGGCACAAGGCACTGGTCCAGTGCGCGAGGTTGGCTTTCGGACTCGTGGGCATCTTTGACCACGACGAGGCGCAGCGAGTCGTTTTGGCCAGAGAGACTCAATTTGGGGCCTCTGTCGGGGGGCTAGACAAGGATAAAAAAATGGGCAAGAAAGCCAGGGTGATGGGCATCGTTGCCCTGAAGGAGCACCTGGCTAGCTGCGGTGGGTAGAGCCTAAACCCCTAATTTTACAAAACGGACAAGTTCTCATCTGGCTAGTCCGTCGTGCGCGGGTCTGCGGATCAAGGCAGGGCTTTTGAGGTCGTAAAAGAAGGCCTGCAATGTTTCCCAGACCATGCGGAGTTGTTGTCTGAACGGTCATTTTTAAAAACCTTTAATGACTCACACCACCCAGTGTCCCAAAACAAAAGCTGATGCCACCAAGGTCCGCAAGGACCTTTTTTTATTGTTGCAACAACTTCAAAACAATCTGTTGACTGGCGTTGGCTTGTGCCAAAACAGCAGTGGCTGCTTGCTGAATGATTTGTGCGCGAGCCAGATCAGAAGACGCCAGCGAGTAGTCGGTATCTTCTATTTTGCTGCGTGAGTTGCTGGTGTTCATGGACACGTTGGTGATATTGTCCATGGCATGGTTGAGGCGGTTGGTGACTGCGCCCATGGTGGCGCGAGATTCGTTGACCTTTTGCATCACGCGGTCCAACAATTCAATCGATTTTGTTGCACTTTCGGGGGTGGCAATCCCAACGATTGGGGTACCCAGTTGAGCGTCAGCCGTGATCAGTCCAGTGAGACCCCCTTGGCTGCCAAAGTCGGGCATGTCTATATTGATGGTTTGATAGCGCCTAGCCCCAACCTGAAAACTCAACTGTCCGGTGCTTTCGAAACCGTAATGGCCCTCTAAAAAGCCTAGGGCCTTAAAGTTAGATGTACTTGAATAACCATTGACACCGGGCGTCATGGTGAAGGGCTGACGGGACTCAAGGGTGACGCTTCCATAAAAGGTTTTGTATTCCGGCGGCGTGCCCCCTGAACTGCTTGGAATGCCTGCGTTTAATCCCAAATCGGCGTTGCTCATTCCTGCCCCCAAGGCAATTTTTATGGACAGATTACGGCCATCGACGGTGGTCAGGTTGACGCCGCCCAGGTCATTCAGAGATGCCTTTACGCCATGGGTATCAACGCCGGCATTCACTGCTGCCAGCACTGCAGACAGTCGCTGTGCAGCAGTTTGCGAAGCACTGAGTGTCACCGAGACAGTTGAGTTGTTGATCATGAAAGTTGTCGCGCCGTTGGCCATTGTCATAGCCACACCCTGTAGCAAAGGCCCTTGTGCCAGTGCAGTGACATTGGTTTGAGATTGCCGCTCATTAATCGCCATGGCCAAGGCAATCGCGCTGCTGCGTTTGTCGCTGCTGTCGATACTTCCTACGCCGCTTTTGGCCACTGACACCGCGTCGTCGCTGTCCACCGTGGCTCGAATCGCAAAACCATTGATAACAAGATCTCCCGCATTCAGGGGGATGTAGGTGGTGTTCGGTGAGGAAACAGAGCGTTGCAGCACCATCGCCCTTGTGGTGGGTGCGCTAAAATCCCCTGTGCTGAGGCCCCATCTTGAGATATATCCGCTGGGACTGGTAATCTTTAGGGGATTATCGCGTTCAGTGGTTAATGCAATCCCGCCAGTTTGAATGCCCGCTTTCAAGCCCGTGCGGGCGGCAAAGTTGGTATCGGTTGAGGCCAGGGTGACCTGAATGTTGCGGCCATCTGTTGCCGTTAGCAAAATACCGTTGACGTCTTGCCCCGTGTCTTTGGCAATCACGCCTGTGTCAGGCGTCATTGCGTTGATGGCTCTTACGATTTGATCCCGTGTTCTGCTGGTGTCACTGATTACGGTGGAGATCGTCGTGCTTTTGCCGTTGATCGTTAGCGTGCCGGTGGAAACCGCCGTCCCCACGACCATGGCAGTGCCTGTCAGCAGTGTGGGTTGTGCGATGGCTCGCACTCCGGTAGTGGGCGTCTTTGCGTTGATGGCTGCAGCTCTTGCGATAGCGCTGGATGCGCGGCTATCAGAACCAGCTGCCCAATTTGTCACGGCGTCATCTGAAGCGCTTGGGATACCGATGGCTATGCCGTTAATCGACATGTCCGTGGCGGAGATAGCAGGGAGCTCAGCCAATGAGGTGCCAAAAGTACCCGTGCCGGTGGCTTTTGACTGGTGACCAATGGGTACACCTGTGCTGCCGTTCAGTATGGGAAAACCATTCCATTCGGTATTGTTAGCAATTTGTACTATTTGTTTTTTTAATTGCTGAAACTCCATGTCCATGAAGCCGCGTTGGACCCCATTGAAAGTATCGTTTACAGAAAGTACCGATATTTCACGCATGCGTTGCAACATATTGCTTATTTCGGCTGTGGCGCCATCGGCAGTTTGCAACAACGAAACTGCGTCACCTGCGTTTCTCACAGCTTGGTTGAGCGACCTGATTTCTGCGTTCATCCAAGAGGCTATGGCCATCCCAGCTGCGTCATCCCTTGAAGAATTGATGCGCTTACCTGTTGACATTTGTTCCATTGCCACGGACAAGGGTCGTTCATTCGCCTGCAGTGACGCATTGGCCATCAAGGCTTTGACGTTTGTATTGATAACAGGCATAAGGTTTTTCTAGGTGGATATGGCAATTTGTTCATGAAACAAGCAATAAAAGTGCCATCGGAAAACCGCCAATGTTCTGAGGTTACAAAACCATGTTCGAGTGCTGTATCGGTAAGGATCAAATAGCTTTGACGACTAACCGACAACACTTGCCGCTCCAGCGGCAAGCCGGTGGCAACTTTATGCCACTGGTTGTTTATTATTGGTTTTTAATTTTTAATGGGTATTTAAATACTAAAAATAAATGTGTTTGAACTACTTCAGGGTTTGGGATAAGAGGAATTGAAAGCTGGCATCTGTCTTGCTTAACAGGTTTCATGTGAGGGAACTTATCCGGTTGGGATTGTTTCCAACCGTAAACCCATATTTAGGAGTTAGACATGAAAGCACTTGCAAAAGAAGTTATCGGAAAAGCGGAGTTGGGTCGCATGATGAGCGACAAAGATGTCTCTAAGTTTTCCCCCATGGAAATTCGTGAAGCCATCCAAACCTTGGTGACAGAAGGCAAAGACGCCTTGGCCAACGCCTTGGGTGACGCTGGATTGAGTCTGTACCCCGACAGCGAAGATATTTTGGCTATCACCGGCTTGCTCGCACTGATGCGCCAAGACTGGCCTTATGCAGTTGACCTGATGGGCCAACTTCACCAACTCCAAGGCGAAAAAACACCTGCATTCACATATGTGATGTTGGTCCGCGCCTTGCGTTGCAATTTAGAGCCTGTACGTGCCGCACATGTTTGCACACAAGCTCTCAAACAATACCCTGAGCAAATAGAGCTGGTTGCTGAAGGACTGCTCTTAGAAGATTTCATGACTTCATCTGTCTTGGAAACAAATTCTGAACAGTGATGTTCTGAAAACCCCTTTTTAAACTGAAACAGAAATCGTCCAGGTGCATGCAAAGAAATTTTGTAGAGATGGCACAGGACTTGCATAACCACCTTGAAAGATTGACTGTAGTAAGTCAGGAGAAAACAAAATGGCAGTGATCAATACCAACGTCAAAGCGCTGTTCTCACAAGCAGCCTTGAAGGCCACCGAGCGAAACCAGCAGGTGTCCATGCAGCAGTTGTCCACAGGCAAGCGCATCAATACGTCACGCGACGATGCCGCCGGTATGGCCATTGCCACCCGAATGACGCACCAAATACGCAGCTTGAACCAAGCCGTGCGTAATGCAGGTGACGCCATCACACTGATTCAAACCGCGGAGGGCGCGACCAACGAAATCACTGACATGATGCAACGCATGCGTGAGTTGGCCATTCAAGCCTCCAACGACACCAACAACAACGAGCAACGCAGTTACTTGGACCTTGAATTCCAACAACTGAAGAAGCAAATTGTTCAAATTGCCGACAACACCGAGTGGAACGGTTTCCCCGTGTTGAACGGCAGCACAGGTGAGCGTGTGGGCATCAAGCCGGTTTACAAAACCACTTCTGATCCTACAGTTAAAGCTGATATTCAAGTCGTTGCGGGTAAGCCCACATCGTCTTCTGTGACGACTCGCACAGGCGCTGTTAACGAAAAAGGTGACGTCACATTCCCAGTACTCAATGCTGGTCAGTCGGTCACGGTGGCTGGCTTGACTTACACGGCCATCAACAACAGAACAGCCGCAGAAGTGGCCGCCGCATTTGTCGGTTTGGCCGATGGCGCAACCACAGGTGCAGGCACCGCCAACGGGACTTATTCGGGCAAGATGGTCAACTGGAGTACCACTGGCAACACCGTTAGCACTGCAACCCTGACTTTCAACTCCTCCACGCCGATTACCAACGTCACAGACTTGGTGGCCACGGCAACCCCAACCCTGCCCACGGTGGTCACTACCAGCGGTATTGCAACTGCAGTGACCGAACTCGCAGACGTGACTTTCAAAGACTTAGCCGCTGGTCAGTCGGTCACGGTGGCAGGCTTGACCTTCACGGCCATCAGCGCCAGAACAGCCGCAGAAGTGGCCGCCGCATTTAGCGGCTTGGCTGCCAACGCCACCGGCACCGCATCGGGGGGCAATCACAGTTTCACAGGTGCGCTGACTGGCCAAGCGGCGGGTACCGCAGCCGGTGCGGTCGTAAGATTCACAAGCACCACAACCAACAACGTTGTGGCCGATATCGCTGTAACCACCACATCCAATAACTCTCCCACGGTAGCGATAACACAGGGTACACCCCAAGTCACAGAAACTTCTGACATCACCTTCGGATCTTTGGCCAACGGTCAATCGGTGGTGGTCAATGGCTTGCAGTTCACTGCCAACCGTAGCGTAACCTCAGCTGAAGTGGCTGCAGCGTTTGCCAGCTTGACAGCCGGTGCAACCACAGGTCCAGCTACCTCTTATGGCGCTTATTCGGGCACCCTCACGGGTTTCAACACAGGTGCTGTCTTAAGCACAGGTATTGCGGTCAAGGCAACCAGTACGACCGCTAGCAGCAACGTGACCGATATCAGTGTGGGTCCAACCCCATTGCCAACCATTAGCAAGACGGACGGCGTACCAGGCACATTGGACGGCGTGACCGAAGAGTCGGTATTGACTTTCCCCGCAATGAGCAAGGGCCAAACCGTCACGGTGGCGGGCTTGACCTACACCGCAACGGTTGCCAACAGCGGCGCCGAAGTGGCTGCAGCCTTTGCCAATCTGACCAGTGGCGCAGCTACAGGACCCAGCACCAAAGGTACTTACAGCGGTGCTTTGGCAGCTTTCAATTCAGGCAAAGTTACTGGCAGCAGTGATGTCACTTTCACCAGCACCACACGGTTTTCAAACGCCACCGACATTACTGTCTCCAGCGGTACCACGGTGTCAGGTGGCGCGATTGCGCTTTCACCTACGGTGTCCACCAAACAAGGCGCCTCGGGCGGTGGTATTTTCTTGGGCGGGGCAGGTGCTTTTGCCAAGTCGGGTTCTTTGTCTGTGGTTGCAGCCGGCCCCACTTCAGTGCGTTCTGCCACCTTCACCTTGGATGACGGTCAAATCTTAGATTTGAATGTCAACAGTGCAGTCTCGATTTCTGCAGGTGTTGTCACCATCGACAAGACCATTTTGGAGCGTTCCGGCATCAATATTTTGTCGAGCGGCAATGTAACGCTGAGTCAATTGAAACCTGATGGCACAGCAGCGGCTTTTGCTTCAAACGAAGTCATCGGTTTGAGCGTGGCCCGCACATTGCCAAGGTTGGAACAGATGTACGCCAGTGATGTGATCATCAACGGCATCCCCATCGGCGCTTCTCGCCAGGCGGATGACACCATCTCCCCACAGAGCGGCGGTAACCAAATCGCCAGCGCGATTGCCATAGCAGCGGCCATCAACGCAAAAACTGTTGCCACCGGGGTGTATGCCTCGGTCAACCCCACCATCATGACCGGTGCAGCCATGAGCGGCACAGGACAAGCCAAAGGCACTTTGAACATCAATGGTTTCACTACACCGATGATCAACACCGTGCTGGACAACCCGCGCGACTCACGCATTGCCGCGGTCAACGCCATCAACTTCATTTCAGCCCAAACAGGCATCCGCGCTATCGACTCTTTGACCGACAGCAAGGGCATTATGTTGGTCGCCGACGATGGTCGCAACGTTGAAGTCACCTTCAACACCGCCAGCACCGACGCCGACTTCTCGCGCCTGACAGGATTGAAGCAAGGCGTGCAAACCGGCACCTTCTCTTTAGAGAGCATGGTCGAGACGCCCATCAACATCACCTCAGCCACCAACGGAAATATCCACCGTGCGGGCTTGGAGACCGTCAACTACGACAGCAAGACGCTCAGCACCGTTACCACCAAGTTGCGTCCCCAAGTGACCTCGGTCAACGACATCAAGAGCTTGGGCATCAATGATTTGATGATCAACGGTGTGGCCATTCGCCCCGCTTTGCCTTCCGACGACACCTTGTCGGTGATGCAAAGCTTGTCGAGCAAGGGTTCAGCCAGCGCGATTGCCACGGCGGCCGCCATCAACGTCAGCACTCCCAAGACCGGTGTGACCGCGGTGCCCGTGCCCTCGAAAATCAACGGCGATGTCACCAGCACAGCCCTGCCTTCGGCGGCCACCTTGGCAGCCACAGCAGACAGCACCGTGTCCTTGTTCATCAACGGCAAGAACATCCCCATCGTCATGTCGACCACCCAGACCGAGGCCGAGCGTCGCACGACGGTGGTCAACGCCATCCACGCCAACGCCGGCTTGACCGGTGTGGACGCGGTGGACAACGGCAACGGCGGTGTCACGCTGCAAGCGGTGGACGGACGCAACGTATCAGTTTGGTTTGACAGTGACAAGGTCAACGCCGGCAGCTTCGGCTTGGGCAGTGGCACAGTCACCAACACACCCAATGGCATCTCTGCCATCACCGGCGGCAATATCAACTCCACCAGCGCTGCCACCATCTACGCTGCGGTTTCCTTGCAGTCAGAGAAAGCCATCAAGGTCGAACCAGGCAACAATGGGTTCACCGAACAGGCCAATTTCTCCAATTTGGGCTTCTCGCAAGGTACCTTTGGTGGTGTGGTCAACGAGGCCACCAGCAAAATGTCACCCCCACGCACAGGCCGCTTGGCCTTCCAAGTGGGTGCCAACGAAGGCCAAAGAATCACCATCGACTTGGCCGACTTCGGCAAAGGCGGCCCCATCACGGGCGAGATCACCTGGGACGCTGACATGGCTCCCCTGCCTCCTGGCGCGGCCATTCCTGTCGCGTTGCCTGGTGGTCCGACTCTCCAAGGCAAGCCTTTGACACGTACCTCCATCAACTCCAGCGCTGCTGCGCAAGAGGTGCTGAAGAAACTTGACACGGCCATGGACAAGGTCAACCAAACCCGCGCCACCATGGGTGCGGTGATGAACCGCCTTGACCATGTCATCAACAACTTGTCGAATGTGTCGATGAATTTGTCTGCTTCACGCAGCCAGATTGAGGATGCAGATTACGCTGCAGCTTCTACCGAAATGGCCAAGACACAGATCATGCAACAGGCCGCTACCGCGGTGCTGGCTCAAGCCAACACCAGCCAGCAGTCTGTATTGAAACTGTTGCAAGGCTGATAGAGAGGCTGATCTAGTTCAGTCCAATCCGCCATGAATAACGGCACACCTTCCCCCCATCTGTCTGGTTCTCAAAGACCAGATTGTTGGAAGTGTGCCCACTTCATGGTGAGCTGGGACCCTGCTAAGCCCTATGCCTGTCGTTTGATGGGTTTCAAGAGCAGAGTTTTGCCTGCGATTGAGGTCTACCGAACCGATGGCAATCCCTGTCGGGGCTTTCACAGCAAGCCACCTACGGCACCTGTTGCAGAAGCCACGCCATCGCATCGCGTGGCGGTGGTGAGCAAGGTCAAGCCGCGCATACATTCCAATAACGTCTGGGAAGCCTGAGCCCCCTTTTGCTTTTCGTGTCGACTTTTCGTCGAACGGGTTAAAATATAAATAATTAAGTATTCATAAAAATATACAAATAAACCACTAAGAACTGTTATTTAAACGTGGCACACGTATTGCTTGAAGCAATGACCATTGACTTCAGGCTGTTCAAAGTGAATCTATCTACTGGCAAATTAATCAAAGCTGTTTGGCTGGACCCGTTCAGTCAGCTGGTCGATGCCGATCGAGAGAAGCTTTTGCAAGCGCATATCGAAACGCAACAGGTTTCTACTGTGGGCCAACTGAACCTGTCCCTGCGTAAAGCGCATGTGCTGGTCATTCGTTTGGGTGACAGCGCTGATTTACTGAAAGAAGTCCTGACACTGATTGCACAACTCGGCTGCACGGTTCCCGTGGTCTGCCGTGTCGAGCGTCGCCGCATGGAAGTCGCTGTCGACGCTATGCGCTTGGGTGCATTTCATGTGCTGCCCTGCGATGAATGGGATGCCGCTTGCTGGCGGGTCGCCGTTGACGGCTTGTTCTCTGCCGAAATCAAAAGCAAAAGCTATGTGTTTGTAGACCCCGTCAGCCAGCATTTGTTGGCTTTGGCCCAACGTGTAGCACAAACCGAAGTATCTGCCTTGCTGGTGGGTCCTACCGGCGCCGGTAAAGAAGTCTTGGCCCGTGTTTTGCACGAATCTTCGCTGAGTGCCAAAGGCCCATTTGTCGCCATGAACTGCGCCGCCTTGCCCGAGCATTTGATTGAAGACATGTTGTTCGGACACGAAAAGGGCGCATTCACCGGCGCCCACAAAGAACACAAAGGGTTATTCGAACAAGCCCAAGGCGGCACAGTTTTCCTCGATGAAATCGGTGAAATGCCTATTCAGTTACAAGCCAAGTTGCTGCGAGTCTTGCAAGAGAAAAAACTCAACCGCTTGGGTAGCGAAATCTCCATCGATTTGGATGTGCGTGTGATTGCTGCTACCAATAAAGATTTGCGCCAAGCGATTCATAACCGTGAATTCCGTGAAGACCTGTATTTCCGTATCAGCACCTTCCGTTTGCGCATTCAACCCTTGAAAGAGCGCCCAGGCGATATCTTGCCCTTGGTATCTCAGTCCTTGACCCGCCATGCCAAAGGTACCGTGCCTTTGTCGGTGAATGTGGAAGCCCAGCAAATGTTGCTGCAATACCCATGGCCAGGCAATGTGCGCGAACTTGAAAACGTGGTGCAACGCGCCGTGGTCTTGTGTACCGGACGCGTCATCGCCCCCGCTCACCTGATGTTTGACGAAGCCCAAACCATGGACATGGACGCATTCCCAGTAGCCGCTTTGGTAGCCCCTGCAAATGACCGTCCTTTGTGGTCGGCGCCCGCTGAAGTGCAGTCAACCCCCATCGAGGTGTTTGCAGCACCAACGCCAGCGCCTACAGACAATTTCCCCATGGGGGCTGTGTCTACCCACCCCTCACCAGACAGCTTCATGGCGCCACCCAGCAGCGACAGCTTGCTGCCAAGCGACTTGTTTTCAGCAGTGAAAAGCAGCGAACACCAAGTGATATTGGCTGCTTTGCAAGCCACTGAAAGCCGTGTCGAAGCCGCCAAGAAATTGGGCATCAGCCCTCGCACACTGCGCTACAAGTTAGCGCAGTTGCGCGAGCGTGGCATGGAACTGTCCTTCGCAGATTGATTGAGGAGCACACACCATGATTGATCGAATCTCCGCCGGCAGTGTCAACAGCATGATGGAAACCATTCGCGCTTACCAAAACAAGGCTGTCAATGGTGCTGAGCAACTCAACATCAAGCCGCCAGTTACCCAAGACATTCAGGCACCCAAAACAGAGTTGCCCAATTTCACCGACTCGGTGAAAAACCTGCTCTCCAAAGTCAATGAAGTTCAAGTCAAGTCCAGCTCGATGCAAGAAGCCTATCAACGTGGCGAAGACATTCCCCTGACCGATGTGGTCTTGGGTATGCAGAAATCCTCCCTGGCCTTTGAAGCGACCTTACAGGTACGCAACAAGGTGCTCAAGGCCTACGAAGAAATCATGAACATGCCGGTTTAAACCTTTAAGAGAACACCATGGCCACCGCAAGCGCAACACTCAATAATCCGCTGGGCACCAGCAACAACGCATTGACCACCTCCGATGGTTCCTCCACAGGAACCTCCATGGTGGCCAGCGGCACACCACTTCGCAGCAACGATTTGGCTCGCTCTGTGGCCAACACGGCGCTCAGCGACCCCATGGGCATGGTGCGCGATTTGGTGCGACAACCCACCGTGAAAAAAGCCCTGCCCATCATCGTGATATTGATGGTCGTTGCGGCTTTTGGTTTGGCTTCGATGTCGATGAAGACGCCAAGCTACCGCCCCTTGACCATGATGCTGCCCGAGACCGATAAGCAGTTGGCGATTGAAACTTTGAAGGCAGGTAACTTCAGTCCCCAAATAGACAACAACACCGGCCAGATCATGGTGCCTGGCGACAAATACCAAGAAGCCCGCATGTTGCTGGCCTCCAAAGGCTTGCCCCGTGCAGAAGCCCAAGGCATGGATACTTTGAAAGACATGCCCGCCATGACCACCAGTCAGTTCATGGAGCAGGTTCGCTACAACAACGCCATGGAACAAGAGTTGGCCAAAACCATCTCTCAAATTGCGGGTATTCGCAACGCCCGTGTGCATTTGGCATCCCCCAAGCAAAGCGTGTTTGTGCGCGATCGCGTGCCGACCAAAGCATCCGTCATCATCACTCGCGCACCTGGCAAGCAAGTCTCTTCTGCCAATGTGCAGGCCATCATTTCCTTGGTAGCGTCGAGCGTTCCCTATTTGGCACCTGAAAACGTGTCAGTGGTGGACAACTACGGCACCTTGATGAACGAGATGTTGGGTGAAGCCCCCCTGGGTTTGACCGGTGCACAGCTGCAACAAAAGCAACAAATGGAAGACCTTTACCGTACCCGTTTGATTCAGCTGTTGGCGCCTATCGTGGGCGAGGCCAATGTCAGCGCACAGGTGAGCTTGCAATTGGATTTCACCCAAGAAGAAATCACCACGGAAGACTTCGACCAGCGTGACAAAGGTCCCAAGACCCGTTCTGAGTTGTATGTGGAAGACCGCAACTCTTTCAAAGATGCGATTGGTGTCCCAGGCTCGCTTTCCAACACGCCTCCCAACCCACCGCAAAACCCTTCCTCTTCAGAAACCTCCGTGTCTGACCCCAACAAAGGTGTGAGTGAAAAGGGTGTGCAGGTGGTTGCACGTTCAACCAAAAACTATGAACTTGACCGCGCAGTTCGCCATACCAAGAGCGCCATGGGCAATGTCCAAAAGTTGGGTGTGGGTGTGCTGATCAACGAGCGTCCCATTCCTGCTGGCACCAAAGTGGAAAAACCCGCCGATGGCTCTGCTGCGCCCACCACCATTCCCTACACACAAGAAGAGCTTGATCGCTTGAACCAGTTGGTGCGTGGCGCTGTTGGCTTTAATGACAAGCGCGGCGACGTGGTGACTGTGGTGGCTACACGCTTTGAGCCACCTTTCGACCCTGATGCTGTGCCTTGGTACAAAGACGAGTCTTTGGCATCCTTGGCTAACAGCGGAGTCGTTGCTGTGTTGTTTATTACTTTCTTGTTATTCGTGGTTCGCCCCATGATCAAGAAACTCAACAAACCTGAAGTTGATCCTGCTGCCTTGGCTGCTGCTGCACTCGCTGCTGCCTCCGCCGAAGCTGCTGCTGCAGAAAAAATGCGCACTGAACGTATCGCTAACGCTGAGGCCGAAGCCGCGGTACGTGCCTCGGCTGAGCTCAGAGCCAAAGAAGATGAAATGCAGCAATACCGCATGGCCGAGGAAGCCTCAGCCGCCGAAGCGGTGCGCATGGCTGAAGAAGAAGCAGCCCGTGAAGCCGAGCGATTGGCCGCGGCCAGCGAGCAACCCGACGAGCAGAAGCCTACCGATGTGGAATTGGCCGAGGGCGAAAGCTTGGAAGACCTTAAAGCGCGCATGGGCAGCCTCAAACCCAAGAAACAATCCATCCCTGCTGATTTGCTTAACAATGCGAACTCGTATGACGATAAAGTCGCCTTGATCCGCATGATCGTGGCTGACAACTCTGGCCGTGTGGCAGGCGTCATGCGCGGCATGATCGAGGCTTGATGAGAACCTTGATGAAAATTAAGGAACCAAGGAAAAAACATGGCTGATAACGATACGATTCAATGGACCCCCGAGCTGCGCTCCGAGATGGCAGAAATGACGTCCACCCAACGCGCTGCGGTGTTGATGCTTTTGCTGGGCGAAGAACAGGCTGCAGAGATTGTGAAATACCTCAGCCCCAAGGAAGTACAAGCCTTGGGTGCGGCCATGGTGCAAGCATCGAGCTTGTCGCAAAACGCGGTGAATGTGGTGCTCGACCAGTTCGTCGATATGCTGAAGAAACAAAACAGCGTGGGACTGGGCGGCAACGACTATGTAGACAAAGTCATGCGCTTGGCCTTGGGTGACGATAAAGCGAATTCGGTGCTTAACCGAATCATGCCTGGACAAGGCACCAAAGGCTTGGACATCCTCAGCTGGATGGACCCACGCTCCATTGCAGAAATGATTCGTACGGAACATCCTCAGGTGATTGCGATTATTTTGTCTTTGCTAGAGACCAGTGTTGCTGCCGACGTGTTGGTGTATTTGCCCCCAGAAGTTCGCCCCGAAGCCATTCAACGTGTCGCCAGCATGGACACCGTTCAACCTTCTGCGATGGCGGAACTTGAGCAAATCATGAAGCAACAGTTTGCTAAAAACTCTTCGTCAAAGTCTTCTAGCTTTGGCGGCATCAAGGCGGCTGCTGACATCATGAACAAAACCAAGACTGATCTTGAGCGTTCGGTCATGGACGGTTTGGAAGAACTTGATGTCGATTTGATGATGAAGATCCAAGACCAGATGTTCACCTTCGACAACTTGGCGACCGTGGACAACAAAGGCATTCAAGTGCTGATGCGAAATGTCGAACCCGAGCAACTCATGGTCGCACTCAAAGGTGCGCCTGAAGAAGTGCTGGCTCGTTTCATGGACAACATGTCCGAGCGCGCACGCGGTATGTTCAAGGATGACATGGACGCTCGTGGCCCGGTTCGCGTGGCCGATGTGGAAGACGCACAAAAGAAAATCATGCGTCTGGCCCGCAAGCTGTCCGACTCTGGCGAATTGATCTTGGGCGGAGCTGACTTTGTTTAAACCTGAAGCGCATCAACCAGCTGCTAGGCACTGGCTTCACGACACATGGCTGCACTCGTCAGACAAACTGGCTGCGCAGTTCGGTGAGGTCGATTGGGCGCAAGTGCCCAAGCTTGACTATGCATCGGTGTTGTTCAAGCAACTGGCCACCCCTGAGTCTGCCAAGGTGCATGACAACAGCGACGGCTTTGTGTTGGAGACCTTTGGTCTGCCTTTGCCCACACCTCGCTCTGAAAAGAAAAGCGAACTGCTTGCCAAGGTTTTAGCTTCAGAACAATCGACTGATTCACTCGCTAAAGTTGAACCGGCTAAAGCACCCTCTGACCTCTCGGTACTTTATGGAGAAGAGAGTTTTTGGACGTCTGCCAACCCTGATGTGTGGGACATGTTCACAGACGACGGCGTTGCCGATCAAGGGTTTAATTCTGCTGACTGGGCAGCTGCACGTGAAGTCGCTTACCAAGAAGGCTTTGCTGCCGGACGCGAAGAGGGTCACCAAGTAGGTTATGACGAAGGACAGGAAAGCGGCAAGATTGAGGGCTTGGCCGAGGGTCAGATGGTGGGTTACGAAGCCGCACAGTCGCAGGCTGACGCCGCACAAGAACAAGCCTTGGAAGCGCAAAAGGTAGAAATCTTTTCCAGTTTGGACGAGCAAAAAATGTTGCTCAAAGAAGTGACCGACAAATTGCAAGCCTTGAGTGACAACCCCAAGGCCATGTTTGAGCCACTCAAGCGTTTGGCACTGCATATCAGCGAGCACATGGTGCTGGCAGAACTCAACCTGTCCGGACAAGCCATTGAGCGCTTGGTTCAGCGTTGTTTGGACGAAATCGATTTACACGGACAACCGCAGGTAGTGATTGAACTCAACCCGCAAGACAAAGCCCGTTTGCAAGAGATGGCTGGCGAGGTCATGAACCAAATGCAAATTCAAGCCGTGCACACATTGCAACCTGGCAGTGTGCGAGTGCTGATGAACGATACCCAAATTGAAGATCTGGTGCAAAACCGCATGCAGTCTCTGGCCAACAGTTTGTTGACGCAACCAGAAGCATGGCGTGAGCAATCAGTCTTCTTCCGCCAACCTCTGGCACAACGCGAAGGACAGGCCCAAGACGTGCCCCAACGTGTGGCTTACGAGGAACCTGAAGACGATAGGGATATTTTGGACGGTGATCCCCATGCTTGACTTCACCAATGTTGCTTTGCGCACTCTCATGTGCCTGGCTTTTCTGGTTTGGGTGGTTCGACCCATGCTCATGTCCATGGTCAGGCGCGAGCCCAACTACATGGAGCTGGAAGAGATGGCGCAACTGGCGGTCAACAGTGCTTATCGCCAGCAGTTCGCCAGTTTTTATTTGCCCCGACCCGTGGAGAAATCCACCTCAAATTCAGCCCATGATGTGCATGAAGAGCCCACCTTACCGCCGATGGCTTTCACATCCATTGAGCAACAGGCGATGACGCTCAGGTACCAAGGCCATGAAGAAGAGCTGGCTCGGCGTTCACGGCTTGCCCAAGAAGAGGCTGAACGCTTAGCGCGTGAAGCACAAGCTTTGGCCGATCTGGAAGCGGACATGGAAGACGACGAGGGCGACGACGAGTTGAAGAAGATGCGCGACAACATGAAGAAGGAAAAGAAAAAACCTTCTATTCCTGCCGAACTGCTGGCTGGCAACAGTTACGAAGACAAACTCATGGTGGTGCGTTTTGTGGCTGAGCAAGAGCAAAACCGCGTGGCCAACACCATTCGCTCCATGATTCAAATCTAACCGGTCGCCAAGATGGATTTCGCAGACGAAGTTGAACAAAGCCTCTCAGGCTTGCGTACGCCTCAGCCGCAACGCAGCGGTACCTTGGTGCGCTTGGTCGGCATGACTTTGGAAGCCCGCGGCGTGATGGCACCTTTGGGTGCTTGCTGCGAAGTGGTGGGTCGCCATGGCCACCGAGTAGAAGCAGAAGTTGTGGGCTTTAACGACAAAGTGTTGTTTTTGATGCCTTTCACTGAGCCTGCCGGTGTGGGCCCAGGCGATATGGTGCGAGTGGTCAGTAATTCATCTTTGGTCAGCTTAGGCCCTGAGCTTTTGGGGCGCGTCATTGATGGGCGGTGTCAGCCTTTGGACGGTAAACCTGCACCTGTGTGCAAAGACTTGCTCAGCCTCTTGGGTCGACCCATCAACCCGATGGAGCGTGGCCCTATCAACAAAATTTTGGATGTGGGCGTCAAAGCCATCAACGGCATTCTCACGCTCGGGCGTGGCCAGCGCTTGGGTTTGATTGCCGGTTCAGGCGTGGGTAAAAGTGTTTTGCTCGGCATGCTCACGCGTTTCACCAAGGCTGATATTGTCGTCATTGGGTTGATCGGTGAGCGTGGTCGTGAGGTGCAAGCGTTTATTCAAGAGTCCTTAGGCGAAGAAGGTTTGGCCAAATCGGTGGTGATTGCCGCACCAGCGAACGTCTCACCGGTTTTGCGCTTGAAAGCCACCCACTTAACCCATGTGATTGCCGAGTATTTCCGCGACCAAGGCAAAGATGTGCTGATGCTGTGCGACAGCTTGACGCGTGTGGCGCACGCACAGCGCGAGATTGGTTTGGCCATTGGCGAGCCACCCACCGCCAAAGGTTACCCGCCTTCGGTGTTTGGTCTATTGCCCAATTTGATCGAACGCGGCGGCGTTGGCAGACATGGTCACGGCTCAATCACTGCCATTTATACCGTCCTGGCCGAGGGCGATGACGCTGCCGACCCGATTGTGGACATTGCCCGCGCTTCATTGGACGGTCAAGTGATGTTGTCGCGCAAACTCGCCGACTCAGCGCATTACCCCGCCATTGATTTGACGGGCTCTATTTCTCGTTTGATGCAAACCTTGCTGAGCAGCGAAGATTTGAAACTATCCAACAAATTGCGCCGTCTTTGGTCTTTGTATCAGCAAAACGTTGACCTGATTCAGGTGGGTGCGTATGAAAATGGTTCTAATCCAGAGTTGGACGAAGCGATTCGCCTAAACGATCGTATAGTCAATTTTTTGCGGCAAGATATGCACATCAGTCAAGACTATGAAGCGACGCGTTCCCAACTGCGTGACTTACTCAATCAACCATGATGGAAATACACAATGCAGGTTCGTAGTTGTTGGGCTGTGCTGACCAAAAAAGCCAAGGACGCCGAGGAGCTTTTACAGCGTTCCTATGCCGACGCTCAAAAAAAATTGCGAGCCTTACAGGAAAGTCGTCATCGCATGGATACCCTGCTGGATGACTACAAAAAGCGTGCGCTTGAATCACAAGCCTTGCTGCACAGCATGGTGGACACCACAAACCAGCGTCAATTTATTTTGCATTTGCAAGACTTGGTAAACCGCGTAGAAAAAGACATCATCAAAGCTTCAGTAGAACTCGAAGGCATTAAGCTGGCCATGGTGCAGGCCACCCATCAGCGTATGAAAATGGAAACCATGCAAGAAAAAGACGAGCAGGCCGTTAAGACTTGGGAGCGCAAACGCGACCAAAAAGAAATGGACGCGCTGGGCTTGACGCTTTACAACCTCAAGGCTTAACCCAACCGGCTTCTAACCAGTGCCAATAGTGCGGCTTGAAAGCCCATGGAATCAAGGTGGTCGATGTATGCGGCGCAAATACGCCAGTAGTGGCATGGTCAAGCCAGGCCCCTTGGGCATTGACCTCAGTCAGCAAGCCTTGAACGGCCTCGCTTAAAAGCTGTTTTTTACCATTGCATTCGACTTGTGAAGTTTCCTCTCCCGCCTCATCAAGACGCTTAAAGGGAAAGGTTTGAATCACAGCCGACGCCATGGCAGGGTCGGTTGGGCCAGAGTAAACATCATGCAGGCTGCCCCAACTGCGCCCTTTGAGCAACAGTTTGAGGTGACGCAATTGCCGCTCGGCGATGTCTTCATCCCCTAGGCGCACACTGACCTGACCCAGTACATTGTCAAACCACAGGCAGGCTTGGGGGTGTACACGCAACAATTGCGGTAAACCTGCAATGGCATCTTCGCGGTGAAAACGCAGTTGTGTGCCGTGTTCGCGCAAAACCTTGCCATGGCGCAAACGAAACAACAGAGGCACCAAAGGATCGATGTCGTACACATCGATTTGCTTGAAGCGAGTGAGCCAGTGAGTGGGAAGCATCCAACCGGCGCTTGGACCTATCAGTAGTAAATGGTTTTGCTTGGGTTCAATGCCTGCCAAAAATTGGGCGATTTTCTCGCGCGTGGGCAGCCACCGGTTAAGCGACCTCAGGGCATGCACATGCCAGTTCAGGCCACCTGTGCCGCCAGCATTCGCAACATCGCGAATCCAAGTTGCCCATGCCAAGCGGGGTATGCGACTAGCGCTCACACACCACCTTGAACGTGGTCTGAAAATCCCAAAGAGACCCAGTCCAAAGCGTGTGCACCCATGGCGAGGGTGCTGAAACACAGGCAAACAAGGAATTTGTAGTAATGAACAAGATTTTTCATGAATTGACGTTTCTGCGATGGATAATGGGCCACCATGCCAAACCAAGACTGGGTTCAGTATTCTCTCAGTATGACATTCGTCTTGTTGCTGTTGGCGGCGGCCCTTTGGTGGCTGTCGCGTCGCAACAAGGGCTTTCTCCTCCCTTCTGGCAAACGCCGTATCCAAATTTTAGAGGCCTATTCCTTGGGTATGCGGCACAAGCTGTTGCTGGTTCAGGTGGACTCCCAAAGATTATTGTTAGCGGTCAATCCCAACGACATTCAAAAACTGCACGCTTGGGCGGCAGATTCTTCCCCCCCCGTTGAGCAAGGTGTTTCCGATGCGCATTAAACATGGATGGTGGTGCTTTGCACTGATGCTGCTGGTCTTGGTCTTGCCCGATATGGCTTTGTCGCAAGGCTTGCCCTTGGTCACCGTCAACAGCGGCAAAGCCGGTCAGCAGTACAGTATGACGCTGCAACTCTTGGGCTTGATGACGGTGCTCACCGTGTTGCCGTCTCTGCTGTTGATGATGACCTCATTTGTGCGCATCATCATTGTCTTGTCCATACTGCGCCAAGCTTTGGGTACTGGTCAAACACCGCCCAACACCGTGCTGGTGGGCCTGGCTTTGTTCCTGACATTTTTCATCATGTCACCTGTGTTTGATGAGGTTTACACCAAAGCTGTGGCGCCTTATATGAATGGCGCCTTGCAATTTGACAAAGCCTTGGCGGTGGCCGAGGTACCTGTGCGCAACTTCATGATGCTGCAAACCCGTGAAGACGATATCGCCATGTTCATGCAGATTGGCCAGAAAAAAGAAATCGACAGCGCCGCTGATGTGCCTTTCACTACCTTGGTGCCAGCTTTTATGACCTCGGAGCTTAAGAGCGCTTTCATGATTGGTTTCATGATTTACATCCCCTTTGTGGTCATCGATTTGATCGTGGCCAGCGTGTTGATGTCCATGGGCATGATGATGCTTTCGCCCATGATCATCTCTATGCCTTTCAAGTTGATGTTGTTTGTGCTGGTTGATGGGTGGACGCTGATCATGGGTTCACTTGCGTCGAGTTTTATTTACAAGTGAGGTAGCAATGGATACAGCCACGGTGGTGGATTTGGGGCGACAAGCTCTGTGGATGACGATGCTGATTTCAGCCCCTATGTTGTTGGTAGGTTTGGTAGTGGGCTTGATCGTGGGTATTTTCCAAGCTGCCACCTCTATCAACGAGCAAACTTTGAGCTTTATCCCTAAGCTCTTGGCGATCGGTTTGACGGCCGCCATTTTTGGGGGTTGGATGATCAATAGCTTGGTTGACTACACCAAAATTTTGTATGGCCGCATTCCAGGTTTGTTTGGCTAAACGCTTATGAATATTGAGATGCTTAATTTGTTAGACAGGTTTTACGCCCTGATCTGGCCCATGCTGCGCATCTCTGCCTTTTTAGCGTTCTCTTCTATTTTTTCTATCCGCGCGGTCAGTCTTCGCATCCGTTTGTCGATTTCGATAGTACTGACCATTTTTTTGTCTTTGCAAATGGATATACCGCGAATCGATCCCGTCACAGCCGAGGGACTTAAAGAGATCGTCAACCAGTTGTTTGTCGGTTTGGTGATGGCTTTGATCATGCAACTCTCGAGTTCGGCCATTGTGGTCGCGGGTCAAGCGGTGTCGGGTTCCATGGGCTTGTCAATGGCCAATATGATCGATCCGTCTTTTGGTAATGTCCCCGTTATTTCACAATTTTTCACCATTCTGGGGACCTTGGTGTTTTTGTCCATTGGTGGACATTTGATTGTGTTTGGCTTGTTGTTAGAGTCCTTTACTTTGTTTCCCATCGGTAAATCGATGTTGACGCAAGACCTGCTGGGCAAGATCACCGCATGGGGCGCGCTGATGTTTGTCTCTGCGCTGTTGATTTCATTGCCGGTGGTCATTACCTTGTTGTTCGTCAATATCGGTGTGGGATTCATCACCCGATCCGCGCCAAGTTTGAATATTTTCTCGGTGGGCTTGCCGGCTTTGCTCATCGCTGGATTTGTGGTGCTGTGGCTGTCTATTCCCAGTGTGATTCAGCGTATTGCTTGGCTGTGGGTGCAAACCTTCAGTCAAATGCGCAGCATATTGACGGGCGGTTGAAGTCATGGCTGACGATTCCGCAGAACGCACTGAAGAACCTACCGCGCAGCGACTGAAAAAGGCGCGTGAAGAAGGTCAAATCGCCCGCTCAGTAGAGTTGTCCACGGCTGCTCTTTTGGTCACAGCCACTCTGTTTTTCAGCATGGCGGGTGGCTATATGTTTAACCGCTTAGCT
Organism: Bordetella parapertussis; assembly: GCA_945861305.1. Lineage (GTDB taxonomy): Bacteria > Pseudomonadota > Gammaproteobacteria > Burkholderiales > Burkholderiaceae_C > Limnohabitans. The sequence continues at coordinate 16,794 of CAMATW010000012.1, read as the reverse complement.
GCTTTGTTTACATCCCAGTTGCAGTTTGATCGCAAGGTGATGGACAAGGCCGAACTTTTGCCTGGTATTTTTTTCCAATCGGTGATTGATGGCTATATCTTGATTTTGCCCATCATGGTTTTATTAGCCTTTGTAGCGGTTATCTCCACAGTGCTCAGTGGCGGCTTGGTTTTTTCCTTGGGCATGCTGGTACCCAAATTCAGCAAACTCAACCCGATGTCTGGCTTGGCCCGTATGTTTGGTACCAAGGCTTTGATCGAGTTGGGCAAGTCGATTTTGAAATTCGGGCTTATCAGTTTGATTTTGTGGAACTCGGTTTCCAACAATATCGAAGACTTGATCACGCTCAACCGTTTGGATTTAGGAACCGCTGTCAAGCACGCTGGCACCATGATTTTGGACGCCTGTTTTTGGATGAGCATGGGCTTGGTGCTGATTGCTTTGTTGGACGTCCCCTTGCAGCAATACCAAGTCAATAAAAAACTCAAAATGACTCGTCAAGAGATTAAAGATGAGATGAAAAACTCCGAAGGCCGTCCTGAGGTCAAAGCCACCATTCGCAGGCGTCAACGCGAAATGGCGAACGGCCGCATGTTGGATAAGGTCAAGGACGCTGACGTGGTCATCACCAATCCCCAACACTTTGCTGTTGCTTTGAGTTACGACCCCAATTCCGATGGTGCCCCCACCCTGATTGCCAAAGGCACCGATGAATTGGCGCACCGCATCAAAGAGCTTGCCAAACAGGAGAGCGTCTACATCTTTGAGGCCCCAGAGTTGGCCAGAGCGCTTTATTTCACCACCAAGTTGGATGAACCGATTCACGAGGCGCTTTACCATGCGGTCGCGCAAGTCATTGCCTATGTCTTTAGCTTGAACAAGTCTTATGCGCCAGGCGAGGGCATCATCAAGCCCACCTTGCGAATCCCCGACAATATGCGCTATGACGAAAACGGTTTTCTCTTTCAATGATGAGTCCAGAAAGACGAATCGACCATGAGTGATTTTTACCAAAGTCCTGCTGACAAACTGCGGTTTGAGATTTTGCTCAAGTCGCTGCGTGAGGGGCGGCTCAATTTAGCCATCCTGGGCGACGATGAAGTGGCGCTGACCTATTACGGCAGGCGTATCTTTCAACACCTGCGGGAGCAGGGCGAGTCGCATGTGGAGTTGTGGACGTCAGCAGACTCGGAAAAACTGGTCGACCGCTTCAATGAAATACTATCAGAGCTGACAGTCGATCAAGCGGTAGACAAAGGCAACAAAGCAGCGCCCAAGCGCTTCATGATTTTTCCTGATACCCAAGCCATCCAAGAATTTGAATTGCAACTCCTGGCCCGCTTGGTCAATGGATTCCCAGCCAGCAATATCAACCTGATTTTGTTGGTGAACAACCAAACGTCTTACGAGAAAAAGCTAGCTACTTTTGGTAAAAATTTGTTGCAATGGGTGTTGGAGTCGGAAGACCCCACTCCCCCAAAGTCCCAACGTATCGAAACCCGCGACGATTTTTCTGCTTCCCAAAAGAGCGCCGCACCGACTGCCAAAGGCTTAGACAAGACATACACCTTGCCGCCTGCACCCTTGCCCCCATTGGATGGGTTCGAACAAGATATCGCCTCCAACAAGGCCGCACCTTTAGCCGACAGCGAGTCATCTCTTGAGTTGGACGACCCCATTGAGCCAGTGATGGGTGAAGAGGTGGCGTCTGGCGCCACCTTGAGTGGTGAAGAGTTGGCCAAAGAATGGGCCGACAGTGCGGCTGCATCCAAGCGCAGCACCAAAATCGCTGCCATCTTGCTCGTGGCCATCTTGGGCAGTTTGGTGACCTTTGGCTTTTTGTACCAAGATCTGATTCGCCAAGAGGCTGATTCCTTGCAAGATTACTTGGGAGGCAAAAAACCTGTGTCAGAAGTCAAATCTGACCCAGCTCCTGCACCTGCAGCGACGGTTTCCATGTCTTCCAGTAACACCCCAGCACCTAAATCACCCGATATCGTGTTGAGTGAAAAAGAAGAGCTTGTCAGCCCTAGCGCGCCTGCTAACCCCAGCCCGCCAACTCCAGCGCAACCCATTGCACCGCCCCCCGCCCCCCCGCCTGCTGCGCCTGAGCCTGCTCCCGCTCCCGCTCCCGCTCCCACTTCCTCACCCGCCGTGGTGGAGGCCAAGAAAAAGCCCGAAAAACCCCCAGAAATAGCGGCAGATAAATCCGCTGGTGCTGACGATTCTGTTTGGGTCAGCAAACTTGATGCAGATACTTGGGTGTTGCAGCATGGCGCTTTTGACAGCTTGGCCGAGGCCAGAGCTTTTCAAACCAATTCCAGCTTGTTCAAATCGGCACAAGTCCTGTTCAGTCAACGTAAAGGCGGGAAATCGTTTTACATTGTCTTGACCGGCCCTTATGCTGACAAAGCTATGGCGGAGACTCAAATGCGACAAAATCCAGCCATGTCTAAAGCTTGGATGCGTACCTCTAAATCTTTAAAGGCTCAGTTTCAGGATTGAAGCCCTAAAGAATTTTCAAGTTGGTCGTCTTGCGGCCGACTTCAACTGCGGAGAATTTTTATGAGCAGTGAAGATACTTTTGACGATAAGCCTTTGGCCGATGTCGATGAGCAGGCGGTTGCCAAAGCTTTAGACAGCGAACGGGTGTTCGAGCGCAGCAGTGCACCCCCCGCGCTGGTGTTTCCCACCGCCTCTAGCACCGACGAGTTTCCAGACGAGCCTGAACCTGAAACTGAGCCCATGCCTGAACCTGAGCCGCTAGACGCAGAGTTCGTGGATCCAGCCAGCCCAGAGGTTTCCTCTACAGGTGAAAAAGTCCCACAGTATCAAAGCAGCTATGGTCAAAGCGACCCCGCAAGCTTGGCCGCTGCGGGCTCAGGCGAGTTGCAAGACCCCCAATTAGGCCCAGCACAAACCCATGAACTGGCCGAGGCTGAGCTGGCATCTTCTGACACTGAACAACCCACTTCGTCTGAACCAGTGCAAACCCCCTCGCCCTCAGAAGGACGTGTTTTGCAGCCCCATTTAGCCCATTTGACTCAAGTTGGTCTGACTGACTCCGATACATGGGAAGAGCAGATCAAGCCAAGGATTGAGCATTTGCATGAGCAAATCGATGACGTGAATGTCCGGCTTGACCATTTGACGACCCGAAAATACCGATAAGGACACGACCCATGGCGCAAGAACAGGAAAACGCAAAAACCGCCGAAGCCGGCGCGGTTTTGGCTGAGCCGTCTGCTGCCACGGAGGGAGATGCCATCGCTGAAGGTATCGAGGCTTTGCAAGCGCAGGCGCTGGACGGCAGCGAAGTCTCCAAACAACTTGAAGACCTCACTGGTGTGGTTCTCAGCTCGGCTGAAGTGTCTACCCGGTCAGCTGAGGTGGCTGCCAACATCAGCGAGGAAATGCGCAATGTGATGGTCAAAGTAGACGACATGAGCCGGCGCAATGTGCTGCATTCGCGAGTCATGTTGGTTGGCTTGCTCAGCTTCTTGATGATTGCGGTGGGCACCTTCTTTGCTATTTCCACCCGATTGCAGCAAAACATTCGCCAGCTGGATGTCCTCTCGCTGGCCGTAGGCAAGCGCGTGGTTGAACTCGACGCCACACTGGCCGCTTTTGGCGACGCTACCCATGGCTTGGGGGACGCCACGGAAAAACTCGATGGCATGGAAGAGCGTCAGGCCAAGCTTGACAGCAAAATTGAAGCCAGGATGGAAGACATGACCAAACTGTTTGGCAAGATGCCCGAACAGATCGCTGGTCAGGTCAATGGACAAAGCGAAAAAAGCTTGGACGTCAAATTGCAAAATCTGCAAAAAAGCATTCAAGCCATAGAGGTCAAATTGCAAGCCTTGTCTGCCAAAGCGCCGGCGGCTGCACCCGCCCAAAACAATCAAGTGGTGATTCTGGAAATTCAAAAGCTCAAAAAAGATTTAGAAGCTGCTATTTCCGCTAACCACATCGCCGCCAAAGCCGCCGAGAAAGCGGCAGAAAAAGCCGCCATTTCGGCTTCGCTTAACCCGCCTTTAACCTTACCTGTCGCAGCAGAGGGTAAATCGGCTGAATCCAAGGCGGCCGCAGAACTCAAGGCAAAAGCCAGGGCAGCGGAAGCCAAAGCGGCTGAAGCCAAGGCAGCAGAAGCCAAAGCCCAGGCCAAGGCTGCGGCAGACGCCAAGGCTGCAGAAGAAGCCAAAGCGGCGGAAGCCAAGGCCAAGGCGGACGCCAAAGCCGCTGAAGCTCGCGCCAAGGCAATTGAGGCCAGAGCTGCTGCTGAACGGGCTGCTCAGCCCCCCGCCATTCCCCCACGCGTCCAGCCTAAGGAAGACCGAGTCGTCTTCCCCCGCCCAAATACGGATAACTGAGCTGACAACTAAGGCACAAGTTCAAGTGGCAGTTGATCGTCAAGCTGAAAATGTTTGGCGTTGGCCGCTGGCCAAAACTGGGTAAATACAGCTGGCATACCTTTGGTGGGTTTTTTCAACAAACAGCCATCTGCCAAGGTGGGGTACAAATCTTCCAATGAGCAGGTTTGGTGATCGCTCACACGGCGCATGATGTGCTTGGGCTGAAGCTTGTCAGGCGCTAGAAAACCAGCTGCTTGCAACAGTTCTTGCAGTGCCACCAAGGTATGGAGGTGGAAATTTTTCACCCGCTGTGCTTTGCTGGGTACCACCAAGGCGATTTGGCGTTGGGGGTCTTGGGTGGTGACACCCGTGGGGCAGTTACCCGTGTGACAGGTTTGCGCTTGTATGCAACCCAAGGCAAACATAAAACCTCTGGCGCTGTTACACCAGTCTGCACCCAGTGCAAGTGCGCGAACAATGTCAAAACTGCTGATGATTTTCCCGCTCGCGCCCAACCGTATCTGCGAGCGCAAGTTCACACCTACCAAGGTGTTGTGCACCAAACGCAGGCCCTCCAACATGGGCATACCCATGTGATCAGAAAACTCCAGAGGTGCGGCCCCTGTGCCGCCTTCAGCGCCATCAATGACGATGAAGTCGGGCGTGATGCCTGTTTCTTGCATGGCTTTCACGATGGCAAACCATTCCCAAGGGTGACCCACGCAAAACTTAAAGCCAGTGGGCTTGCCTCCGCTTAAGGTGCGCAGTTGTTGCACAAATTCAAGCAGTCCAATCGGGTTGGAAAAAGCGCTGTGCGCCGCAGGTGAGACGCAGTCTTGGCCCATGGGAACGCCACGCGCCTCGGCTATTTCTTCGGTCATTTTGGCGGCTGGCAAGACGCCTCCATGGCCGGGTTTGGCCCCTTGGCTGAGCTTGATTTCGATCATCTTGACCTGCGGGTCGACCGCTTGGCGGGCAAAACCATCGGGGTCAAAGTGGCCTTGCGCATCTCTGCAGCCAAAATAACCCGAGCCAATTTCCCAAATCAAATCGCCGCCGTAGACGCGGTGGTGGCGTGAGATGGAGCCTTCGCCGGTGTCGTGGGCGAACCCCCCCATTTGTGCTCCTTGGTTCAAGGCCATGATGGCGTTGGCACTCAAGGCACCAAAACTCATGGCGGAGACATTGAACAGGCTCAGGTCATAGGGCTGGGTGCAGTTTTTGTCGCCTACGCGAACGCGGAAATCGTGGCTTTGAATTTGCGTAGGTGCCATGGAGTGGGTCAACCATTCATAGCCTTCGGCCATCACATTGAGCTGTGTGCCAAAAGGTCGTTTGTCCGACTGTCCTTTGGCACGGGCGTACACCAGAGAGCGTTGGGCGCGGGAAAAGGGCTCGGCCTCGTTCTCGCTTTCAATGAAATATTGCCGAATTTCAGGGCGGATGAATTCCAGCAAAAAACGCATATGCCCGAGGATGGGGTAGTTGCGCAAGATGGCATGGTGGGTTTGCAGCAAGTCGTGAACACCGACCGCGCTGAGCAGCGCAAACAACAGCAACCACCAAGATAACTGACCACCGGCAATCAGCACCAGCAGACTCAGACACAAACCGCCTAAGCAGATGAAGAAGATGGTGTAGCGCGCCGGGTAGGGTACACGGATGGCATCAATGCGTTGAAGGATTTGAGATAGATCGGGCATAGGGAAGTCTCTCCATGAGCCCCACCCGTCTTTGGGGCGTCAGGGCGGTGAATGACGCAAACGTGAAGCCAGCCTGGCTTGTGCCAAGGAGGATACCTCAGCGCGTAAACGTGCCATCGACAGTTGTTGGTCTGCCGAACGTTGAATCTCTTGCAAGTCTTTCAAAATGCTTTGACGCAACGTGTCCAACTCCACATCGATGGTGGACAAGCGCTTGCGCAACTCGCGTTGCTGGTTCATGCGTTGGCTGAGCAAGCTCACGCTGCCGGCAATGACTTTCCAGTTTTGCGCCAACTCGTCTTGAGCGGGGCGATTTAACTGCTCGAAGAGTTCGCCCAGCAAGGGGTCGTGCAGCACTTCGCTAGAGGCCTTGGCGATGGTTTGCGCTGCTTGCTGGTTGATCTCGCTGTAGGTTTGCGCAGCATAGTGTTCTTCTTCATACGCTGGTTCAGAGGCGTCTTCAGCCTGCGGTTGCCTAGAAGTGCTGTTGATTTCGCTGTTGTTGAAGTTGTGCACCTGCGCCCAGCCCATGCCTGGGTCGTATTGCTTCAGACCTTTGAAAGCGAGGAATTTTTCTTCAGACATGGTCAGACCGTGTGTGCTTGGTCTTCAAAGCTTGGCGGCGTTGCCGCGAGCCAAACGTTTGAGGAATTCAGGGATACCTATTTGCGACAGCGATCTGCTGTTGACAATGGTTTCATCCTGCTCAGCCACTTTGCGCTGGCGGTAGCGACCCAGCACCGAGTACTGCGAAGCATTGGGAATGGTCTCTAGCACACTGGCCTTAGCCGCAACCAAAGGCACACGTGCACGGCTGGTGTCTTGCTCGGTCATCTTCACGGGAGCAGGTTTGCGCGGCAGGTTGGCCTGAGCCATGCGGATATCCCGAGCGGCGCAAATCGCTTCGCCAAATTCACGGAACGACTCACCACCAATGTCTTGGGCATCCATCAGGTAGCCACGCTCAAAAAGATCGCGGGCCGACTGCGACTCCAAAATGGGCGGTGCCAGCATGAAGCTGACTGGGAAGCGTTGTCGGGTGAACACGTCAGAGCTGAGTTGCTCATTCAGCACCCGTGTCGGGCACACCACCAGCATGGGGCGGCGCTCCGAGGCGGAGTCAAACACCCAGCGGTTGCGGTTCAAAAAGCCAGAAGTTGCTGCAAGCTCAATTTCGGAAACCGAGGTGGGCACCAGCACCATGTCGAACTCAAACATCAATTCGCCGGCCAAAGAGTCGGACCAAGTCAGGTCGCACACCAAAATATCGCATTCGCTGGCGGCACGGCGCATTTGCAAACGCGCTTCGAAAATAGGGCGGTTACCGCCTTGGTCTACAGGCAAAGCCAAGTGTTTGATGACCGCACCTACGTCGGGGGCTTGTTTGAGCCAATTGCTCGAGGAGCCGTGGGGATCCCAGTCGATCAGGGTCACAGCCAAATTCATACTTCGACTCAGATAAGCCACTAAGTTCGCTGACAGCGTGCTTTTACCTACGCCACCTTTTTGACTTGTGACCAAAATCTTGAATGCCATCATCAGCTCCAAAAGTTACGGAGGTGTCGAATCCACGGGCGTCTGCAATATGCAGAAACCAAATGAGGAAATTTCCGTAAGGGGGTATGAATATTAGCTTTTTTTGCGTTTATGTCAAATTTAGTGTTTTGTGGGATGTTGTTTTGTCGCTACTCGGATGCCTGAGGCGGCTTTGCGACACAATCGCTACCAATGGACAAAATTCGCATCGACAAATGGCTGTGGGCGGCGCGCTTTTACAAAACCCGTTCTTTGGCAACGGATGAGATCAACAAAGGCCGTATCGAGGTCAACCAACAAACCGCCAAGCCCTCTCGCGAGGTGAAAAACGGCGACACCGTGTCCATACGGCGAGAAGGTTTGGTGCGAACTGTCACAGTTTTGGGTTTGAGCGCTATGCGCGGTGCGGCGCCTGTGGCGCAAACTTTGTACGCCGACACCCCTGAGAGCATCCAAGCCAAAGACGCTTATGTCCAGCAGCGTCGTTTTGCCAAAGAACCCGCCCTGTCTATAGAGCATGGGCGTCCGACCAAGCGAGATAGGCGCGAATTGCAACAAGCCCAGCATGGCTGGGACGACCGATGGAGTGCTTCAATTGATTAATCTTTGGACGATGGCATGGCGTGCCTTGTGGCGCGACGCCAGAGCGGGTGAATTGCGCTTGCTGTGGGTGGCAGTGGCTTTGGGCGTCGCGGCGTTAACTTCAGTAGGATTTTTGGCCGACCGCATCGAAGGTGGCTTGCAACGCGATGCCCGCCAGTTGTTGGGAGGCGATGCGGTGATTGCCAGCGACCATGACATGCCTGTCGAAGTGATGGAGAAAGCCAAGCAGTTGGGCTTGCGCTCAGCGAGCACGTTGAGCTTTCCCACCATGGCGCGCAGCAGCCAAGGGGCGAGCCGTTTGGTGGCCCTGAAGGCGGTCGCCGATGGTTACCCTTTGCGTGGGCGCTTGCAGATTGACCGGCCTGTGCCAGTCACCGACCGCGTACCAGCCAAAGGCGAGGTGTGGGTGGAACCTGCGCTGATGGAAGCTTTAGAACTTAAGCTGGGTGAAGAGTTATCGCTAGGTGAGCGCAGACTTCGCGTTGCCGAGGTACTGCTCAGCGAGCCGGATCGGGGCGCAGGTTTCATGAATTTCGCCCCCAGAGTGATGATGAACCATGCCGATTTACCCGCTACCCAATTGGTGCAACCGGCCAGCCGACTCAACTGGCGACTGGCGGTGACTGGCCCAGCCAGCCAAGTCAGCGAATTTGTGGCTTGGGCGAATACCTATGTGAAGCAGCCCGAAGTACGCGGGATACGGGTGGAAACCTTGGAAGCGGGTCGTCCCGAAATGCGCCAAACCTTAGACCGTGCCGAAAAGTTTTTGCATTTGGTGGCGCTTTTGGCTGCCTTGCTCAGCGCAGTTGCTGTGGCTTTGGCGGCCAGAGGTTTTGCGGCTCGTCATTTGGATGACTGCGCAATGCTTCGGGTGCTGGGACAAAGCCAGCGGGATATTTTGACGGTTTATGTCATCGAGTTTTTCACCGTTGGACTGTTGGCCAGTTTCTTGGGATTGGTTCTGGGTTTTGGCTTGCACCAAGTGTTTATCTCATTGCTGGCGGGTTTGGTTGAGACTGACTTACCAGCCCCCAGCATGGCGCCTTTTTGGCAGGGCTTGGGTTCCGGCTTGACTTTGCTGGCGGCCTTTGGCTTACCGCCCATTCTGCAACTGGCGCAAGTGCCGGCTTTGCGGGTGATACGCCGCGACCTTGGGCCCCTGCGGGCGACTTCGTTGGCAGTGATGGGCTTGGGCCTCTTGGGCTTTTCAGCGCTTTTGCTGAGTGCCAGCCGCGACCTGTGGTTGGGCTCGATGGTGGTGGGCGGCTTTGCGGGCGCAGTGCTGGTCTTTGCGGGCATGGCGTGGCTGGGGGTGATGGGTTTGCGACGTGCGATGCAGCTGAGCGGCCTGCCCATTTGGTTGCGCATGGCCACCAGACAAATCAGCGCCCGTCCTGGCTACACCGTGGTGCAGGTGAGTGCCTTGTCGGTGGGTTTGCTGGCCCTGATGCTGCTGGTTTTGTTGCGCACCGATTTGGTCGACAGCTGGCGCAACGCCACACCAGCGAATGCGCCCAACCGTTTTGTCATCAATATTCAACCCACCCAGTCGCAAGAATTTTTACAAAACTTGAAAGACTCGGGTGTGGCCAAATTGGATTGGTACCCCATGATTCGGGGGCGGCTGATTCAAATCAATAGTGAAAACGTTCGTGCTGAGCGCTACACCGACGAGCGGGCGCAACGCTTGATTGAGCGGGAATTCAATATCTCGCACACGCCCGAAGCACCGGCGCACAACCAGATCGTGCAAGGCACTTGGAAGCCAGAAGAAACCAACGCCATCAGTATGGAAGAGGGGATTGCCAAAACTTTGCAACTCAAGCTGGGCGACCAACTTCGCTTTGACATGGCAGGTGTGATGATGGATGTGCGCGTTACCTCCATACGGCGGGTGGATTGGACTTCTATGCGGGCCAATTTCTTTGCCATCTACCCCGTCTCTTCAATGCCGGACATGCCGATGACCTATATCGCTGCCTACCGCGCTCCTACGCAGTCGGGCTTTGACAATGCCTTGGTCAACCGATTTCCCAACATCACCAATGTAGACATGGGCGCCACCATCAACCAAATACAAAAGGTCTTGGGGCAGGTGATTGGTGCGGTGGAGTTTTTGTTTGCCTTCACCTTGGCAGCGGGCTTGGTGGTGCTGTTTGCCGCTGTAACCGCCACCCGTGAAGAGCGAGCGCGTGAGTACGCAGTGCTTCGAGCCTTGGGCGCAGGAAACCAGTTGCTGCGCCAGGTACAAACCGCGGAACTGTTGGGCGTGGGCGCTTTGTCGGGCGCGCTGGCCGCGCTGGTGGCGGTGGCCATGGGCTGGGGCTTGGCGCGTTATGTGTTTGAGTTTGCTTGGACCGCTTCTCCCTGGGTGCCTCTATTTGGTGTGCTCAGCGGTGCGCTCTTGGCGTGGGGTGCAGGTTGGTGGGGATTGCGCGAGGTACTGCGTCGCCCCGTCGTGGATACCCTGCGACAAGCGGTGAATTAATCGGGGTCAGATCCCGATTATTTCAGCAGCACCACCAAAGCCCCGGCGCCACCCTCAGACCCTTTGGCTTGCACAAATGCCAGCACTTCGGTTTTTTGTACCAACCAGCGTTGCACCTTGGACTTGAGCACAGGCGTTTTGCCAGGTGAGCCCAAGCCCTTGCCATGCACCACCCTCACACATCGCCAACCGCGTTTGGTGGCGTCGCGAATGAATTGGGCCAAAACCTCACGGGCTTCATCACTTCTCAAGCCGTGTAAATCGATTTGCCCTTGCAAGCTCCAATGACCTTTGCGCAGCTTTTGAGTGACATCAGTTCCAATGCCTTGGCTGCGGTAGCTGAGTTCATCGTCGGTATCAAGCAAGGTGGAGACGTCGAAGTCGTCGCTCAGGCTTTCGCGCAGCACATTGACGTCATCAAGGCGTTGCTGCTGGGCCAAAGGCTTGGCAGGTTGCGGCGACAAGCTGACCCTTGGCGCAAGGTCTAGGGTCGTCACCGCACCAACCGCACGAATGAACAAATTCTTCTCCGCATTGGCGCGGCGCTGTGCTTCAAGTCTTGCTGCTTCTAGCGCAGCGGCCTTCTCGGCCTTGGCTTTGAGTTGGGTCTTGATGGCTGCCAAGTCTTGCAAACTGCGTGCTTTCACCATGCGCTGTGCTCCGCCATGGACCAGCAGCGCCCAGGTCCCACAATGACATGGTCTAGCACCCGAATATCGACCAAGGCCAAAGCGGTTCGCAAGGCTTGGGTGAGTTTTTCGTCTGCTTGCGAGGGGCGAACCTCGCCGCTGGGGTGGTTGTGGGAAAAAATCACCGCGCAAGCACCGAGCAAAAGTGCCAGCTTGACCACTTCGCGCGGGTAGACCGAGGTTTGGTTCAAAGTGCCGCTGAACATTTCCTCAAAGCGAAGCAAGCGGTTTTGGCCATCTAAAAACAAGACCCCAAACACCTCGCGCGGTTGTTGACCCAGCTGGAGTTGCAAAAACTGTTTGACATTGTCGGGGTCGGTCATGATGTCGCGCACCCGCATTTTTTGCAGCAATGCGCGGCGTGACAACTCGACCACCGCCAACAACTGGGAACGTCTGGCCAAGCCGCCCAAACCCTTGCTACTGCGCAAATGCTCGGGGCTGGCATGTAACAAACCTGCCAGGCCTTGGAAGCGGTCGAGCAAGCTTTGGGCAAGCTGCAACACGCTTTGGCCTGGCAAACCACTCCCCAGCAAGACCGACAGCAATTCCACATCGGTGAGCGCTTGGCTGCCAAGCGCAAGGAGTTTCTCGCGCGGACGCATGGCTTTGGGTAAATCTTGCAGCTGCATGGAGAGGGGAAGGGTAAAAAGCATGGAGGGTTTAAACGAGTCTCATCATCGCGGCTATCGAAGGGTGCGCCAAGTGCACCAAGCCCGCTTGGCCATGTGATCCATGGCCTTTCTACAATAGACTCAGTTTACAAAAGACCCACATGCAAGCAACCCCCACGATTGAAGCCGGCTCGTTTCTCACTTTGCACTACCGTCTCAGCGGCCCGCAAGGCGACATCATCAACACTTTTGGTGGCCCGCCCGCCACCTTGTCCTTGGGTAATGCCGAGTTGGCGCCCGCCATTGAGGCTCGCTTGCTGGGCTTGGCTGAAGGCGAGCATGTCACTCTGCACATGGGGGCTGGCGAAGCTTTTGGGGAGCGTAACCCCGATATGTTGCAATGGGTGCCTAAGCAGTTGCTGGCGACCTTTGGCGACGCAGATGCGTCCTACTTGTTGGGAGAGGTGGTGGAGTTTCCCGCACCTGACAATGCAGGCAAGTATGCAGGCGCTGTGGCGCAGCTCGGCGATGATGCGATTTTGTTTGATTTCAACCATCCGCTGGCGGGGCAAGCCGTCAGCATGGAAGTACACGTTATAGGGGTACTGTGAATGCCTGATTTGCAAGAAATTTTGTTGGCCGAGCCGCGAGGCTTTTGTGCCGGCGTGGACCGCGCCATCGATATCGTCGAGCACGCTTTGACCAAATTTGGTTCGCCCATTTATGTGCGCCATGAGATTGTGCACAACACCCATGTGGTCGACGACCTGCGTTCGCGGGGTGCCATCTTCATTGAAGATTTGAACGATGTACCCGAGGGAGCCACCTTGGTGTTCAGCGCCCACGGTGTGCCCAAAGAAGTCGAATACGAAGCGGTGCGCCGTGGTTTTCGCATCTTTGATGCCACCTGTCCGCTAGTGACCAAGGTGCATGTGGAAGTCGCCAAGCTACACAAAGAAGGCTATGAATTCATCATGATCGGCCACAAGGGACACCCCGAGGTGGAAGGCACCATGGGGCAACTCCCCAACGGAATCCATTTGGTTGAAGACTCAGATGACGTGTGGAAAGTCGAGCCTGGGCAAACCAGCTTGTTGGCCGTGGTGACGCAAACCACCCTCAGTGTGGATGACGCCGCAGAGATCATGGCGTCTGTCAAAAAGCGCTTTCCACAGGTCCGTGAACCCAAGCAGCAAGATATTTGCTACGCCACCCAAAACCGCCAAGATGCCATCAAGGTTTTAAGCCCACAGGTGGATGTGGTGATCGTGGTGGGCAGTCCCAGCAGCTCCAACAGCAACCGTTTGCGGGACGTTGCCGCCAAATACGGTACACCCAGTTACATGGTTGACCATGCAGGTGAGCTCGACCCCGCTTGGCTCGATGGCAAGCAGCGCATAGGCTTGACGGCTGGCGCGTCTGCCCCGGATATCTTGGTGCAGCAAGTTATCAGTCGTTTGCGAGAATTGGGTGCAACCTCTGTGCGTACTCTTGATGGTGTGCAAGAAACTGTTAAGTTCCCCTTGCCCAAGGGATTGCGAAACGACTGATGCCCTAGGCTCTCTACAATCCATCCATGTTAGATATCGCTTTACTCCGCAGAGACCTCCCCCAAGTGGTGGCTCGCCTGCAAACCCGAAAGAACCCCCAGCCTTTTTTAGACGTTGATCAATTCCAAGCGCTGGAAAATGAGCGCAAAACATTGCAAACCCGTACCGAAGCCTTACAAGCCAAGCGCAATAGCTTGTCCAAAGAAATCGGTCAGCGCAAAGCCAAAGGCGAATCCGCCGACGACATCATGGCCGAGGTCGGGCAACTCAAAGACGAGCTTGACGCCTCTGCCATCAAGCTCGAGGTGTTGCAAGCCGACTTGAATCAACTGCTTTTGGCCGTGCCCAATTTGCCGCAAGACAGCGTGCCAGTGGGCAGCGATGAGCATGGCAATGTGGAGTTACGCCGTTGGAGTCCCACAGGTACAGAGCCCACGCCCCTTGGCTTCACCCCCAAAGACCATGTCGATTTGGGTGAGCCTTTGGGCTTAGATTTTGAAATGGGCGTCAAACTCTCTGGTTCACGCTTTGCCGTGATGCAAGGCCAGATCGCCCGCTTGCACCGCGCTTTGGCGCAGTTCATGTTGGATGTGCAAACCCAAGAGCATGGCTACACCGAGTGCTACACACCCTACATCGTCAACGCCGACAGTTTGCGTGGCACGGGCCAGTTGCCCAAGTTTGAGGAAGATTTGTTTGCCGCCAAAAAAGGCGGTCAAGACGGCGACACCGATGGTCAAGCGCTTTACCTGATTCCCACCAGCGAAGTGCCTTTGACGAATTTTGTGCGCGACAAGGTGCTGGCTGAAAGCGAGTTGCCGTTCAAACTCACCGCGCACACGCCGTGTTTTCGCTCTGAAGCGGGCAGCCACGGCCGAGACACTCGCGGCATGATTCGCCAACACCAGTTTGACAAAGTCGAGATGGTGCAAATCGTGCACCCCGACCACAGCAATGCCGCCTTGGAAGAAATGACAGGACACGCTGAAGCGATTTTGCAAAAGCTGGGGTTGCCTTACCGCGTGATGGCTTTGTGTACCGCCGACATGGGTTTTGGTGCCGCGCGAACCCACGATTTGGAAGTGTGGTTGCCTGCACAAAACACTTACCGCGAAATCAGTTCATGCTCTAACTGCGAAACCTTTCAGTCGCGCCGTATGCAAGCACGTTTTAAAAACGCCCAAGGCAAAAACGAGTTGGTCCATACTTTGAACGGTTCTGGTTTGGCGGTGGGCCGTACCTTGGTCGCAGTGCTAGAAAACTACCAAAAAGCTGATGGCAGTGTGCGAGTGCCTGAAGCGCTTCTTCCCTATATGGGCCATATTCAAATTCTCAAACCCTGAACACCCAAAGGACTTTCCATGCGCTTAATACCTGTTGTTGTCAGTACTGTATTGCTCACGCTGGTGGCTTGCGCCAATATGCCCATGGGGGCAGGAAGAACGTCTTCCAGCGTCGATATGTCAGGGGCAGATTTGCTGGGACAAACCCAGTTGCCGCCAGGCGCTCGCATCTTGCATGAGCAGTCCTTGGTGATTGGTACCGGTGAAAACTGGGTAGGTCGTGTGGTGATGGACTCAGCCCGCGACACCACTTCTGCCTACAGCTATTTCTTGGAAAACTACCCCAGCCAAGGCTGGACTTTGTTGTCAGCCGTGCGAGCCAAGTCTAGCGTTTTGGTGTTTAACAAAGGCGAGCGCAATGCCACCATTGAAATCCAAGAAGGCAATCCCTTGGCGGGTGGTTCGGCTTTGGTGATTTTGACGCTGGCACCCCGCAGCGCCAATGTGGCGTCTCCTACCGCCGCAGTTAAAAAACCTGCTCCCATAGAGGACGCGGTTCCTACGAAGCCTTGAAGCTTTAAAATTTCAGTTCTATCGACAGTCAGGAAAGATGGCAGAGTGGTCGAATGCACCGGATTCGAAATGCGTGTGAATTCGACTTTTTAATCGATGAATACTGAGTTTTAAGAGGTTTTGTGTGGCAACACAGACACTACACAAACTGCACAATTTAGTGTAAGATTTATGTGTTTATAATTGAACACAAAATGACTACAATAAAAAAACTTCCAACATTCACAGTCTTGGAAGGAAAAGTCCATGTATTTAAGCGTGAGGGTAGTCCCTTTTGGTGGGTAGGTTTTCACTACAAAGGCAAGTATTTAAGAAAGACCACTAAGCAAACTGATGAAGGTGCAGCAAAGGCGTTTGCGCACGATTGGTACTTCAAAAAACAAACTGAGATTGCATCAGGTGAAGTCGCATCTCCTAAATTACAGTTTGATGCAGTAGAGAAACTTGCTATCAAATACTTCGAATCTTTGGTTAGTAGAGGTTTAAGAAGTCAAAAAACACTTGATGGCATTGAAAGTACCTTGAAAACAAGGGTGTCGCCGCATTTCAAAAAAATGTCTGTTCTATCAATAGACAACACAACTTGGCAAAGATTCAAAGACAAGATGGTCGAACAATTTCCTCAAATAACCAGAGGAACATTGCATCAATACAAGAATGCGGTCAGAACTGTCTTGAACGAAGCATTCAGGCAAGGGTACATCAAACAATTACCTGTTTTCAAAGATGAATACAACACTAAGAAAAATGAAATGTCCCGACCGTGGTTTAGTCCATCCGAGTATCGAAGATTGCATCGTTCAGTCGCTGCACACGCTAATCGACTGAAAAAAATTGATAAATTGCAATTTAGTTACGCAATGGAATTGTATGACTACGTGATGATTGCTACCAATACAGGTATGCGAGTTGGAGAATTACGAAACTGCAAAATATCAGACATACAAATCCAAGAAGAAAAAGATACTGGAAAAGAAATTTTGATTGTTAGAAATATCGTAGGAAAAAGGGGAACAGGTATATGCCAAAGTTATTACGGCGCAGTAGATCCATTTCGAAGAATACTAGAGCGTAGGGAAATTAAAAATCATGAGAAATGTGATGAACCATTATTCTTGGTACATCACAGAGTAATGTTTAATAATATTTTGAAAAAAAGAGGTCTTAAATACACGAAGACTTTGCCACCAGTTAAAAGAGATTTTGTATCACTTCGAGCAACATACATCTGCTTTAGGTTGATGAATGGTGTACCTGTTTATGATGTTGCAAAGAATTGCAGAACATCTGTTGCAATGATTGAACAAGCATATACAAAACATCTGAGTGGTCTTGCACTTACAGGTATCAATAAAACCCTAGGTTGGGATTACTAGACCAACCCACTGGCGGAAAGAGAG
>CAMATW010000011.1 GCA_945861305.1 Bordetella parapertussis | reverse complement strand
GACTTTGTGGCCAATGCCCAGACCATGCAGGCCATGGTGGACGACTTGCGTGCCCAGTTGCAGGCCAGTGCCTTGGGCGGGGGCGAGGCGGCACGGGCCAAGCAGCTGGCGCGGGGCAAGCTGCCGCCGCGTGAGCGGGTGACTTTGTTGCTCGACCCCGGTACGCCCTTTTTAGAACTGAGCCCCTTGGCCGCGCACGGCATGTACAACGGCGACGCGCCTTGTGCGGGGGTGATCGCCGGCATTGGCCGCGTGAGCGGCGTGGACTGCATGGTGGTGTGCAACGACGCCACGGTGAAGGGCGGCACCTACTACCCGATGACGGTGAAAAAACACCTGCGCGCCCAAGAGGTGGCCCAGCAAAACAACCTGCCCTGTATTTATTTGGTCGACTCGGGCGGCGCCAATCTGCCCAACCAAGACGATGTGTTTCCCGACAAAGAGCACTTTGGCCGCATCTTCTACAACCAAGCCAATATGAGCGCCCAAGGCATCGCGCAAATCGCGGTGGTCATGGGCAGTTGCACCGCCGGAGGCGC
Organism: Bordetella parapertussis; assembly: GCA_945861305.1. Taxonomy (GTDB): domain Bacteria; phylum Pseudomonadota; class Gammaproteobacteria; order Burkholderiales; family Burkholderiaceae_C; genus Limnohabitans. The sequence goes on along the minus strand of CAMATW010000011.1, from coordinate 61,486 downwards.
TTATGTGCCCGCCATGAGCGACGAGACCATCATCGTGAAAAACCAAGGCACCATCTTCTTGGGCGGCCCGCCCTTGGTGAAGGCCGCCATTGGCGAAATCGTCAGCGCCGAAGACTTGGGCGGCGGCGATGTACACACCCGCCTGTCCGGCGTGGCCGACCATTTGGCCGACAACGACGCCCATGCCTTGGCGCTGGCGCGTGAGGCCGTGGCACGTTTGAACCGCAAAAAAGACATTCAATTGGCGGTGCGTGAAGCCCGTGCGCCTTTGTACGGCCCGCAAGAGTTGTATGGCGTGATTCCCAGCGACACCAAAAAGCCGTATGACGTGCGGGAGATCATCGCCCGCATCGTCGATGGCTCGGAGTTGCACGAATTCAAGCCGCGTTTTGGCGCCACCTTGGTGTGTGGTTTTGCCCACGTCGAGGGCATGCCGGTGGGCATCATCGCCAACAACGGCGTGCTGTTTTCCGAGTCGGCACAAAAGGGTGCGCACTTCATCGAACTGTGTTGCCAGCGCAAAATTCCACTGGTGTTTTTGCAAAACATCACCGGCTTCATGGTGGGGCGCAAATATGAAAACGAGGGCATCGCCCGCCATGGCGCCAAAATGGTCACGGCTGTCGCCACCGCCCAAGTGCCCAAGTTCACTTTCATCATTGGTGGCAGCTATGGCGCGGGCAACTACGGCATGTGTGGCCGCGCTTTCAACCCGCGTTTTTTGTGGATGTGGCCCAACGCCCGCATTTGCGTGATGGGCGGCGAGCAAGCCGCCAGCGTGCTGGCCACGGTGCGCCGTGACGGCATCGAGGCCAAGGGCGGCAGTTGGAGCGCCGATGAAGAGGCCAAGTTCAAGCAACCGCTGCTGGACCAATTCGCCCACCAATCCCACCCCTATTACGCCAGTGCCCGCCTGTGGGACGACGGTGTGATCGACCCCGCCGACACCCGACGGGTGCTGGCGCTGGGCTTGTCCGCAGCACTGAATGCGCCGATTCCCGAGACACGCTTTGGCGTGTTTCGCATGTGATCTTGTAGATTCAAATATTTTTGCAATTACGGGGGACTTTGGCCATGCGGATCATCATTGATATTGATAACGAATTGCTGGTCCGTGCCATGGAAGCTGGCGGCTTCAAAACGCAGCGTGAAGCCATCGAAGCAGGCTTGCGTCTAGTGAGTCGGAGAAAAGTCTACGGCGGCTTGCTCGCTTTGCGCGGCAAATTGCAATGGGACGATTCGGCCCTTCAAGTTAGCGCCTCCAAAGCAGTTGCCTCCAAGGCAACCAACCGCACTCGGGGTGAGGCGACATGATCTTGATGAGCACCAATGCTTGCACCGCGCTGAAATTGGTCATTGCGAGCAAAGAGACTCAATCTAAGTTGAAGTGCCACGCCGCTTCACTCCAGGCGATCTCACATTAAGTTTTTAAAAACACCTTTCGAACCAAAAAGACCCCACCATGAACCACGTATACCACCTGCCCGAACACCAAACACTGCGCGACCAAATGCAGCGCTTCTTGGAGCGCGAAGTCGAGCCCTATGGCTTGGAATGGGAAAAGGCCGGCAAAGTGCCGCGTGAGGTGCTGCGCAAAATGGGCGAGGCCGGCTTTTTTGGCCTGATGTATGAAAGCGAATACGGTGGTGCCGAAGCCGATGCGCTGACCAATTTGGTGTTTGCCGAAGCGCTGTCGCAGTCCACATTTGCGGGCTTCATCGTCAGCGTGTTGGTGCACACCGACATGGCCAGCCCGCATTTGCACCATGCAGGAACAGCCGCGCAAAAGGCCAAGTACATGCCCAGCATCATTGCCGGTGACACCATCAGTGCCGTCGCCATGACCGAGCCCGGTGCGGGGTCGGATTTGTCGGGCATGAGAAGCACCGCCAAGCGCGATGGCGACGGCTGGGTGCTCAACGGCACCAAGATGTTTATCACCAACGGCGTTCATGCCAATGTTTATTTCGTCGCCGCCAAAACCGGCGAAGGCAAGCACCAAATGTCCATGTTCATTGTCGAAAAAGGCACGCCCGGCTTTAGCGTGGGTCGCTCCTTGGACAAAACTGGCTGGCTGTGTTCAGACACCGCCGAGTTGGTGCTCGACAACGTGCGTTTGGGCCCCGAGGCTTTGTTGGGCGAGCAAGACAAAGGTTTTTACGCACTGATGCGCAACTTGCAAACCGAGCGCATCGCTTTGGCGGCCATGGCGGTGGGCCACTGCCAACAGGCGATTGAGCTGACCTTGGACTATGTGCGCCAACGCCAAGCCTTTGGCAAAGCGCTGTGGGACATGCAGCACATTCGCCAGCGCATTGCCATGCTCGACGCCAAAACCCGCGCTGCGCGGCAACTGATGTACCACTGCGCGTGGTCGGTCACGCAAGAGCACGACATCGTGCAAGAGGTGTCGATGCTCAAAGCCCTGACCGGCGACTTGGTCAATGAAGTGGTGGGCGGTTGCCTGCAGTTTTGGGGCGGCATGGGCTATATGCGCGAAGCGCCCATCGAGCGCCTGTGGCGTGACGCCCGCGTGCTCGCCATCGGCGGTGGTGCCACCGAGGTGATGCTGGAGGAAGTGGCCAAGCGCTACTGATCCCATGTTCAGCAAAATTCTGATTGCCAACCGAGGCGAAATCGCCTGCCGCGTCGCTGCCACCGCCCGCGGCATGGGTGTGCGCACCGTGGCTGTTTACTCGGATGCGGACGCGAATGCGGCCCATGTGCAAGCTTGCGATGAGGCGGTGCATATTGGCGGCAACGCACCGCAAGACAGCTATTTGAAATGGCAGCGCATCCTTCAAGCAGCCACGCAAACCGGTGCCCAAGCTATTCACCCAGGCTATGGTTTTTTAAGCGAGAACGCCGACTTCGCCAACGCCTGCCTGCAAGCGGGCGTGGTGTTCATTGGCCCATCCACGGCATCGATTCAGGCCATGGGCTTGAAAGCCGCGTCCAAGCAGTTGATGGAAAAAGCCGGTGTGCCCTTGGTGCCGGGCTACCACGGCGCAGACCAAAGTCCCACGCTGTTGGCGAACGAAGCGAAAGCCATAGGCTTTCCGGTGCTGATCAAAGCCAGTGCGGGCGGCGGCGGCAAGGGCATGCGCATCGTCAACCGAGTCGAAGACTTTGAAGAGGCCTTAGCGTCTTGCCAGCGTGAGGCCAAAAACAGTTTCAGCGACGACGCGGTGCTGATAGAAAAATACGTGCAGCGTCCGCGGCATATTGAAATTCAGGTGTTTGGCGACAGCCACGGCAATATTATTCATTTGCATGAGCGCGATTGCTCGGTGCAGCGCCGGCATCAAAAGGTGTTGGAAGAGTCGCCCGCACCTGGCTTGACAGAAGTGATGCGCCAACGCATGGGTGCGGCTGCGGTGGCAGCTGCTAAAGCGGTTAGTTATGTGGGCGCGGGTACGGTGGAGTTCATCGTCGAGCAGTCCGAGCGCGGCATGGATTTTTTCTTCATGGAGATGAACACCCGCTTGCAAGTGGAACACCCTGTCACCGAAGCGGTCACCGGTTTGGATTTGGTGGAGTGGCAGTTGCGCATCGCCTCGGGTGAGCCCCTGCCATTGACGCAAGCGCAGGTGAGGGTGCAAGGCCACGCCATCGAAGCGCGTATTTGTGCCGAAACGCCAGACAACGACTTTTTGCCCGCCACCGGACGCTTGCAAGTCATGCGCATACCTTTAGCGCAACGCTTTATTACCGGCGCGGTGCGCTGGGACAGCGGCGTTCGCGCGGGTGACGAGATCAGCCCTTACTACGACTCCATGATCGCCAAGCTCATCGTGCATGGCGACACCCGCGAGCAGGCCTTGGCTCATTTAGACCAAGCACTCAGTGAGTTGCACATCGTGGGTGTGGCCAACAACGTGGGGTTTTTGCGGCAGGTGGTGCGCAGTCCGTCGTTTGCACACGCGCAGTTGGACACGGCGTTGATTCAGCGCGAAAAAGACCAGCTGTTTCACCAACAGCCTTTGCCCATCGCGCTGGCCGTGGCAGCGGCCATGGCCCATGGCTTGGCTGTAGAAGCGCCGCGTGGCAATGCTTGGGTCGACCCTTGGTCGCACACCGATGGTTGGGTGATGCAAGGCCAAAGCCTGCGCAAGTTTGACTATATTTGTGGCGAGGAAACGGGCTCGGCCGTGCTGACCCGTTCCAGCCATGGCCCAACTCAGCTGCAAATAGGCGAGTACACCCACGCCTTGCTGTGGCAAGTCCACGGTGAAGCAGTACAGCTGCAATGGGGCGAGCAGCGCCTGCGCGCTCAGGTGTATGCGGTGAAAGACCAGCTGCATGTATTTGCTGATGTGGGCAGTGCCAGCGTCCATTTCGTCAACCCCTTGGCACACGCTGCGCAAGGGTCAGCGGCCAGCGGTAATTTGTCTGCCCCTATGCCTGGCAAGTTGTTGAGCTTTGCAGTGAAAGTGGGCGACAGGGTGAAAGCGGGCCAAGCCTTGGCGGTGATGGAGGCCATGAAGATGGAACACACCGTGGCCGCACCTGCCGACGGCACAGTCGCCGAACTCCTGTACGCGCCAGGCGACCAAGTGCATGAAGGTGCGCCTTTGCTGCGCCTTGAATCGCAGGAGGGCTGACATGAACTTTACCCCTTGGCATGTGTTGCAAGAGCGCTGGTTGTCTGCGCAGCAAACCCCTGCAGACGAACACCCTCTTTCGCCTTGCATGTCGATTTGCACCATGAATGAAAGTACAGGTGAATGCATGGGTTGTTTGCGCACCTTGGACGAGATTGCCTGTTGGTCATATGCCAGCGCGCAGGAGCAGCACCGCATTTGGGCACGGTTGGGTGAGAAAATTTCACATAACGATACCAACCCACAGGGTTTGCCCTAGGGTTGTCAGCAGAGGTTAAGCTTGAAGTCAGTCCACGGCAAGCACATATCACCACAATGCGAGACGGTCCAATCACTGGGCCCTGTAAACCTTAGGAGACCCCATGGCCATCGTGCATGAAGACCGACCAATGTCGTCGGAAGAGAAAAAAGTTATTTTCGCGTCATCACTCGGCACGGTTTTCGAGTGGTACGACTTTTACCTTTACGGCTCATTGGCTGCCATCATCGCCAAGCAGTTTTTCAGCGGATTGGACGCCGGTTCGGCCTTCATCTTCGCGCTCTTGGCTTTTGCTGCGGGCTTTATTGTCCGACCCTTTGGCGCCATCTTCTTTGGCCGCTTGGGCGACATGATTGGCCGCAAGTACACCTTCTTGGTGACCATTCTCATCATGGGCTTGTCGACCTTCATCGTCGGCATCCTGCCCACCTACGCCAGCATTGGCGTGGCCGCACCGGTCATCCTGATCGGTCTGCGCTTGCTGCAAGGCTTGGCTTTGGGCGGTGAGTACGGAGGTGCAGCCACCTACGTGGCCGAACACGCGCCGCATGGCAAGCGAGGCGCCTACACCGCATGGATTCAAACCACCGCCACCTTGGGCCTGTTCTTGTCCTTGTTGGTGATTTTGGGAACACGTACCGCCCTTGGCGAAGAAGCTTTTGCCGACTGGGGTTGGCGCATTCCTTTCTTGGTCTCCATTGCTTTGTTGGCCGTGTCGGTCTACATCCGCTTGTCTATGAATGAGTCACCTGCTTTCGTGAAAATGAAGGCTGAAGGCAAAACCTCTAAAGCACCTTTAACCGAGTCTTTTGGCCAATGGAAAAATCTCAAGATCGTCATCTTGGCCTTGATTGGCTTAACCGCTGGCCAAGCCGTGGTTTGGTACACCGGTCAGTTCTACGCTTTGTTCTTCCTGACGCAGTCCTTGAAGGTCGATGGCGCCACCGCCAATTTGTTCGTCGCCGCATCGTTAATCATCGGAACACCGTTCTTTATTGTGTTTGGTGTCTTGTCTGACAAGATCGGTCGCAAGCCCATCATCATGCTGGGTTGTTTGCTGGCTGTGCTCACCTACTTCCCTGTGTTTGAGCAACTCACCAAAGCGGCCAACCCCGATTTGCACGCTGCGCAACAAGCCAACAAAGTGGTGGTCATCGCTGACCCTGCCGAGTGTTCCTTCCAGTTCAACCCCACAGGCACAGCCAAGTTCACTTCTACTTGCGATATCGCCAAGCAAAAATTGGCGGCCAACTCTGTCAGCTACTCCAATGAAATCGCAACTGTAGGTACACCGGCGTTGATCAAGGTGGGTGACGTGGAAATCAAAACCACTGTCTCGCCTGAAGATGTGGCAGCTGCCAAAGAAGTGGCCGAGCAAAAATTGGCTACTTTGAAAGCTGAAGAGCCTGTCAACGCAAAAGCCGTGAAGACTGCCGAAGACGCTTTGAAAAACCTCTCGGATGAGAAGAAAAGCAAAGACGCTGTCATTACCGCTAACTTGAGTGCGGCGTTGAAGGCGGCTGGTTATCCCGCCAAAGCCGACCCTGCCAAAGTGAACAATATTTATGTCATTGTTATTCTGACGTACTTGGTGATTTTGGTGACCATGGTCTACGGTCCCATCGCCGCTATGTTGGTGGAAATGTTCCCCACCCGCATCCGTTACACATCGATGTCTTTGCCATATCACATTGGTAACGGTTGGTTTGGCGGTTTGTTGCCCACCACCGCGTTTGCCATCGTGGCGCAAACCGGCAATATGTACAACGGCTTGTGGTACCCCATCATCATCGCTGGCGCCACCTTCATCATTGGCACCTTGTTCATCAAGGAAACCAAAGACGTAGACATTTACGCCGACGACTGATTTTTCGGTAGTGTGTATGCCAAGCCCTCCCCTAGCGGAGGGCTTTTTTTTACCTACAATCCGGCACCCTTGGGAGATCCGCCATCGATATCTTTTTTCAACAAATCATCAATGGCTTGGTCTTGGGGAGTATGTACGCGCTGGTTGCGCTTGGCTACACCATGGTCTACGGCATCATCAACCTGATCAACTTTGCCCACGGCGAGGTGTTGATGGTGGGCGCACTCACCAGTTGGACGGTGGTGGGCTTGTTGCAAGAGCATGTGCCTGGTATGCCGGGGTGGCTGGTACTTCTTATTTCTTTGATGGTGGCTTGCGCGGTGGCGGCGGCTTTGAACTTTGCCATTGAGAAGATTGCCTACCGCCCTTTGCGCGGCGCACCGAAGTTGGCACCTCTCATCACCGCCATTGGTATGTCTATCTTGTTGCAAACCTTGGCCATGATCATTTGGAAGCCCAACTACAAAGCTTTCCCAACCTTGCTGCCTGCTGACCCCATCGACATTGGCGGTGCAGTCATCACGCCCACGCAAATCATGATTTTGGGTGTGACCGCCATTTCGCTGGCCGTGCTGATGTGGGTGGTCAACGGCACACGTTTGGGTCGTGCCATGCGAGCCACCGCCGAGAACCCACGTGTGGCTACTTTGATGGGCGTGCGCCCTGACACCATCATCTCGGCCACCTTCGTCATTGGCGCGGTGCTGGCCGCCTTAGCCGGTGTAATGTGGGCCTCCAACTACGGCACGGTGCAACACGCCATGGGCTTTTTGCCGGGCTTGAAAGCCTTCACCGCTGCGGTGTTTGGCGGCATCGGTAATTTGGCCGGTGCGGTGGTGGGCGGCATCTTGCTGGGCTTGATTGAGTCGATTGCCTCTGGCTATATCGGTGACCTCACGGGCGGTGTGTTGGGCAGCCATTACGCGGATATTTTTGCGTTTGTGGTGCTCATCATCGTGCTGACCTTGCGGCCCTCGGGCTTGCTGGGCGAACGGGTGGCGGACCGCGCATGAACAAGTCCAAACTCTCTACTTATGTGCTGTGGGCGATTGCCCTGTTGCTGCTGCCCTTGATGTTGCAGTCGGTGGGCAACGCTTGGGTGCGTATCGCCGACATGGCGCTGCTGTATGTGCTGCTGGCGCTGGGCCTGAACATCGTGGTCGGTTACGCCGGTCTGCTCGATTTGGGTTTCGTCGCCTTCTTTGCGTTGGGGGCCTATATGTTTGGTTTGCTGGCCTCGCCACACCTGACCGACTCCTTCCCATGGATAGCCGCCATGTTCCCTAACGGTTTGCACACGCCTTTGTGGGCGGTGATACCTATAGGCGCGGCCTTGGCAGGTTTGTTTGGCGTGCTGCTGGGTGCGCCCACTTTGAAGCTGCGCGGCGACTACTTGGCTATTGTCACCTTGGGCTTTGGCGAAATCATCCGCGTGTTCATGAACAACTTGGACAACCCCGTCAACATCACCAATGGCCCAAAGGGCTTGGGGGCCATTGACGCCATGTCGGTGATGGGCCACCCCTTGTCGCGCAAATTAGATTTAGGCTTTGTCGAAGTCTCCAGCGTGACCCAGTACTACTACCTGTTCTTGGCGCTGGTCTTGGTGAGTGTGCTGATTTGCTATCGGCTACAAACCTCGCGCATTGGACGCGCTTGGATGGCGATTCGTGAAGATGAAATTGCGGCCAAGGCCATGGGCATCAATACCCGTAATTTAAAGCTGATGGCGTTTGGTATGGGCGCCACCTTTGGGGGAGTGGCGGGGGTGATGTTTGCGTCGTTCCAAGGCTTTGTGTCACCCGAGTCCTTCAGCCTGATGGAGTCGGTGATGATTGTGGCCATGGTGGTTTTGGGTGGCTTGGGGCATTTGCCTGGCGTCATCTTGGGTGCGGTGTTGTTGTCGGCCTTGCCCGAGGTGTTGCGCTATGTGGCAGGTCCTTTGCAAGCCATGACCGATGGTCGTTTGGATGCAGCCATCTTGCGCCAGTTGCTCATCGCCTTGGCTATGATCCTCATCATGCTGTGGCGACCGCGCGGCCTGTGGCCAGCGCCCGATCATGGCAAGGTCTTGCCCAGCAGCGGAAATAAGCCATGAGCACGCCGGTGTTGCAGGTACAAGGTATCTCTAAGCGCTTTGGCGGTTTGCAAGCTTTGAGCGATGTGGGCATGACCATCCAAGCCGGTCAGGTGTATGGCTTGATTGGCCCCAATGGGGCGGGCAAGACCACCTTCTTCAATGTCATCACTGGCTTGTACACGCCCGACAGCGGCAACTTTATGCTGGCGGGTGCGCCCTACCAACCCACGGCGGTGCATGAAGTGGCGCAAGCCGGTATTGCCCGAACCTTTCAAAACATCCGCTTGTTTGCCGAGATGACCGCGCTAGAGAACGTGATGGTGGGTCGCCATGTGCGCACCGGCTCGGGTTTGCTGGGCGCGATCTTTCGCACTGCCAAGTTCAAGCAAGAAGAAATTGACATTGCCGTGCGTGCCAAAGAACTGCTGGACTATGTCGGCATAGGCCATTTGTCCGAGTTCAAAGCACGCACCCTTAGCTACGGCGACCAACGCCGTTTGGAGATTGCCCGCGCCTTGGCCACCGACCCCAAGCTGATTGCTTTGGATGAACCCGCGGCGGGCATGAACGCTACCGAGAAAGTGCAGTTACGCGAGTTGATAGACCGCATCCGCAAAGACGGAAAAACCATTTTGTTGATCGAGCACGATGTGAAGTTGGTCATGGGTTTGTGCGACGCGGTCACGGTGCTGGACTACGGCAAACAAATCGCGCAGGGCACACCGGCGCAGGTGCAGTCAGACCCCAAGGTGATTGAAGCGTATTTGGGCACGGGGGAGCATTGAGATGAGTGACCCTAAAGTTTTGTTGAAGGTCAATAACTTGAAGGTGGCCTATGGCGGTATTCAAGCTGTCAAGGGTATTAGCTTAGAGGTGCGTGAAGGTGAGTTGGTGTCCCTGATTGGTTCCAATGGCGCAGGCAAGACCACCACCATGAAAGCCATCACCGGCACCTTGGCTGCTACCTCGGGCAATATCGAATATTTGGGCAAAGACATCCAAGGGCAAGGTGCTTGGGACTTGGTCAAGCAAGGTTTGGTGATGGTGCCCGAAGGACGCGGTGTCTTCACCCGCATGAGCATCTTGGAAAACCTGCAAATGGGCGCGTACCTGCGCGACGACAAAGACGGCATAGCTGCTGATGTGGACAGAGTTTTTACCTTGTTTCCGCGATTGAAAGAGCGCAGCACGCAGTTGGCCGGCACCTTGTCGGGGGGCGAGCAGCAGATGTTGGCCATGGGTCGTGCCTTGCTGAGCCGCCCCAAGGTCTTGTTGTTGGACGAGCCCTCCATGGGTTTGTCACCCTTGATGGTCGACAAAATCTTTGAAGTCATCCAAGAAGTGGCTTCCATGGGTGTCACCCTTTTGCTGGTCGAGCAAAACGCCAGCCGCGCGCTCAAGATTGCCCAACGCGCTTACGTCATGGAGTCTGGCCAAATCAGTATGCAGGGTCAGGCCCACGAACTCTTGCACGACCCGAAAGTGCGGGCCGCTTACCTCGGGGAATAGCTAAGGTATGGGACAGGGACAAATTCGTATTCGGGGCGCCCGCCAGCACAACCTCAAAAACATCGACATCGATATTCACACGGGTGAATTGACCGTGTTCACCGGCCCCAGCGGTTCGGGCAAATCCAGCTTGGTGTTTGACACTTTGTACGCCGAAGGTCAGCGGCGTTACGTGGAAACGTTCAGCGCTTACGCGAGGCAGTTTTTAGACCGCATGGACCGACCGGCGGTGGACAAGGTCGACGGCGTGCCTGCAGCCATCGCCATCGACCAAACCAATCCGGTGCGCAGCTCTCGCTCAACGGTAGGCACCATGACCGAGCTGAATGATCATTTGAAGTTGTTGTTCGCACGAGCGGCGCAGTTGTTTGACAAGCAGACCGCCGAGGCCGTCAAACATGACAATCCCCAAACCATTTTTACGCAGCTCCAAGCCTTGAGTGTGGGCGACCCGCGCTGGGTCATCACCTTTCCGGTTCAGTTGCCTGCCAACACCACTGCAGATGAACTGCAAGCGTGGTTGAGCGCCAGTGGCTTTAGCCGTGTGCACACCCTACGTGCTGGCAAGGCCAAAGACGACCCTCAGGTGTTGGACGTGGCGGCTGACAGATTTCGGGTGCAAAGCGCCGAACCTTCGCGGGTGATGGAGGCCATCGAAGTGGCTTTGCAACGTGGTAGCGGTCGCCTGACAGCTTACCGCATGGCACCGGATGCAGATACCGAGTCCAAGGGTGAAGCCTTTGGTTTTTCAACCGGACTGCATTGTCCGGCCAGCGATGTGCGCTACAGCGACCCCACGCCGTCGATGTTTTCATTCAACTCGCCAGCAGGCGCTTGCCCCAAGTGCAAAGGCTTTGGCCGCGTCATTGGCGTGGACTATGGATTGGTCATACCCAACGACAAACTCACGCTGCGCATGGGTGCAATCAAACCGATTCAAACGCCTGCTTGGCAAGAGTGCCAAGACGATTTGCTGAGACACGCCGAAACCGCTGGCATACCCCGCGACACACCGTGGAACAAACTCACCACCGAGCAACACCATTGGGTAATTCAAGGCTCACCCAACTGGACGGGTAAGTGGAACCAGCAGTGGTATGGCATTAAGCGGTTTTTTGAATATTTGGAAACCAAGTCCTACAAGATGCACATCCGCGTGTTGCTGTCTAAGTACCGCAGCTACACGCCGTGTGGCGACTGTGGTGGTGCGCGTTTGAAAACCGATAGCCTGTTGTGGCGCATTGGCAGCATGGCCAGCGCCAAAGCGGCCATGCCTGAAGCGAAACGCTTCATGCCCCAAGGCGTGACGTGGCAACGTGGGCAGTTGGAAAGCTTGCCAGGCTTGTGTTTGCACGACCTGATGCTTTTGCCCATTGACCGCTTGCGGGTATTTTTTGAGCACATGGCCCATGACGATTCGCTCACGGCCCATGCGCAGGCCGAGCAACAGGCCTTGCATTTGTTGTTTGAGGAAATCCGCACCCGCTTGAAATACCTGTGCGATGTGGGATTGGGCTACCTCAGTTTGGACAGACAAAGTCGCACCTTGAGTGGCGGCGAAGTGCAGCGCATCAACCTAACCACCGCCTTGGGCACCTCTTTGGTGAACACCTTGTTTGTGTTGGATGAGCCCAGCATCGGTTTGCATCCCCGCGATATGCACCGCATCACCGAAGCCATGTTGCGACTGCGTGATGCGGGCAACACCTTGGTGGTGGTCGAGCACGACCCTGCGGTGATGTTGGCGGCAGACCGCATCGTGGACATGGGGCCAGGCCCCGGTGAGCGCGGCGGGCAGATTGTTTTTGATGGCACACCACATCAACTTAAAAGCGCCAACACCTTGACCGGGGACTATTTGGGCGCTCGCAAGCAAGTGGGTTTGGGCTTGAAGCGTTTGGTGACCGACAGCACGCCACGTTTGATATTGGAAGGTGCGCGAGAACACAATTTGCAAGACCTGAGCATCGAGTTCCCCTTGCAGCGTTTGGTCACTGTCACTGGTGTCAGTGGTTCGGGTAAGTCCACTTTGATACAAGACATCTTGGCACCGGCCTTGTTGCGTCACTTTGGAAAATCTACTGATGGCGCAGGTGCGCATGACCGCTTGCTGGGTGCCGACCACTTAAGCGATGTGGTGTTTGTCGACCAGTCTCCCATTGGTAAAACCGCACGATCTAACCCTGTCAGCTATGTGGGCGCATGGGATGCGATACGCGAGATTTTTGCCAACACCGCGATGTCGCGCCAACGCAGTTACACCGCTTCCAAGTTCAGCTTCAATGGCGGCGATGGCCGTTGCCCCACTTGCGGCGGTTCGGGTTTTGAGCATGTGGAGATGCAGTTCTTGAGCGACGTCTATTTGCGTTGCCCCGACTGCAACGGCCAGCGCTACCGCCCTGAAATCCTCGAAGTCAAAATCGAACGAAAAAAATCGGGGTCAGATTCCAATTATTTTTTGAATGTTGCTGATGTCTTGGTACTGACGGTGAGTGAAGCCGCTCAACTGTTCGCCAACGACCGCGAGGTGATACGCGCTTTGCAACCGATTGTGGATGTCGGCTTGGAATATGTGCGCTTGGGCCAACCCGTGCCCACCCTAAGTGGTGGTGAAGCACAGCGCTTGAAGTTGGCAGGTTTCTTGGCTGAGGCCGCTAAGTCAGCTTCTTCCAGTCGCCAAGCCACGGCACGCAAAGGCACTTTGTTTTTGTTTGACGAACCCACCACGGGTTTGCACTTTGAGGACATCGCCAAGCTGATGCGGGCTTTGCGCAGACTGCTCGAAGCAGGCCACTCCCTCATCGTCATTGAGCACAACTTGGATGTGATTCGCTCCAGTGATTGGTTGATCGACTTGGGGCCTGAAGGCGGCGAAGGCGGTGGCTTGTTAGTGGCCGAGGGTTCACCCGAAACCTTGCGCGAGCATCCCACGTCGCACACGGGTCAAGCCTTGCGTGACTACGAGCACAGCATGGGCCAAGTCCATGCGGTGAATGAGACGGTTGCCAAGTACGCCGCCGTGGCGCGACCCGAGGTCAACAACCATATTCGCATCGTCCATGCCAAAGAGCACAATTTGAAGAGCTTGAGCGTGGACATTCCGCGCGGTCAGTTCAATGTGGTGACAGGTGTGAGTGGTTCGGGAAAATCCACCTTGGCCTTTGATATTTTGTTCAACGAAGGGCAGCGGCGTTACCTTGAAAGTTTGAATGCCTATGCCCGCAGCATCGTACAACCCGCTGGTCGTCCGGAGGTAGACGCGGTGTATGGCATACCCCCCACGGTGGCCATTGAGCAGCGCTTGTCTCGCGGCGGTCGCAAGTCCACCGTAGGTACCACCACTGAAATTTGGCACTTTCTGCGACTGCTGTATGTGAAACTGGGTACGCAGCATTGCATCCACGATGATGTGGCGGTGCAACCCCAAACTCCTGAGCGCCTCACCGCCTTATTGATGCGTGAATACCGTGGTCAGCACATTGGCTTTCTCAGCCCCTTGGTGATGAACCGCAAAGGTGTCTATACCGAGTTGGCAGACTGGGCGCGTCCACGTGGCTACACCCATTTGCGTGTCGATGGCAACTTTTTGCCCACCACCGGCTTTCCGCGCTTGGACCGGTTCAAAGAACACACCATCGAATTGCCAGTCGCCAGTTTCACGGTAGACCCCGCGCAGGAAGAGCTGTTGCGCCAAGCTTTGCTCACAGCCTTGGAACATGGCAAGGGCGTGGTGCATGTGCTCAGCGATATCGGGAATTTGAAAGAAGCAATGTTGAACGGCGAGTCGACAGCGGGTATCGGTCGCTTGCAAGCCTATTCCACACGTCGTGCTTGTCCTTTGTGCGACACCTCTTACGCAGAGCTAGACCCACGCTTGTTCTCTTACAACAGCAAGCATGGTTGGTGTGGTGAGTGTGTGGGTACCGGCTTAGCACTTTCACGCGAACAACGCAAAGCCATGGACGACTCAGTTGCCGATGCGCAAGACAAAGGCCGCGAGAAAAGCTTTGCCGAACCCGAGTTGGACGAGGTGAGCGATACAGCCTGCGAAGGCTGTGCGGGTACACGCTTGAATGCCACTGCCCGTGCGGTGTATTTCGGCGGTGCAGCCATCACCGAATTGGCGCAACGCAGCGTGGTCGACATGTCCACATGGGTGAAGGGTTTGCGGTTGCAAGGGCGCGAAGCGGACATTGCGCGTGACCTCTTGCCAGAAATTGAAAGTCGCTTGGCGTTTCTAGAGCGTGTGGGTTTGGGTTATTTGACCTTGGACCGCGGCGCACCCACACTCAGCGGTGGCGAGGCGCAACGTATTCGTTTGGCCGCGCAGTTGGGCAGTAATTTGCAAGGCGTGTGCTATGTATTGGACGAACCCACCATCGGCTTGCATGCCCGCGACAACCATATCTTGCTAGACGCTTTGAAAAGTTTGAGCGACAAAGGCAACACGCTGGTGGTGGTGGAGCATGACGAAGACACCATTCGCCGTGCCGACCACATCATCGACATCGGTCCCAGCGCAGGTAAGCGCGGTGGCCATTTGGTGGCTCAAGGGTCGGTGGCCGATGTGATGGGTGCATCTGAGTCACAAACCGGTCGCTATTTACGCCACGCCATGCTCCACCCTTTGCAAGCGCGGCGCGGCGTCACCCTTGATCAGCGCAGCAAAAGCAAAACAGAAAGTTTGCAGGTGATGGGTGCAGATTTGCATAACCTTGGAACACTGTCTGCATCGTTTCCTCTGCAACGCTTGGTGGCGGTGACCGGTGTCAGTGGTTCGGGGAAATCCACCTTGGCACGCGATGTGTTGCTGGCCAATGTGCAGACGGTGGTGAGTTTGCGCTCTACCCAAGCAGGGCGCAAAGCCCACGATGCGGGCAAGCTGCCTGTGTGGCAAGGCTGTGTGGGTTTGACGGGTTATGAAAGCATTCAGCGTGTGTTGGAAGTGGACCAAACCCCGATTGGCAAAACACCGCGCAGTTGCCCAGCTACCTACATAGGGTTTTGGGACACCATCCGCAAACTGTTTGCCGAAACCTTGGAAGCCAAGGCACGTGGTTATGGGCCTGGGCGCTTCAGTTTCAATACCGGTGAGGGCCGCTGCCCGGGTTGCGAAGGCCAAGGCCTGCGTACCATCGAAATGAGTTTTTTACCCGACGTCAAAGTGCTGTGCGAGGTGTGCAGGGGCGCACGCTTCAACCCCGAGACACTGTCGGTGCGCTGGCGCGGCAAAAGCATTGGCGAGGTCTTGCAAATGGAGGTGGACGAAGCTGTCGATTTCTTTGCTGCCATGCCCCTCATCAGCCACCCCTTGCAGTTATTGAAAGATGTGGGTTTGGGTTACCTCACCTTGGGTCAACCCTCGCCCACGCTCAGTGGCGGTGAAGCGCAACGCATCAAGTTGGTAACGGAACTGTCCAAGGTGAAAGACGAGGTGGCACGACGCGGTCAAAAAACGCCGCACACCTTGTATGTTTTAGATGAACCCACCGTGGGTTTGCACATGGCTGATGTGGACAAACTGATTCGCGTCTTGCACCGCTTGGTCGATGGTGGTCACAGCGTCATCGTCATTGAGCATGATTTAGATGTCATCGCTGAAGCTGATTGGGTGATTGACCTCGGCCCCGAAGGGGGTGATGGTGGCGGTCGGGTGGTGGGCGCCACCACCCCAGAGGGCTTGGTGAAGCTGGGCACCCATACCGGTGTGGCTTTGGCGCCGGTATTGGCAAGGGCCTGATCAGCCAGCCGATCCCAGCGCTAAGCCCGCATGCTCGCGCAGCGGGTGAAAGTGAATTTTGGGGAAACGCTCTTGGGCCAATCGCACGTCATAGGGCGAGGTGCACAAATACGCCAGAGAGTGGGCGGCATCGGTAGCCATGCGCTGTGGGTAGGCGTTGATGAACTCTTTCAGCTCTGCCGGCGTGTCGGCGGTGATCCAACGCGCACCGGTGTAGCTGCTGTTTTCCAGTCGCACATCGCAGTCGTATTCGCCACGCAAGCGGTGCTGCACCACTTCAAACTGCAACTGACCAATTGCGCCCAACAGCATGGCGCCGCCCATCTCGGGTTTGAACACTTGGATGGCACCCTCTTCACCGAGTTGCTCCAAGCCGGTTTGCAGTTGCTTGGTGCGCAGCGGGTTTTTCAAGATCACGGTCATGAACATTTCGGGCGCGAAAAAAGGCAAGCCGGTGAATTGCAAGGCCGCTCCGTCGGTGATGGTGTCGCCCAGTTGCACGCCACCGTGGGTGGTGAAGCCAATGATGTCACCCGCATAGGCCTCGTCCACCGCTTCGCGGCGTTGGCTCAAGAATGTAACGACTGATGTTGGGCGCAATTCTTTGCTGCTGCGCTGCACTTTCAGCTTCATGCCCGGTGCATAACGGCCCGAGGCCACGCGCACAAACGCAATGCGGTCGCGGTGGTTGGCGTCCATATTGGCTTGCACCTTGAACACCACGCCCGAAAAACCGGTGTCTTCGGGCTGCACGGTTTTGTCGACGGCTTGTTTGTTCACCAGCAAATGGCTCATGCGCGGCCCAGGTGAGGGCGCCAAGTCCACCAAGGCATCGAGCACTTCCATGACACCAAAGTTGTTCACACCTGAGCCAAAAAACACGGGGGTTTGTTTGCCGGCCAAAAACGCTTCGCGGTCAAACGTGGGTGAGGCACCCGTGGCCAACTCCATGCTGTCCATGGCGGTTTGCCATTCCAAACCAAAGCGATCGGCCAACCTGCCTTGCTCAGTCAGGGGGACGGTTTCAAAGTCTTGCGGCAAGCGCTCGCTACCCGACTCGAACACCGTCATCGCTTGGGTGCGCAAATTGACGATACCGCCAAACGATTTGCCTTGGCCCACCGGCCAGGTCATGGGCACACAGGGCATGCCCAGTTCGCGCTCGACCTCGTCCAAGATGTCCAAGGGGTCACGCACCTCGCGGTCCATTTTGTTGACAAAGGTGATGATGGGCGTCTCGCGTTGTCGGCAAACCTCGATCAAGCGGCGGGTTTGCGCTTCTACACCGTTGGCCGCGTCGATCACCATCAGCGCGGAATCCACAGCGGTCAGCACGCGGTAGGTGTCTTCGGAAAAGTCTTTGTGGCCTGGGGTGTCGAGCAGGTTGATGACGTGCTCGCGGTACAGCATTTGCATGACCGATGACGCGACCGAGATGCCGCGTTGCTTTTCAATCTCCATCCAGTCGCTGGTCGCGTGGCGCGAGGCCTTGCGCGCTTTGACCGAACCGGCGATTTGAATCGCACCGGAAAACAGCAAAAGTTTTTCGGTGAGGGTGGTTTTGCCCGCGTCGGGGTGGGAGATGATGGCAAAAGTGCGCCGGCGGCGCACTTCGTCGAGAACAGTCGTCATAGGTCTTCTAAGCTATTGAAGCGATCATAGCGGTGTTGTGTGCCGCTCATGCCTTGGGCAGGTCTTTGTCAACGGTGTAATGACGCACAGCACGGATAAGCGTTTGACGGTCAAAAGGTTTGGCCAATACCTCGTCCACACCCGCAGCTTTGCATCGGTCAATCGCATCTTGTGCCACATTGGCGGTCAATGCAATCACCGGCACACTGCGATAGGGTTCGGGGCAGGACTTGCGAACCATTGCCACCACTTCAGATCCGTCCAAGTCCGGCATGACCAAGTCGATCAATGCCAGATCAAAAACGGTCAGACGCATTTTGTCCAAACCTTGCTGTCCATTAGCTGCTTCCTCAATGATGGCATTGGGGAAACTGCGCATCAAAGTGGTGGAGACGATCAAGCGGTTGACATCGTTGTCATCGACCACCAGCACATGAATGGGCGACATGTCTTGGCTGGTGGCTAAATTGAAAACGGGCACAGGGTTGGCAGGCAGCGCGCTGACCGTGATGGGCAGGTAAAGCGTAAACACCGAGCCTTTGCCAAGTGCGCTTTGTAGTTGTAGGCGGCCAAAATGGCTTTTCACCAAACTTTGCGTGATAGCCAAACCCAAGCCATTGCCACGCATGGGTTCACTTAACCGTAAAGAGGTTGCGGTGTCATGCACTTGGGTAAAGGGTTGATAGATACGTTCTTGTTGGCCAGGGGACATACCTATACCGGTGTCTTCAATGCGGCAGACAAGCTCCATAGTGTCGTTTGAATTTGCTACGCTGACATGCAAATGCACGTTTCCTTTAGGGGTGAATTTGATGGCATTGCCCAACAGGTTGATCAGTATCTGAGACAAGCGGTTTTGGTCCAACAAAACCCATGTCGGCACTTGTGGTCTGATGTCGATGTTGTAATCGAGTTGGGCCTCATTCGCTTGGTTGCTTAAGGTGTGAAATGTTTGCTGAATCACCAAGGGTAGGTTGATAACTTGCGGATGCAAGGTCAACTGACCTAAACGGATTTGAGAAAAATCCAGCAGGTCATTGATGACCGTCAGCAAATGCGCTGCAGCGTGTTGGGCACTATTGACAAAGTCTTTGGATTCTTCAGATAACTGCTTGTTGTCACCCAACAAACCCAGGTAGCCGATGACTGCGTTTAGCGGGGTTCGCATATCGTGGCTGACCATGGCCAAAAACTTGTCCTTGTGGGAGTCAGCAATCATCAGAGCGGAAGACAGTTTCGCCAGCCGGATATTTTTTCGATGCAAGTTGGCTAAGTTTTGCGAATTGGCCGAGTCATACACAAATACCAAAATGATTTGGGTGCACTCCAGCACCACGATGCATACCGCGCTTTGCATCAGGTTGTGCCAATCCAAACCGGCCCGAATGGGTAAGTAATCATTCAATTGCAAGGCCAGTAACAAGCCCAACAGCACAAAACTCAGCAGCACCCAAAAAAGTGCCCATGCTCGGCCGACGGTGAACACCGGCAGCATGGGCACCACACCCATGAATACCAACATGGTGGCCGATACACCGTAGGTCATGGCGGCGTTGTAGTAAATCAAAAACATCAAAACGGTTTGGTAAATCCCATGCACCCACAGCAGGGAAAGGCCTTTGCGCCATAGCAAAATATTGGCAGATAACACCACGGCAGCAGCTGAGCATGACCAACCTGCGTAAGGGTTTTGCAGCCATAGCATCAACGGGCCGATAGGAACTAAAAATACCACCGCAAAAAAAGAGTTAAGCAAAAAATAAAAATTTTGCGTGCTTCTCAGTCTGGGCGGTAGTTTGCGCAGAACCCACAAATAAAACCGGTAGTTGGGGTTGTTCATGGCTAAAGTCCTTTAGAATACAGGTCATTTTAAGTAGTCACTTTAAAACTATTACAATGACTTTACCGAGGAGCGCTGCAACCGGTTCAAAACTGAACAGGTGAGGCTCGGAACCTTTTCCAACTGCGCTCACCCACTGACAACGTGAGGTGAGCACCTCGGTCCCCCAAGTGCTTGAAGAACTGCGTCAGTGGCCCTGAACCTTTTAGGAGCCTCGCATGAATGCATCTTTAAAACCTGCCCAAACCACTGATTTCCACGTCGCCGACATGAGCTTGGCCGACTGGGGTCGCAAAGAAATCAAAATCGCCGAAACTGAAATGCCCGGCCTCATGGCGATTCGCCAAGAGTTCGCCAAAGCCCAGCCTTTGAAGGGTGCACGAATCACCGGTTCGCTGCACATGACCATACAAACCGCTGTGCTGGTCGAAACCCTGCAAGCCCTAGGCGCTCAAGTGCGTTGGGCCTCTTGCAACATCTTCTCCACCCAAGACCATGCAGCCGCAGCGCTGGTGGCCAATGGCACACCGGTGTTCGCCTACAAAGGCGAAACTCTGGATGACTACTGGGACTACACCCACCGCATTTTTGAGTTCGCGGCCAAGGGTGCTGTGGGCGAAGGCCCCAATATGATCTTGGACGACGGCGGCGACGCCACCCTGCTCATGCACTTGGGCAAACGCGCTGAAACTGATGCGTCTTTATTGAACAACCCTGGCAGCGAAGAAGAGGTTTGCCTCTTCAGCGCCATCAAAGCCAAATTGGCCGTGGACCCCACTTGGTACAGCCGTAAAGGTGCGCACATCATCGGCGTGACCGAAGAAACCACCACCGGCGTGTTGCGTTTGAACGAAATGGCCGCCAATGGCAGCTTGATGTTCCGCGCTATCAATGTGAACGATTCAGTCACCAAGAGCAAGTTCGACAACCTTTACGGTTGCCGCGAATCTTTGGTGGACGCCATCAAGCGCGCCACCGACGTGATGATCGCCGGCAAAGTGGCTGTGGTCGCCGGTTACGGCGACGTGGGCAAAGGTTCTGCCCAAGCCCTGCGCGCTTTGAGTGCTCAGGTGTGGGTGACCGAGATCGACCCGATCAACGCTTTGCAAGCTGCGATGGAAGGCTACAAAATTGTGACCATGGAATATGCCGCCGACAAGTGCGACATCTTCGTGTCTGCCACCGGCAACAAAAACGTGATCCGCTACGAACACATGGCCGCCATGAAAGACGAAGCCATCGTCTGCAACATCGGTCACTTCGACAACGAAATCGATGTCGCCGCGCTTGAGAAACTGAAGTGGGACGAGATCAAGCCCCAAGTCGATCACATCATCTTCCCTGATGGCAAAAAAATCACTTTGCTCGCCAAAGGCCGTTTGGTGAATTTGGGCTGTGCGACAGGCCACCCCAGCTTTGTGATGAGCGCGAGCTTTGCCAACCAAACGATCGCTCAGATCGAGTTGTTCACCAAGCAGGGCGAATACGAATCTGGCAAGGTCTACGTGCTGCCCAAGCATTTGGACGAAAAAGTGGCACGTTTGCACCTCGAAAAAGTCGGCGCCATGCTGACCGAACTCACCGACGAGCAAGCCGCTTACATTGGTGTGAGCAAAGCCGGCCCTTACAAAGCTGACACTTACCGCTACTGATATGCCGCGCGCAGACCAGTTGCTGGTCGAGCGCGGTTTGGCCAACTCGCGTTCACAAGCGCAGCGATTGATCGCTGCAGGCGTGGATTGGCGAGTTGGCCAGCAAGCCTGGCAGCGCATTGACAAGAATGGGGCTGTGTTGCCCCTAGACGCAGAGTTGCTGCTGCAAGACGATGCCGAGACCCGCTATGTCTCGCGTGGAGGCTTGAAGCTCGAAGGTGCTTTGCGTGCCACAGGCTTGCAAGTCAAAGACTGGACTTGTCTAGATGTGGGTCAGTCGACGGGAGGTTTCACCGACTGTTTGTTGCAGCAAGGTGCCGCACAGGTGACGGGTGTGGATGTTGGCCATAGTCAACTTCATCCTCGCTTACGTGCAGATCTTCGCGTTGTTTGCATAGAACATTGCAATGCAAGAGAACTGAGTTTGGCGCAGTGTAGTCATGCGCATGGCTTTGCTTTGATCGTGGCCGATCTGAGTTTCATCTCCTTGACGCTGGTACTGCCGGCATTGACAACCTTGCTGTCAGAACAAGGCCAGATGTTGTTGTTGGTCAAACCGCAGTTCGAATTGCAAGCCACAGACATTGGCAAAGGCGGCTTGGTCCAAGACCCTGCCAAGTATGTGCAAGTAGAAGATCGCTTGCGCAGTGCAGCCCAAGATGTGGGCTTGCAGGTGGCGCATTGGTTGCCCAGTGTAATCACCGGCGGCGATGGCAACCGCGAATTTTTCATTCACCTCAGGAGTCCTGCATGAGCGACGCCACACTAACCACCCCTATCAGCTTTGAATTTTTCCCACCTAAAACCCCTGAAGGTGCTGACAAACTGGTAAAGGTTAGACATGACTTGTACAGATTGAAGCCGGATTTTTTCAGTGTCACCTATGGCGCGGGTGGTTCTACCCAAGACGGTACTTTGCAACAAGTGCAAGCCATCTTGGCTGAAGGCCATGACGCAGCCCCACACTTTTCTTGCATTGGTGCTACCCGCGACAGCGTGCGTGAACAGTTGGCACAGTTCAAAGCGGCAGGCATTCGCCGTATGGTGGCTTTGCGTGGCGACTTGCCCAGTGGTCACGGCACTTTTGGCGAGTTTCGATATGCCAGTGAATTGGTGGCTTTTATTCGTGCAGAAACAGGCGACCACTTTCATATAGAGGTGGGTTGCTACCCTGAAGTGCATCCCCAAGCGAAGTCGCCTGATTCAGATGTACAAGCCTACTTGACCAAGGTCAAAGCGGGGGCAAGCTCGGCCATCACCCAATACTTCTACAACACCGATGCGTATTTCCGCTTTGTCGATGAAGCCTACCAACATGGCGCGGACATCCCAGTGGTTGCAGGCATCATGCCCATCATCAGTTCAACGCAATTGATGCGCTTTTCAGACGCGTGCGGCGCAGAAATTCCACGTTGGATTCGCTTGCGCTTGCAGTCTTATGGCGACGACAGCGCATCCATCAAAGCATTTGGTTTAGAGGTGGTGACAGATTTGTGCGATCAGTTGATGACTGCTGGCGTGCCTGGTTTGCATTTCTACACCATGAACCAAAGCACTGCGGTCAAACAAATTTGTCACAACCTAAGATTGGGTGTTTAAGACTTAGCGCTCATCGAAGCTCAGCACCAGTTTGCGTGTCAGCGCTTTGGCTTGGCACGAGAGCACAAAGCCTTGGGCTATTTCTTCTCTGGTCAGGGTGAAATTTTTGTGCATGCTGACCTGCCCTTCCATGACCTTGGCGCGACAGGTGCAGCACACGCCATTGCGACAAGAGTAGGGCAAATCCAAGCCGGCTTGCAGACCTGCAACCAACGGGTTGTCATCTGCAGACATGGGCACGCTGTGCTGTTTGCCATTGCAAATGATGTGCAAGTCAATCGCACTGGCGTCGGCCCTGGGTAGTCGTGTTGTAGGTTTGGCTTGTGGGCTGAAGTCACCAAAATGCTCGCTGTGAATACGCTCAGCAGTGACCCCTGAACGCTGCAGTCCAGCAACCGTGGATTGCATCATGGCAGAGGGACCGCACACAAACACTTCATCCATATCGCTTGCGGGTAAGAGGCCGCTGGTAAGCACCTTCACTTTGTCTTCGTCAATGCGACCTTGCAACAAGGCAATGTCTTGCTCTTGGCGAGAAAGTACATGTATCAGAGACAAGCGCTGAGGGTATTGGTCCTTCAAGTCTTGCAGGTTTTCATTGAACATCACGCTTTGCATGCGTTGGTTGCCATACACCAAGCTGTAGCGACTGTGTGCGTTTGACGCAAGACCGCTGGCGATCAAAGACAAAACTGGCGTAATACCAGAACCGGCTGCAAAGCACACCGTATGGCGAGCAAGGTCTTGGGTGGACACAAACCGTCCTTCAGGTGGCATGGCCTCTAAGCTTTGACCGACTTGCAACTCGGTGTTGGCCCACACAGAAAACATGCCGCCAGTAACTGCACGAACGCCAATGTCAATTTCGCCTGTTTCAAGCAGTCGCTCTGGCGTACTGCAAACAGAGTAACTGCGCCGACAAGATTGGCCCGCAATATCAGTACGCACCACCATGTACTGACCCGCCTTGAAAGCAAAAGTTTGGCGCAAAGCGTCGGGTACATGCAAGGTGATGGCCTTGCCATTCAAGCCTTCAGTGCGTAGTCGCACCACTTGCAGCTTGTGAAAGGTGGGAACGGTGCTCATGGGGAATTCAGTAGGGCTTGAAATAGTCGAAAGGCTCTTGGCAACTCAAACATTTGCACAATGCTTTGCATGCAGTGGAGCCAAAAGCCGAGGTGATGGTGGTGTTGCTCGAGCCACAGATGGGGCACGCAACCACGTCATCTTGCAATCGACGGGTGAAACGCACCACCTGAGCCATGCTTGTACTTTGGCAATTTGGCGGGGCAATCCCATAAGCTCTCAATTTCTCTTTGGCGCTGTCGCTCATCCAGTCGGTGGTCCATGCGGGGGCAAGTTGGGTTTTGACTTGACCTTGCACACCGAGTTGTTGAAGACTTTGCAAAATATCGTCGTGGATTTGTTCCATCGCCGGACAACCGCTGTAAGTGGGTGTAATAACTACATCAACACCTGTGTCTGACATGTACACGTCGCGCAAAATGCCCATCTCCCGCAAACTCACCACAGGTATTTCGGGGTCGCAAAGTTGGTCTAGTGCTGCATGTACCGCCGCCATGTCGGTGCGCATGGGTAGGCTCACCACACCCCCTTGGGGTGTGCACGCGCCAAGCTTTGCATTTCACCCAATAGGTAAGTCAAGTGTTCTGAATGGATGCCATGGTTGCCACTGGGCACAAACCCACCATCGGGTGGGCGCTTCAAACAAGCTTGCTGAAGTACCGCGTCAATCAGCTTTAGCCACTCGGCTTGCGCGTCTGCTTG
Organism: Bordetella parapertussis; assembly: GCA_945861305.1. Lineage (GTDB taxonomy): Bacteria > Pseudomonadota > Gammaproteobacteria > Burkholderiales > Burkholderiaceae_C > Limnohabitans. Next base: position 36,916 of record CAMATW010000011.1, on the reverse strand, counting down.
GGACAATATCGCCCCGACACTTTGCACAGCCTCGGCGTGGGCCAAAGGCATCCAAAACTCTTGCGAATACGGCATGAGGTGTTCCAGTGCAGCTTGGGCGCGCTGTTGCGACTCCACGGTGCCGTCGCCCATGCGAATCACCCAGTCTTGCGCATATTGCCAGTGATAGAGGGTTTCTTTGACTGCCTTGGCGGCAATCGCTGCAAGTTGCGCATCACTGCATTGAGCCAAGCTTGACCATGTGTCCAGCGCCCAAGCGCTGTATAAAAAATTGCGGACCAAGGTGGTGGCGAAGTCGCGGTGGCTACTGCCACTAGGGGCAAGCGGCCCGTGGTGTGGCAACTCTAATAAGGTGAAGTTTCTGAACGCTGGTGCATCACGAAAATACGCCAAGCTGTCCTCGGTTTCGCTTTTGCCGATCAACTCTGCAGCGTATTGGTATAGCAAGCGTGACTGGCCAATCAAGTCCAAGCTGTGGTTTGCCAAGGCGATGTCTTCTTCCAGTACAGGGGCATGACCACACCACTCAGCATTGCGTTGACCCAAGACCAAGCAGTTATCCGCCAAGTGCAGCAGCAACGGCAGTTGCAGGGAATCCATCACATGTGTCCGACTTCGCCGGGGATATCGTAAAAACTGGGATGGCGAAAAATTTTGTCGCCAGCAGGATCGAACAAGGCGGCTTTGTCATGGGGTTCGCTGGCGTGGATGTCCGCAGAGGCCACCACCCATAAGCTCACGCCTTCTTGCCGACGTGTATAGACGTCCCTCGCCATCTGCATGGCGTGTTTGGCGTCACTGGCGTGAAGACTTCCGCAATGGCGGTGTTCTAAGCCTTGTTTGCTTCGCACGAACACTTCCCACAGCGGCCATTCATGTGAAGTTGTCGTACTCATGCGGCTTCCTTCATTTGACGGGCTTGTTGTTTCTGCGCATGTGCCAGTGCCGCCTCGCGCACCCATGCGCCGTCTTCCCAGGCCTTGACCCGTGTGGCCAAGCGCTCTTGGTTGCAAGGCCCGTTGCCGTTGACGGTGGCCCAAAACTCGTCCCAATCGATGGCGCCGTAGTCGTGGTGCTGGCGCTCTTCGTTCCATTTCAAGTCAGGGTCGGGCAGGCTCACACCTAAAATCTTGGCTTGTGGCACCGTGGCATCCACAAAGCTTTGGCGCAAATCGTCGTTGCTGATGCGCTTGATGCCCCAGCGCTGGCTTTGTGCCGAGTTGGGGCTGTCGCTGTCGGGCGGACCAAACATGGCCAAACACTTCCACCACCAGCGATTCACCGCGTCTTGCACCATGGCTTGTTGCTCGGCCGTGCCTTGCATCATCACCATCAGCGATTCGAACCCTTGGCGTTGGTGAAACGACTCTTCTTTGCAAATGCGCACCATGGCGCGGGCATACGGCCCATAAGAGCAGCGGCACAGCGGTATTTGGTTCATGATGGCCGCGCCGTCGACCAGCCAACCGATCACGCCGACATCGGCCCAAGTGAGGGTGGGGTAGTTGAAGATCGAGCTGTATTTGGCTTTGCCGGTGTGCAAGGCATCCAGCATTTGGTCGCGGCTGGTGCCCAAGGTTTCGGCGGCGCTGTAAAGGTACAAACCATGGCCACCCTCGTCTTGCACTTTGGCAATCAGGATGGCTTTGCGTTTCAAGCTCGGTGCGCGGCTGATCCAGTTGCCCTCGGGCAGCATGCCGACAATTTCGCTGTGCGCGTGTTGGCTGATTTGGCGCACCAAGGTTTTGCGGTAGTGATCGGGCATCCAGTCGCGCGGCTCGATCTTGCCTTCGCGGTTGATGGTTTCTTCAAAGTGGGCTTGCTTGTCTGCGTCACTAGAGGCGACAGTGGCATTGTTCAGCGGGGGATTCAGGTCCAAAGCCTGTGTATACATGGGAAGCTCCATTGCCCATGGTCAACAGGGCTTTGAAGGATTATATCAATTAGCCAACCGATCGGTTGGCTAACCGGTGGTCAGCGTAAAACCGGCTTGTTTGTCTTGCCCCATGAGTTGCACCATTTGGGGCAAAGCTGCTTCCAACTCCTCTTTCAAAGTGAACGGCGGGTTGATGACCACGATGCCGCTTTCAACCAAACCCAAACGCTTGACGGGGTCGCCGGTGACCGCTTCAGGGCGTTGCGCCCCCGAGCGGATACGCAAAGTGGCATGCAACCAAGGCCGGTTAGATTGACGGGCCAAATTGGTCAAATGTCGCGGTAAGCTGTGCGCTTGCGGGCGCGGAATAATGGGGTACCAAACCACAAAAGTACCCGTGGCAAATCGCTGCAAGCCAGTTGACACAGCCACCACCACTCGCTCGTAATCGAGTTTGATTTCATAGCTGGGGTCAATGAACACAAGGCCTCGGCGGGTGGGTGGCGGCAGGTATTTGGGCAGTCCTAAAAACCCATCTTCATTCATCACCATGGTTTGGCGACCGGCTTGCAAAGCCTCGACATTCGCCACCAAGTTGCGGATATCGGTGGGGTGCATTTCAAACAACTTAAGCTTGTCTTGCTCACGCAACAGATGATGCGCAATAAAAGGCGAACCTGGGTAGTTCAACAAACCGCCTTGTGGGTTGAAGTGGTCGAGGACGGCACGGTAGGCCAGCAAAGCAGGGGCCATGGGGCCGGAGAGCTTGGATTTGTTGCGAATCAGCGCCAACAAGCCTTCTTGCGCTTCACCGCTTTGTTTGGCGTCTGGGCTGTCAAGTTTGTAAAGGCCAGGGCCGCTATGGGTATCGATGGCGGTGTAACCAACCTCTTTTTGTGCAAGATAATGCATCGCAGAGATCAAAACAGTGTGTTTTAAGACATCGGCATGGTTTCCTGCATGAAAGGCGTGTCGGTAACTGAACATACAGTATCGTAACCCGCCCAAAGCAAAATAGCTAAAAAGCCCAGTAAATGGCATAGAATGGAAGTCTTCGCAGCGAACAAGGCCCCGCGGCAGAGTTTTCATCCCCACCTAAGAGGTTCCCAGCAGAGGAACACCGACCGTGGAAAAGGGCCCCACAACCCACTCTAGGAAAAAAATGTCCACATTCAGCGCAAAACCCGCTGACGTGACGCATGAGTGGTTTGTGATTGACGCCACCGATAAGGTGCTCGGACGGATTGCCAGCGAAGCAGCCCTCCGTTTACGCGGCAAACACAAAGCCATTTATACGCCCCACGTCGATACCGGCGACTACATTGTCGTCATCAACGCAGCCAAAATTCGTGTCACAGGCAACAAGTCCTTGGACAAGATGTACCACCGCCATTCTGGCTACCCAGGTGGTATCTCGAGCATGAACTTTCGCGATATGCAAGCCAAGCACCCGGGACGTGCTTTGGAAAAAGCGGTCAAAGGCATGCTGCCCAAAGGTCCTTTGGGTTTTGCCATGATCAAAAAGCTCAAGGTGTACGGCGGAGCCGAGCATCCCCATACCGCCCAACAGCCTAAAGTGCTTGATATCCCAGGAGCGTCGAAATGATTGGTGAATGGAACAATGGCACCGGCCGTCGCAAATCCAGCGTCGCCCGCGTGTTTCTGAAAAAAGGCACGGGTCAAATCAAGATCAATGGCAAAGACATTGCTGAATACTTCGGTCGTCAAACCTCCATCATGATCGCCAAGCAACCCCTATTTTTGACTCAGCATGCCGAATCTTTCGACATCCAGATCAATGTGCAAGGCGGTGGTGAATCTGGTCAAGCCGGTGCAGCCCGCCACGGCATCACCCGCGCCCTGATCGATTACGACGCAACGCTCAAGCCCGTGCTGTCTGCAGCAGGGTTTGTCACCCGCGATGCGCGTGAAGTTGAACGTAAAAAGGTCGGTTTACACGGTGCTCGTCGCCGTAAGCAGTTCAGCAAACGCTGATTGGTTTATGCTCACTTTGCGTGGGCAAGTCCAAATAAGAGCCGCTGGCATTCCTGCTAGCGGCTTTTTTGTTCAAACTCAATAACCCTGCCTATGGAATTGTTGAGTAAACTAGGTTACTATTAACAAATCAAGATATTGGAGTGCGCAATGAGTGCCTTAGCCGAAGCAACACCTACCACCATGCCCGAACCCATTGTGTTTACGGACAGCGCAGCCGCCAAAGTGGCCGATTTGATCGCTGAAGAAGGCAATAACGATTTGAAATTGCGAGTCTTTGTCCAAGGTGGCGGCTGTTCAGGCTTTCAATATGGCTTCACCTTTGATGAGATCACCAATGAAGACGACACCACCATGTCTAAAAATGGCGTGTCTCTGCTGATCGACGCCATGAGTTACCAGTATTTGTTAGGTGCTGAAATCGACTACAAGGAAGATTTGCAAGGTGCCCAGTTCGTCATTAAAAACCCCAATGCCACTTCTACATGTGGCTGTGGTTCTTCCTTCTCCGCTTAAGTTTTAAGCGGGGTACAGCCCGCCCAAGACGCGTAAGCCTTTGGCACCTGTCACATTAGGCAGATTGCCAGGTAAACCTAATAAAAACTGTCTTGCCAGCCAGGCAAAAGCCACCGCTTCGACTTGCAGCGGTGGCAAGCCATGGGATGCTGTCGTACTGACTTCAACCTTGGGCAGATAGCTGCCAAGCAGTGACATCAGGTGCAGGTTGTAGGCCCCACCACCACACACCCATAAACGGCTGGCTTTCGGTGCAAAGCGAACCACAGCCTCTGTGACACTGCGAGCACTCAGGTGCACCAAACTGGCTTGAACATCCACAGGCGGCAGGGATTGAAAACCTAAAAGGTGTTGAGCAAGCCAATGTGCATGAAACAAATCGCGGCCTGTGCTTTTGGGTGGTGCGAGTGCAAAAAAAGGCTCGGCCAGCATCCGTTCAATCAGCGCTTCTGACGGTTTTCCCTTGGCGCTCCAAGCACCATCTGCATCGAAAGCTTGTCCAAGGTGTCGCTGGCACCACAGATCGAGCAGGACATTGCCTGGGCCGCAGTCAAAACCTAAAACACTTTTATCAGGGTGCAAGATGCTGAGGTTGGCCATACCTCCAATATTCAGTATGACGGTAGTTTCTGCCACATCACCCCACAGAAATTGTTGAAATGCAGGAACCAAAGGTGCGCCTTGTCCGCCTGCAGCAACATCTCTGCTACGGAAATCGGCCACCACATCGATGCCACAAAGCTCGGCCAGCAAAGAAGGGTTATTGAGTTGAAGGGTGTAGCCTACCCCATCGTATAAGCCCGGTTGGTGACGCACGGTTTGCCCATGGATTCCAACGGCACGAACCGAAGCATGAATCAGACCTTGTTGATCAAGCAGTAAATGGATGGCGTTGGCGTAGACCTTGGCCAACGCATTAGCGGCCAAAGCAGATTGGTGCAGTTCGTTCAAACCAGCATGGTTAAGGTCCAGCAGGATCTGCTTTAAAGGTGGAGGCAAGGGCAAAGTTTGGTGACCCAGCACATGACAACCAGATGCAAAGTCCACCAAAACCACATCGACCCCGTCAAGTGAGGTTCCTGACATCACGCCTACATAGAGCGTGGACATAGGGTGTTCAGGGCGCAGGCAGCGCCAGGGAGGCAGAGGCCAATTGTTGGCTAACCTGCTTGGCCATTTGATCAAACGCGGGTCGCGATTGGGCAGATACGGGCACGCTCTCGCTTTTTCGTGCCATCACCAGAGGGTCTTGGTGTTTGCCGTTAACGCGAAACTCAAAATGCAGATGCGGACCTGTTGCCCATCCTGTGGCACCCACTTTGCCAATGGACTGACCCTGTGCGACAGACTGTCCGCGTTTAACCAGCATTTGACTCAAATGGGCGTAAACCGTGGAATGGCCGTTGTGGTGCTTCACCACGACTGCGTTGCCATAGCCACCTAAATTGCCTGCGCTTTCAACAACGCCTGTACCAATAGAGCGCACAGCAGTGCCTGTTGGTGCCGCGTAATCCACCCCCAAGTGAGCACGCCAAGTTTGCAAGATGGGGTGAAAGCGCATTTTGAAACCACTGCTGATACGCGAGAAGGTCAACGGGGAAGCCAAGTAAGTGCGACGCAAACTTTGTCCGTCAAGGGTGTAATAACCGCCTGGGTGGTTATTGTTTTCTTGAAACCACATGGCTTGAAATGATTTGCCGCGGTTGACAAATTCTGCACTCAAGACCTTGCCTGACTTGATGGTCTCGCCATCAGCTTCTAGCGTTTCATAGGCCACGCTGAAGCGGTCACCCACTCGCAACGCGCGGTGAAAATCGATATCGCCAGAAAAAATTTCAGCCAACTGAACAGCGATGCTGTCAGGGATGTGTGCGTCATCCGTTGCGGTAAACAAGGAGCTTTGAATGAATGCACTGGAAAGACGGACAGAGGGTGCAAGCTCGCCGCTTTCGAGTAGTGCAACAAAGCCTTGATCTTGACGTTCGATGACCAAGCGTTGAAAGTTGACACTGCTGTCGGTGGCCCAACGGGCTGTCAATCGCAGCAAGCGGTTGTCATCGTCCATTTCTGCGCGGATCAAGCGGCCAGCTCGGCCAAGCAAATTGCTACGTACCAAGGCATTCGCACGCATGAAGTCAGCAGCCTGCGCATCGCTGACATTCAATCGGGCCAACAAACTGTCGGCGCTGTCGCTGGAGCGTGAAGTGTCAGCACGGTAAAGGCGAATATTGCCCTTCATCAAACTTTGCATTTGATTGTCAAGCGACAAGGTGCTGACGGACTCCACCAACTGCTTGACGGGAAGCGAGGAAGAAAGCGGCGACAATCCAGCCACAGCCAGTGCGCCCCCTGCGCCCAAGAGCAGCAACAGACTGATGTGCCAAATCCATGGTTTGGATGTAGGCAAAGCGTCTTGCGAAGAAGGTTTTTCTAACTGTTGCAAACTGCAATATCCTGTGGTTGAAGCGAGTAGGCAAAGGAAAGATCTGAGCCCATTCAAATGAGCCAATAGTATACAAGCACTTTTTACAGACAAAAATCTTAAATTTCTATATGAATCAAGGATCTACATCGGGAACCTCTATTTCAGAAGAGGTTTTACATGCCATGCAAGTCAGCCAACGTGGTTGCGAGGAATTGCTGCCCGAACAAGAGTGGCTGAAAAAACTCCAACGCTCACACGCCAACGGTACGCCTTTGCGCATCAAACTCGGCCTGGACCCCACTGCGCCCGACATCCACATTGGGCACACGGTGGTGCTCAACAAAATGCGCCAACTGCAGGACTTGGGGCATCAGGTGATCTTTTTGATCGGTGACTTCACCTCCTTGATTGGTGACCCGTCGGGGCGCAACAGCACCCGTCCCCCATTGATACCTGAGCAAATCAAGCTCAATGCCGACACTTATTACAAGCAAGCCAGCATGGTGCTGGACCCCGCCAAAACCGAGATCCGCTACAACAGCGAGTGGAGCGAGCCTTTGGGGGCCAGCGGCATGATCCAACTCGCTTCTCGCTACACCGTGGCGCGGATGATGGAGCGCGACGACTTTCACAAGCGCTTCCATGGCGGCCAATCCATCAGCGTGCATGAGTTTTTGTACCCGCTGATGCAGGGCTATGACAGCGTGGCCTTGAAAAGCGACTTGGAGTTGGGCGGAACAGACCAAAAATTCAACCTGCTGATGGGGCGCCATTTGCAGCAGGAGTACGGCCAAGAACCACAATGCATTCTGACCATGCCTTTGCTCGAAGGCTTGGACGGCGTGGACAAAATGTCCAAAAGCAAAAACAACTACATCGGTATTGCCGAAGACGCCAACACCATGTTTGCCAAGGTTTTGTCGATCAGCGATGTATTGATGTGGCGATGGTTCACCCTGCTGAGTTTCCAAAGCTTAGAGGCCATTGCCGCCTTGAAGGCCGAGGTCGAGGGCGGGCGCAACCCCCGCGACGCCAAGGTGATGTTGGCGAAAGAAATCACCACACGCTTTCACAGCGCCGCTTTGGCCGATGCCGCCGAGCAAGACTTTGTCAACCGCAGCAAAGGGGGCATCCCCGATGTGATTCCCGAGGTGAGCCTTAGCGGCGCACCGCTGGGCATTGCAGCGCTGTTGAAAAGCGCCGGCTTGGCACCTTCAGGCAGCGAGGCAAGCCGCTTGATCGACGGTGGCGGTGTGCGCATCGATGGCAGCGTGGTCAGCGACAAAGGCTTGAAGCTCGACGCTGGTACTTATGTGGTGCAAGTGGGTAAACGCAAGTTTGCCCGTGTACAGCTGGCTTGAAACGCTTGCAGCCCCGGCCACCATGAGGCGGTTTTATGAATTTTCTCATTCGACTTCAACCTAAAACGCTGCTTTGGGCCTCTGTGGTGGTGGCCATCATCACCATTTCGTTGAAAACCTTGGCTTGGTACATAACCGATTCAGTAGGTCTGTTGTCGGATGCCATGGAGTCCTTTGTCAATTTGGCCAGCGCCATTTTTGCTTTGCTGATGGTGACGGTAGCAGAACAACCCGCTGACGAAGAGCACCCCTACGGTCACCACAAGGCCGAGTATTTTTCATCAGGCTTTGAAGGCATTCTGATCATGGGTGCAGCAGCAGCCATTATTTGGGCGTCCGCGCATCGCATCTTCGACCCTCAACCCGTCGAAGATTTGGGCTGGGGTTTGGCGTTATCGGTGACCAGCTCTGCTTTGAATGCTTTGCTGGCTTGGGTGATGTTTGGTGCAGCCAAAGTGCATCGCTCCATTGCCTTGGAAGCCGACGCCAAGCATTTGGTGACCGATGTGTGGACATCAGCAGGGGTTGTGTTCGGTTTGAGCTTGGTCTACATCACAGGCTGGTTGTGGCTAGATGCCTTGGTTGCCATGGGTGTGGCATTGAATATTTTGAAAGAGGGCTTTAATCTGATATGGCGCTCATCCCAAGGCTTGATGGATGAAGCGGTGGAGCCAGAAGTGCTGGCGGAAATCAAGGAAGTCTTAGATGGTTTTGAACATCAACGAGGAGAAATACACATTATTCGCTTTGACCATGTCACCACGCGCCGCGCAGGCCAACGCCGCTTTGTTGATATGCATATGCACATGCCCTCTGCTTGGTCGCTGGGTCGGGCCGCCGCTTTGCGCGCCAGTGTGGAGCAAGCCCTGATGAGCGCTGTGCCCGGACTTCGCGCCACCATTCAATTACTGCCTAACGATGTGGAAGCGCACTTTGACGATGTGCGGGACTTGAAGTGAAGGGGCCAGGCTCCAATGAACCCATTGATAATCCCTGAATGACCCAAGCTTTCAGCGCACTGCCCCTTTCCCCCGAATCCCTCGCCAACCTCGACCAACTCGGCTACACCGAGATGACCGCCATTCAAGCAGCGAGCTTGCCAATGGCGCTGGCGGGCAAAGACCTGATCGCGCAGGCCAGCACCGGCAGCGGGAAAACAGCGGCCTTTGGTTTGCCACTGGTTGAAAAACTCACCGCCAACTTTCACGCGGTGCAAGCGCTGGTGATGTGCCCCACACGCGAGTTGGCCGATCAAGTCACCACCGAAATCAGGCGCTTGGCCCGCGCCACCGCCAACATCAAGGTGGTGACGCTGTGTGGCGGCGTGGCCTTGCGTGGCCAAGAACAAAGCTTGCAGCATGGTGCACATGTGGTGGTGGGTACACCGGGTCGCATCTTGGACCACTTAACGCGGGGCAACCTGCGTTTGGATTCGGTCAAAACCTTGGTGCTCGATGAAGCCGACCGCATGCTGGACATGGGGTTTTACGACGACATGAAGCAGTTGATTGCGCAATGCCCAGCGCAGCGACAAACCCTGTTGTTTTCGGCCACATACCCCGAAGGCATTGCCAAACTGTCAGCGCAGTTCATGCGCGACCCTCAAACCGTGAAAGTGCAAACCGTACATGCTGCGGACAAAATCCGCCAAGTGTTTTACGAGTTGCGCGAAGACGAGCGACTGCATGCGGTGTCTTTGCTGCTCAACCACTTCAGACCCGAATCGACGCTGGCGTTTTGCAACACCAAGCAGCAATGCCGCGAGTTGTTGGCCGTGCTGCAAGCCCAAGGCTTTGACGCGCTGGCTTTGTATGGCGAGTTGGAGCAACGCGAGCGCGATCAGGTGTTGGTGCAGTTTGCCAACCGCTCCTGTTCAGTGTTGGTGGCCACCGATGTGGCGGCGCGTGGCTTGGACATCAGCCAGTTGAATGCCGTCATCAACGTGGACGTCACGCCCGACGCCGAATTGCACATCCACCGCATTGGCCGCACTGGCCGCGCCGATGCCCAAGGTTTGGCGCTGACCTTGGCCAGCTTGGACGAGATGGGTGCGGTCGGGCGTATCGAGGTCTTGCAAGGCCAAGAATCCCAATGGGCGAAGTTGTCCGAGCTAAGCCCTGCTGCAGGGGATAAGCTGCAAGCCCCCATGCGCACCTTGCAAATTGTGGGTGGCCGCAAAGAAAAAATCCGCGCTGGCGATGTGCTCGGTGCCATGACGGGCGAAGCGGGTTTTGAAGCGACGCAAATTGGCAAGATCAATGTGAACGAGTTTTCCACCTATGTGGCGGTTGACAGAGCCATCGCGCACACAGCCGTCGAGCGTTTGTCCAAAGGTCGCATCAAAGGCAAGAATGTCAGGGTGCGTTTATTGGACGAAGAAGCATCTCAACGGTAAGGGTTGGCAAAGCCCAGACCCGCCAAGATGGCCACTTCCCGCGCTTCCATCGCGTGTGCATCGGCCAAAGAGGTTTCATGGTCCCAACCTTGGGCATGCAAACAACCATGCACCAGCAAATGCGCGTAATGCGCTGCCAGCGTTTTGCCTTGTTCTTTGGCTTCCTGAGCAATCACGGGTGCACACAACACCAGATCGGCCATCACCACAGGTGACTGCGCGTAATCAAACGTCAGCACATTGGTTGCGTAATTTTTTTTACGGTAACTGTGGTTGAGCGCTCGGCCTTCATCCAAGCCGACAACGCGCACCGTGATTTCCGCATCCACTGACAAGGCGTGGCGGATGAAGCGTGTCACCACATGTCGGGGCAGGGCCGTGCGGTGTCTTGCCGCGTAAGGAATATCGGCAAATTGCAGGGACAACTCAAGCTGTGAAAGCGCCATGGTCAGTCTGCTTTGCGGTATATATCGTACGCATCCACAATGCTTGCCACCAAGGGGTGGCGCACCACATCCTTGCTGGTGAAGTGGGTGATGGCAATGCCAGACACTCTTCTAAGCACATGTTCTGTATCCACCAAACCACTGGGACTGCCTTTGGGTAAATCAATTTGGCTCACGTCGCCCGTGATAACGGCCTTGGCGCCAAAACCGATGCGGGTGAGAAACATCTTCATTTGCTCAGGCGTGGTGTTTTGTGCTTCATCCAAAATGATGAACGCATTGTTCAAGGTGCGCCCACGCATAAAAGCCAAAGGAGCAATTTCCAAAGCACTGCGCTCGAAAGCTTTTTGAACCTTGTCAAAACCCATCAACTCATACAGTGCGTCGTAGAGTGGACGTAAATAAGGATCAACTTTTTGACCTAAATCACCAGGTAAGAAGCCAAGTTTTTCACCCGCCTCCACAGCAGGGCGTGTCAGGATGATGCGCTGCACTGCGCTGCGTTCCAGTGCATCAACCGCGCTTGCAACCGCCAAAAAGGTTTTGCCTGTACCTGCCGGCCCAATGCCAAAGGTGATGTCGTGTTGTGCGATATTTTCCAAGTACAGGGCCTGGGTGGGGGTGCGTGCTTGGACATCGTTGCGACGGGTTGTCAGGCTCAACGACCCATCTTTGTGGGTGCCCATGTGCTCATCGCCTGCCAGCATCAGTTGCACCTGCTCCTTGGGTATCGGCTTGGCGGCCCGCTCGTACAAGGCTTGCAACACCTCCAAAGCGCGGGTGACTTTAGCCTTGTGGCCATCGATTCTGAATTTCTCATGGCTATGGGAAATCTTGACGGTAAGGCCGACTTCGATGGTGCGCAAATGCTCATCCATCGCGCCACATACATGGCCAAGTCGGGTGTTGTTGGAGGGGTTGAATGTGTGGCGCAGAATCAAGTTGATAATCCGTTGAAATTTCCCCAATGATAGGCATTCGATGATCGGCAAGTTGAGCGGCACCCTCAGTGAAAAAAATCCGCCCCAAGTGATGGTGGATTGCCACGGCGTGGGTTACGAGGTGGATGTGCCTATGAGCACCTTTTACAACCTGCCCGCCGTTGGCGAAAAAGTGTCGCTGCTGACCCATTTTGTGGTGCGTGAAGACGCCCAAATTTTGTATGGCTTTGGTTCGCCCGAAGAACGAACCGCCTTTCGCCAGTTGATCAAAATATCGGGCGTGGGCCCACGCATGGCCTTGGGTGTGCTCAGCGGCATGAGCGTGTCCGAGTTGGCCCAAGCCATTACCTTGCAAGAGGCGGGGCGCTTGGTGAAGATTCCCGGCATTGGTAAAAAAACCGCCGAGCGTTTGCTGCTCGAACTCAAAGGCAAGATGGGCGCTGACTTGGGGCCGTCTTCGGCACCTGTGGGCGACAGCACCCAAAACGACATCTTGCAAGCGCTGGTGGCCTTGGGTTACAGCGACAAAGAAGCTGCGTTGAGCCTCAAAGCCTTGCCCGCGGGTGTGGGTGTGAGCGAGGGCATCAAGTTCGCGCTCAAGGCCTTGGCCAGGTAAACAAAGCCATGAGCATTCAAACCGACAACTTTGGCGAAGACTTTAACCCTGCACCCCGCGTGGTGTCAGCCGCGCCGGTGAGTCCGCGTGAAGAGGCGATTGAGCGTGCTTTGCGCCCCAAGCTGCTGCAAGAGTATGTGGGCCAAGCCAAGGTGCGCGAGCAGTTGGAAATTTTCATTGGTGCTGCACGCAACCGCGATGAAGCGCTCGACCATGTGCTGCTGTTTGGCCCACCGGGCTTGGGCAAAACCACGCTCAGCCACATCATTGCGCAAGAGCTGGGTGTGAACCTGCGCCAAACCAGCGGGCCGGTGTTGGAGAAACCCAAGGACTTGGCCGCGCTCTTGACCAATTTGGAAAAAAACGATGTGCTGTTCATCGATGAAATCCACCGTTTGTCACCCGTGGTGGAAGAGATTTTGTACCCCGCACTCGAGGACTATCAAATCGACATCATGATCGGCGAGGGGCCCGCAGCGCGCAGCATCAAGCTGGACTTGCAGCCCTTCACCTTGGTGGGGGCCACCACCCGCGCTGGCATGTTGACCAACCCGCTGCGCGACCGCTTTGGCATCGTGGCGCGTTTGGAGTTTTACAGCGCCCAGGAGTTACAGCGCATTGTGATGCGCAGCGGCGGCTTGCTCAAAGCGCAGCTCGACGAGCAAGGCGGGTTCGAGATTGCCCGTCGCTCACGCGGCACGCCGCGCATCGCCAATCGCTTGCTGCGGCGGGTGCGTGACTACGCCGAGGTCAAGGCCGATGGGCGCATCACCCAAGCGGTGGCCCAAGCTGCGTTGGCCATGCTCGATGTGGATCCGCAAGGCTTTGACCTGATGGATCGCAAGTTGTTGGAAGCCGTGATTCACCGCTTTGACGGCGGCCCCGTGGGCTTGGACAACATCGCCGCGAGCATTGGCGAAGAGCGCGACACCATCGAAGATGTGATCGAGCCGTTTTTGATTCAGCAAGGTTTTTTGCAACGTACGCCGCGTGGGCGCATCGCCACCTTGGCGGCGTATAGGCACTTGGGTGTGGCTGCGCCCCTGAGAGAAAGTGGTTTGTTTGGCGAGTGAGCGCTCAAGCGCTGGACTCGTCCTTGGAGGCTTCCAAATGCGCCTCATCCGCCCAGCCCACGATTTGCAGACCCTCAGGTGTCCATAGCAATCGATTAATGGCGGTATTGCGCAAACCCCAGGTTCGCGCCGCTTGTAAATCTTGTCGTGTTGCCATGCGGTACAGAATATCCAGCACACCGCCATGCGTCACCCACAGCACTTGCTGCCCAGCATGGGGCGATGCCAATTCGTGAATCAAAGCTGCAATGCGGGCATTCAACATGATCAGGCTTTCACCGCCGCCTTGTGGCGTCCATTCAGGGTGACGTACCCGCCATTGTTCGGCGTCTTCTGGCCATTGGTTTTGAATGTCTTCCCACGTATGGCCTTGAAAATCGCCAAAGTGACGCTCACGAAGCTGGAGGCGCGCTTCGATAGGTATTTTTTTTGTCGAGGCCACGGCCTGTGCAGTGTCAAAAGCACGGCTTAAATCACTGGCATAGATCGCATGAATGTCCTCATGGGCTAAAGCTTTTGCAAGTTGTTGTGCCTGCCAACGACCATGGTCATTGAGTGGAATGTCAATTTGTCCTTGTATGCGTGTATCCACATTCCAAGCGGTTTCCCCATGGCGAATAGCCAAAATGCGTGTTATTTTCATGCGGACGAGTTTAAGGGTCGATGTGAAACCCCCTTTTGTTGCTGGTGCATAAGCAGGACACACCAAATAGTGCAAAATAGCACGGTCGTTCTATTTTCAAGCAAATGCCTGTGACTTCACAACCCTCCATGACTGACATTCCCGACCCAGAGGCCGTCAACGGCAGGGCTCGGTTAATGCAAAAAGGTCAGCAAACCAAAAGCGCGATTGTCGATGCTGCTTTGGGTCTTGCCACCCAAATCGGTATTGAGGGCTTGAGTATTGGCGCGGTTGCAGAAGTGATGCAGATGAGCAAATCAGGTGTATTTGCACACTTTGGTTCTCGTGAAGAGTTGCAAATATCCGTGGTTCGCGAATACCACCTGCGGTTTGAGTTGGAGGTGTTTTACCCCGCTATGCAAGAGACCCGTGGACTGCCCCGTCTTCAAGGGTTGTTTGCCAATTGGATGAAGCGTACGTCTGCTGAAATTGATTCTGGGTGTTTGTATATCAGTGGTGCCGCGGAATTTGATGACCGACCTGGCCCTGTCAGCGATGCCTTGGCGAGTTCTGTCAAGACTTGGCTCAGTGCTTTGCACCGCTGTGTGGTGCAGGCCCGTGAAGCTGGCCATTTGGCTGCCAACACTGATGCTGCGCAAATGTCATTTGAGCTTCATGGCTTGATATTAGCCTTGCATTACGAAGCCCGATTTCTCAAAACAGACAAAAGCCTAGACCGCGCTCAGCGCGGCTTTGAACATATTTTGTTGCACTACGGCGCGTCCCCAACCTAAGGAAAGATCGACCATGCCAAGCTACACCCCGCCCCTGCGCGATATGCAATTTGTGATGAATGAAGTCTTGGATGTGCCCACGGTACTTAAGAGCTTGCCCACCCACGCAGAGCTTGACGCGGACACGATAGCCGCAGTCTTGGAAGAAGGGGGTAAATTTGCCTCTGAGGTCTTGATGCCCTTGAATCAAGTGGGTGACAAGCAAGGTTGCCAGCTAGACATCAAAACCCACGAAGTCACCACACCCAAAGGTTTCAAAGAAGCTTTTGCACAATTTGTGCAAGGTGGATGGCCTGCGCTCAGTTGCGACCCTGCCTATGGTGGTCAAGGCTTGCCGATTGTGGTGAACCAGTGCTTTTATGAAATGCTCAACAGTGCCAACCAAGCGTGGACCATGTACCCAGGACTGACCCACGGCGCCTATGAATGCTTGCATGCCCATGGCACTGAAGAACAAAAACAGATGTACCTACCGCGTCTCACCAATGGCGAGTGGACGGGCACCATGTGTTTGACGGAATCCCACTGCGGCACCGATCTGGGCTTGCTGCGCACCAAGGCCGAACCGCAAGCCGATGGCAGTTACAAACTCACCGGCAACAAAATTTTCATCAGTGCAGGTGAGCACGATCTGGTGAGCAACATTGTTCACTTGGTGCTGGCGCGACTGCCCGACGCGCCTGTGGGCAGCAAAGGCATCAGTTTGTTTGTGGTTCCCAAGTTCTTGGTCAACAGTGACGGCAGCTTGGGCGAGCGCAATACCATTTACTGTGGTGGCTTAGAACACAAGATGGGTATTCATGGCAACGCCACTTGCCAAATGGTGCTGGACGGCGCGGTGGGTACGCTGGTAGGTCAGCCCCACAAGGGATTGGCCGCCATGTTTGTGATGATGAATGCCGCTCGCATTGGGGTGGGTATGCAATCGCTGGGTTTGACCGAAGTGGCGTATCAAAATGCTTTGGCTTATGCCAAAGACCGCTTGCAGTCCAGAAGCCTGTCTGGAGTGAAAAGCCCAGACAAAACAGCCGACAGCATCTTGGTTCATCCCGATGTGCGCAAAATGTTGTTGACCGCCAAAGCTTATGCAGAAGGGGGTCGCGCTTTGAACCTTTACTGTGCGTTGCTGATCGACCAAGAGTTACACCACCCCGATGCAGCAGTCCGAGCAGAAGCGCTGGAGATGGTGGCCATGCTGACACCCATTGTCAAAGCCTTCATCACCGACAACGGCTGGATAGCTACCTCTTCTTGTATGCAAGTGTTTGGGGGTCATGGTTTCATTCACGAATGGGGCATGGAGCAATTTGTACGCGACTCACGCATCAATATGATTTATGAGGGCACCAATACCATCCAAAGTTTGGATCTGTTGGGGCGCAAGGTCTTGGGCAACCAAGGCGCGACATTAAAGAAATTTGGCAAACTCATTGCTACCTTGGTCGCTGAAGAAACCGAGAACGAGGACATGGCTGAGTTCATCCAGCCTTTGGCAAAGTTAGGCCAGCAAATGACCCAGTTCACAGGTGAAATTGGCATGAAGGCCATGTCGAATGCTGACGAAGTAGGTGCTGCAGCGGTCGATTACTTGCGTGTGACAGGTCATTTGGTGTTCGCCTATTTCTGGGCGCGCATGGCCAAAGTGGCGTTGCAAAAAATCGCCGATGGCGACAGTGACCCGTTTTACAAAGCCAAATTGCAAACGGCCAGGTTTTACTTTGCCAAGTTGTTGCCGGAGACGGCTAGTTTGATGCAAACTGCTCGCGCAGGAAGCGCCGTGTTGATGGACACCCAAGACGTTTTTGCTTAAATACCCACCCACCAAGGAGACACCGATGAAAAAAATCTTTTCTGCTTTGCTGAGCATGGCCGCCATGACAGCTTTTGCCCAAATGACCCCCGTTGGTTTGTGGCACACCATTGACGATGAAACCAACCAACCCAAGGGTGAGGTGCGAATTCTTGAAAAAGATGGTGCGCTGGTGGGTGTCGTGGGACGCGCTCTCAAAGAAGACCCCAACGCCAAACCCAACTGCGATAAATGCACAGACGACCGCAAAGGCCAACCCATCATTGGTATGGAAATTTTGCGCGGCCTAAAACGCGAAGGTAAAGAAGCTGATAATTTGTGGGCGGGTGGTGGAAAAATTCTCGACCCCACAAACGGCAAGATATACACCGTGAAAATGGTGCCGATTGAAGGCGGTAAACGCTTGCAAGTGCGCGGTTACATTGGACCGTTTTATCGTACCCAGTACTGGAGCCGCGTTGAGTAATTTACTTCAAAGCACCACTGATATGAGCTTTGTCTTGCAACACTTTGAAAGCGGTGTTTTAACGCTGACCCTCAACCGAGTCGACAAAAAAAATTCACTCACTTCTGTCATGTACGCTGAGTTAGCTCAAGCCTTGCTCTCTGCAGAAGCGGATTCGCAAACCAAGGTGGTGCTGATTCAAGGTCATGAAACTGTTTTCAGCGCAGGCAACGACATTGCCGACTTTCTTCAGCAACCCGCAGCAGGCGAAGACTCGCCTGTTTTTCGTTTTCTGCGAGGCATTGCGGTATTTACAAAACCATTGTTGGCCTCGGTTTGTGGGCCAGCAGTGGGTGTGGGAACCACCATGCTGCTGCATTGCGATTTGGTTTATGCAGGGGATAACGCTGCGTTTTCTATGCCGTTCGTGAACTTAGGCTTGTGCCCTGAGGCCGGTTCCAGCCTGCTGGCGGTCCAGCTCATGGGCTACCAGCGAGCAGCTGAAGCCTTGTTGATGGGTGAACCCTTTTTGGCTGAAACAGCCTTGGAAATAGGGTTGGTCAGCAGAGTGCTGCCACCTGCTGAGACCAATGCCTATGCCCAACAGCAAGCCCGCAAAATGGCGACCAAGCCTTTATCGTCCTTGATGGAAACCAAACGCTTGATGAAAGCGGGTCTCACGCCGCAGGTGTTGGAGCGCATCAAGCAAGAAGGCATGGTCTTTGGCCGCATGCTCAAAGAGCCAGCAGCCATCGAAGCTTTCAGCGCCTTCATGGAAAAGCGCAAGCCGGTTTTTAACTGATCAAGCGTCTTTGCGCTGAATGGTTCGGGGCTTGCCTTGGGCATCAATGGCGACATAGGTCACCATGGCCTCGGTCACTTTCAAGTAAGTGCCTTGCAAAGTGAAGCGCTCTGCAAACACCTCTACCTTGACAGTGATAGAGGTATTGCCGATGCGGGTGATGGTGCTGAAAAAGCTCAAAATATCGCCCACTTTGACGGGCTGCTTGAACACAAATTCATTGACTGCCACCGTAGCTAAGCGACCGTTGACATAGCGTGCTGGCAAGACCGCACCAGCCAAGTCAACCTGCGCCATTACCCAACCACCAAAAATATCGCCATTGGCATTGCAATCGGCTGGCATAGGAATGACTTTTAGGACCAACTCTTGGTCTGTGGGAAGGGCTTTGACGGTAAAGCGCAGGTCGTGGGTATCAGTCACAGGCACAATCCTAGTTGTTCATTCTTTCGCTATTGTGCTGTATGCGCCCTTCTGCTACCTCTTCGCCTGCTCTACCTGATACTCCCACGCCTACACCGGCAGCTTCTGATTGGCACACCCTGGCACGTTTGTTTCCCTATTTATGGGAATACAAATGGCGCGTGATGGCTGCGCTGTCATTCATGGTGGGGGCCAAGCTTGCCAACGTAGGCGTACCCATACTGCTTAAAAACTTGATCGATCAAATGACACCGCAGCCCACAGGTGTGCAAATGCTGTTGGTGGTGCCAGTTGCCCTCCTCATCGGCTATGGCTTGCTGCGTTTATCGGTCTCTGCATTCACCGAGTTGCGTGAATTGATTTTTGCCAAAGCCACTCAAGGTGCTGCTCGCACCATTGCCTTGCAAACCTTCCAGCATTTGCACGAACTGAGTTTGCGTTTTCATCTCGAGCGTCAAACAGGAGGCATGAGCCGTGACATTGAAAGAGGCGTACGCGGCATTGAGTCGCTGATTGCCTATTCGCTCTACAGCATTGTGCCGACCTTGATCGAGGTGCTATTAGTGCTGAGCATCTTGGGCATTCAGTTTGACAAGTGGTATGCCATCATCACTTTGTGCGCTTTGGGTTTGTATATTTATTTCACCGTGACAGTGACAGAGTGGCGAACCCAGTTTCGCAAGCAAGTCAATGAGTTCGACTCCAGCGCTCATACCCGTGCCATCGACTCTTTGCTCAATTACGAGACCGTCAAGTATTTTGGCAATGAGAGCTTTGAAGCCAAAAGGTATGACGAAAGTCTGGACAAATTACGCTTGGCCCGTATCAAAGCCCAAAATTCATTGAGCGCCCTCAATATGGGCCAACAACTCATCATTGCTGTGGCTTTGGTGACCATGCTGTGGCGAGCAACGCAGGGTGTGGTCGATGGGCATTTGACCTTGGGCGACTTGGTCATGATCAACGCTTTCATGATTCAACTTTATATACCGTTGAATTTTTTAGGTGTGATCTACCGCGAGATAAAACAAAGCCTGACGGATTTAGACCGGATGTTCAAGTTGCTAGAAAAGGAACGCGAAGTTGCTGATGCACCCAACGCACAACAACTTGGCCTTGAAAGACCACCCAGCGTCGCGTTTGAGCATGTCAATTTTGCCTATGAGCAAAACAGACCTATTTTGCAAGACGTGAGCTTCACCATTCCTTCCGGTAAAACGGTGGCCATTGTGGGCCCCTCGGGATCGGGCAAGTCAACCTTGGCCCGCTTGCTTTTTCGTTTTTACGATGTGCAGCAAGGGGTGGTTCGTATCGATGGACATCCCTTAAATCACTTGACGCAAGCGAGTGTGCGTCAGGCCATTGGCATTGTTCCGCAAGACACGGTTTTGTTCAATGACACGGTCTACTACAACATCGCTTATGGTCGACCCTCTGCTTCTCGCGAAGAGGTCGAGCAAGCCGCACGTGCAGCACGCATCCATGACTTTATTGTGTCCACCCCCTTGGGTTACCAAACCATGGTGGGAGAGCGTGGCTTGAAGTTGTCCGGCGGTGAAAAACAACGTGTGGCGATTGCGCGAACTTTGCTTAAAAACCCTTTCATCTTGATTTTTGACGAAGCCACATCCGCACTAGACAGCAGCAATGAGCGTGCTATTCAGTCGGAGTTGCGGGAAGCGGCAAACAACAAAACCACTTTGGTCATTGCCCACCGACTCTCGACAGTCGTTGATGCAGATGAAATCATCGTGCTGGATCAAGGCGTCATTGTGGAGCAGGGTACACATGTGCAGTTGCTCGAGGCGCAAGGTGCTTATGCCAGTATGTGGTTGATGCAACAAAGCCAAGAAGAGCTAGCGCCTTAGGGGAGTTCGGCGTTTTCTTCTGGGGCATTGTTTTCACGCGGACCCACCATGCCAAGTTTTGATTTAAGCGATTGCGGTTCATTTTGAATCAGACCTGCGTAAATGGTGGTGTTGGCCAAGACTTTTTTGACATAGTCGCGGGTCTCGCTAAAGGGAATACATTCAGCCCAAGCTGCGCCCTCCATCTCTGGACCATTGCGCCACCTTCTAGGACGGCTGGGGCCAGCGTTGTAGGCAGCAGCGGCCATGGGCATAGAGCCCTGAAAATTATCTAAGACCAATTTAAGGTATTGCGTTCCAATGGCAATATTGGTTTTGCGCTCTTGCAGTTGTTCAATACGAAAATTTTTCATACCCATTCGCTTGGCCGTCCATTTAGCGGTCGCAGGCATGACCTGCATCAGCCCCGATGCGCCCACGCTGGACCTCGCGTCCAAAATGAATCGACTTTCTTGCCGCATCAACCCATATACATACGCCGAGTTCAGGCCAATACTGTTGGCGGCTTCAATGACATCCTCTTTGTAAGGCATGGGGTAGCGTTGCATCACATCCATTTGGACACTGCGCTCACTGGTGTTGATGCACCTGTCCCAAATGGCTTGGTCACACGCCAATTGGGCTGCCGCCAGTCGCTCGCGCTCATTCAGGCGACCACGTTGTCCAGCGCTGTCAACCAGCCCTGTGGCGTAATTCCATTCACGAACACCGTCTTGTCGCAAACCAATTTTGATAGCGTACAAAGCGCGTTGCAGCAAGGGGTTGACCTTTGCAGCTGCTGTTTCTTGCGGCTGAGGCGGGAGTGGGCGGGGCGGCGTTGCGATTTTTTTCCCAAGCTCTTCAGTCGCCAACTGTTCATAAAAACCTTGTGGCCCTGCGATGCTTTGCAATGCGCTCAAAGCTTGTCCTGTGGGTGGTGAAGCGACTGATTGCTGAGCCATCAAGGCACGTGCTCGCCAATAAACCCAAGCGGGGTCTTTTTGGGCAACAGGACTCATGGCGTCCACTGCAGATTGAATAGCAGACCATGCAGGTGTTTTGCCGGCTCGCAATGCTGCTCGTACCTTCCAAGCCAACATGTCATCGCTCAGATTGGTAGGGCTTGCATTGGCGAAGTAGGACAAAGCTTTGTCATCCAATTGCTGCGCCGCCTGTTTGGCAATCACTCCCCAGACCCATTGTTTTTCCTCGCTGCTCAAAGACGAAGCTGACTTACTTTGCAGCAACTTGATGGCGTTGTCGTGGTCCGAGGTGGCTGCTTTGATCAACGCCAAGGTCATCCAATCAGAAGACTCTGCCCCCATATTGGAAGCGCGCTGTGATAAAAATCTCCCCCCGTTTGCAAAGAGTTCATCCACCACAGACATATTGTGGTCAGAGATTAACTTCAAGGCGTCTCTGGCGGGTACTTTGCGGTTGCTCTCAACCGCAAAGCGAGCTTTAAGCCAAACATCGTCAGAGTTAAATTTATGCTGTTTCAGTAATTGAGAAACCGCATAAGTACAACCCTCATCGGACTGCTTGAGACTCAACCAAGTGCGGCGAATGTCTTCAATGGCAGAGGAGCCTGCATTCAGGTCCTTTTGTTGAACTTCCAAAAGTTTGGCGTAGCACTCGATTTCCTTGTCGTCGCGCATACGGTAGAGGACGTGCTCGCGCTCAAACTGTGTCCACTCGCGTCGTTCGCCAAGAAGCAGCAACCAATCGTTGCGCATCCTGTCTTCTTGGTAGGTGCCGGAGTAGCGCTGAAGAAAACTTTTGACCTCGTGGTCTGAGGCTTCACCTAGGCGCAAGCGTAATTCCCAAAAAGCCGCCCACGGCTCTAACAAATGCCCTTTGGCTTGAGGCAATAATGCCGCCAGTCTTTTGCGATCGCCTTTTTGAAAGGCTTGGGACATATCGATAAACACCGCATCTGCGGCATCGGTTGGTCTGGTGGGCTGTGCAGGCTTGGCAGGGGCTTTGTGTTTATTGCCTGCATTTGCCGTCATCATGCAAGCCATCAGTAGGATGCAACTGGCAATTCGAAGAAACAATAGAGGCATGACACAATCAATCAACTAACAGGATGTTTGGATTCTCCCATGGACAAAAAAGCCCTGCGCCAAGAACTGATTCAAACAAGACTGCAAATGCCTGACAGAGAACGTCGTGCAGACCTGCTGCAACGAGTCATGCGCATTTGGTTGTTCGATCAACCGCACACGGTCATTGGTGCTTATTGGCCTATCAAGGGGGAGTTTGATCCCTTGCCTGCATTGCACCGATGGAAAGAAGATGGTGAATTGCTAGACCATCCCCTGCGCCGGCGCATTGGTTTGCCCGTCATGGACAAGCAAACCAAAACCCTCACTTTCCATTCGTGGTACCCAGGTTGTGCCATGGAAGAAGATGCCTACAACATTCCCAAGCCCAAGGACACAGAAATCCTTCAACCGACCTTGCTTTTTGTGCCTTGTGTGGGTTATGGGCCAGGTGGCTACCGCTTGGGTTATGGCGGTGGTTTTTACGACCGAACCTTGAATCAAATAGAGCCTAAACCTTACACCATCGGTTTGGGCTTTACCCATGGTTTTTTATCCGACTTTATGCCTGAGTCGCATGATGTGCCCTTGGACGCTTTGCTGAATGAAAACGGCGTGGTGTGGCCAATGTCTTAAGGGTGTTGGATGGCGCGACCTAAATCTGTAACCCACGACCTCAAGCGCGAAGAGATTTTGGAGGTGGCCGCCAGCTGTTTTGCGGCTTCTTCCTATCCTTCAGCCAGCATGAATGATTTGGCCCATGCTTTGGGTACGTCCAAAGCTCGGCTCTACCATTACTACGACAGCAAGCAGGCCATACTTTTCGATTTACTCGATCGCTACACCCTGCTTTTGCTGGAATTGGTGGCAGAGGTTCAAGCCCAAGGTATTCAATCCAAGCGCAGTCCCCAAGAGACAGTTCACAGCGTGGTCAAACTGTTTTTGCAAACCTATGAAAGCTCTGCAACCCGCCATATTGCTTTGTTGCACAGCATCCAATTTCTCAGTGAAACACAGCGCGGTTTGGTGGTTGAACGTCAGCGCCAAGTGGTCAGCGCCTTGGGTGATATGTTGGGCAAAGCCTACCCAAGTCGTGTTCATGCGCAAAATAAAATACCTCTCACCATGATGCTGTTTGGCATGATCAATTGGACCTTCACCTGGCTCAGACCCCAGGGGCCACTCAGTTACGATGCGTTTGCTCAAGAGGTGATTGACACCTTGGAAAACGGTTTTCATTCAAGCGCAAGCTAAGTCCGAGGAAAAAATATGTCTAAAGCATTTGCCAGTCAAAGTGATTTGACCGATAAACACATCAGCTTTACCCAACTCAGCCCCCATTGCTGGGCCTACACCGCTGAGGGCGACCCCAATTCGGGCGTCATCATTGGCGACAAGTACATTTTGGTGAGCGACGCAACTGCCACGCCTTTGATGGCCAAAGACCTGATCGCCAAGATACGAACTGTCAGCGACAAACCCATCAAATATGTGCTGCTCACCCATTACCACGCGGTGCGTGTGTTGGGTGCCAGTGCATATCTTGCTGAAGGTGCGACAGAGGTGATCGCCAGCAAGGGCACTTACGACTTGATTGTGGAACGCGGCGCTGAAGACATGCAAAGCGAGATGGACCGCTTCCCCCGTTTGTTTCGTGGAGCCGACAGCGTGCCAGGCCTCACGTGGCCGACCATGGTGATTGGTGACGGCAAGCCTGGGAGGCAGGGGAGTTTGCGTATCGATTTGGGTGGTGTTCAAGTCGATATTTGGCACCCAGGTGCCGGCCACACACGCGGCGACACCATCGCCTGGGTCGAGGCTGAAAAAGTCTTGTTCAGCGGTGACTTGGTGGAGTATTTGGCAGGTGTTTACACGGGGGACGCACACTTGGCCGAGTGGCCTGCCACCTTGGAGGCTTTGCGGGGTTTGCAAGCCGATGCCATCGTGCCGGGTCGTGGCGAAGCCATGCGGGGCAATGCCGATGTGAACAAGGCTTTGGATTACACCAAGCTATGGGTAGAGACCTTGTACAAATGCGGTCAAGAGGCGGTTGCACAAAAAATGGATTTGAAGTCAGCCATGGCCCATACCCGCCAACACATGGACCCCGTGTTTGGCCAAGTGTTTATTTACGAACACTGTTTACCGTTTGATGTGAGCCGTGCTTTTGATGAGGCCAGTGGCATCAAGCACCCCAGAATTTGGACGGCAGAGCGCGACAAGCAAATGTGGACTTCGTTGCAAGCTTGATTCAAGAAGCCTTGGCTTTGGCCAAGGCTCGTAAATCAACTTCATAAGCCTTCAGTGTTTTTACTGTAAATTCTCTTTGCGTTGCACTGGTGGTGTTGTGTAACTGCGCTGCCGCTTCGCAGTTGATGGTTTTTCGCATCTCGGCGTATTCACGATAAGCCTCATCGGGTGACTGCAACAAGCTGCGGTTCAGCAGGGTAATGCTCTCTTGCTGTGCAGAAGCCAAGCCTTGTTGTGATTTGGCGATGCGATCCAAGGTGCTGACCGTGTCTTGCTGACGCCTTAGGCGTTCGCCCCAACTCTTAGGCAAGTCAAACTGGGACTCTTTCGCCATTTGCTTGACCAAAGCTTTTTGTTTTTTGTCCAAGCGGTCATACAAACGCTCTGCGTTCTCTATCCCCTTGTCGGTCTGCACCTGCAGCTGAGCGTCAGCACTGGCGTCAAGTTTCCATTCTTTACGGTAATCCTTGTTGTCTTTCTCATACTGTTGCGCCAGCCGTTGAGTTTGCGCAGGCGTTAACTTCAAGGCCAAGCGGGCAATGCCAGGCGACATTTGTTGCGACAGTGGAGCGAGCGTGTCTTTGAACTCATCCACCAGCGTACAAATTTGCGGTCCCGTTATTTCATGGGGTGCCAGCACTGCCATTTTTTGTAAAACATCTGCATAGACGGGCAGTTGCTGCTGGCGGTGCCAATGATGCAGCACCTGTAAATCTGTACGTAACTGCTTGTCTTGCTCCGAGTTGAGGTCTAAATAGGGATTGAACCATGTAAATATCAACAAGCTGGGTGCTTGGTTGTAACCAGTCACCACAAAGCTGCAAGCACTGAGGCAGGCAAACAAGCCCAAAGCCAACAGTTTGGGCCCCAGGCCAGAGCGGGTTGGAAGCTGATTGATAATCTGAGCAACACGAGAAAGCAAGTTCATGGCATTTGTTGATGTGGTGGTCATGGCGGCGGGCAAGGGCACCCGCATGAAGAGCAGTATGCCCAAAGTTTTACACCGTTTGGGGGGTAAGGCTTTGTTGCAGCACGTGATGGACACCGCCGGGCAACTTCAAGCCAGAAGAGTTGTTGTCATCACCGGCCATGGTGCTGAGCAGGTCGAGGCTAGCTTAAAACATATCAACCATGTGCAATGTGTGCGCCAAATGCCCCAACTGGGCACGGGTCATGCCATGCAACAAGCGGTGCCCGTACTCGCTGATGATGGCGTCACCTTGGTGCTGTCCGGTGATGTGCCGTTGATTCAAGCCGACACCTTAAGCGCCTTGCTGACGATGTGCGACGGCCAGCACTTGGCCTTGCTGACGTTGCAAACCCCCACACCCACGGGCTATGGCCGCTTGGTGCGCAACGCTCAGGCGCAAGTGCAAGCCATCGTGGAAGAAAAAGACGCCACACCCGAGCAACGCCTTATTCAAGAAATTTACAGCGGCATCATGGCCGTTCCCACCCGTTTGCTGCGTACTTGGCTGGCACGCTTGGACAACCACAATGCCCCAAAAGAGTATTACCTGACGGACGTGGTGAAGTTTGCCGTTGCTGATGGTTGTCAAGTGCAGGCGCATTGCATCACCGACGCATGCCAGGTGGAAGGCGTGAACAACCCCGTTCAATTGGCCTCGCTTGAGCGAGCCTTTCAGCACATACAAGCACAGCGTTTGATGCTTGATGGTGTTCGCTTGGCAGACCCGGCCCGATTGGATGTGCGTGGCAGCCTCATCTGTGGCCAAGATGTAGAGATTGATGTCAATTGCGTGTTTGAAGGCAAGGTCAGCTTGGGCGATGGGGTGCGCATAGGCCCCAACTGCGTCATTGCCAATGCCAACATTGGTGCAGGCACTTTTGTTCAGGCCTTCACCCATATCGATGGTGAACAGCAAGTTGTGCAAATTGGGCGTGATGCCCTTATCGGTCCGTTTGCAAGGCTCAGGCCTGGCGCCGACTTGGCTGACGAAGTCCACATTGGCAACTTTGTGGAAGTGAAAAACTCCTCTTTGGCCAAAGGTGCTAAAGCCAACCACTTGGCGTATTTGGGAGACGCCACTGTGGGTGAGCGTGTCAACTACGGTGCTGGCAGCATCACCGCCAACTATGACGGTGCTAACAAACACCGCACCATCATTGAAGCCGATGTGCATGTGGGCAGCAACAGCGTATTGGTGGCGCCCGTCACCTTGGGCGCGAGAGGCACCATAGGTGGCGGCTCCACCATCACCAAGGACACACCTGCTGGCGCACTCACCGTGGCACGAGGTAAGCAAACCAGCATTGCCAATTGGCAGCGGCCCGTCAAAACAAAAAAATAAAGGACTGCAACCATGTGCGGCATCGTCGGCGCGGTCTCTAAGCGCAACATCGTTCCAGTTCTTGTGCAAGGCTTGCAGCGCTTGGAGTACCGCGGCTACGACTCTTGTGGCGTAGCGGTCAACAGCAAGCAATCCCAAATGGGGCAATCTGCTGGTTTGCAACGCGCTCGCAGTACCTCGCGGGTGGCCGAGTTGGAGGCCCAAGTCAACGACGATAACAATGGTTTGCAAGGCCTGACTGGCATTGCCCACACCCGATGGGCAACCCACGGCGCACCTGCGGTACACAACGCCCACCCGCACTTCAGCCGCGACCGCATTGCGCTGGTGCACAACGGCATCATTGAAAACCACGAAGAGTTGCGCGCCCAGCTGCAAGCCAAGGGCTATGTCTTTGTCAGCCAAACCGACACCGAAGTGATGGCGCACCTGATTGATTCGCTGTACCAAGGTGATGTATTACAAGCAGTCTTTCAAGCCACCCAACAATTGCGCGGCGCTTTCGCCATTGCCGTCATGGCCAAAGACGAACCACACCGTGTCATTGGTGCGAGGGCTGGCTCGCCGCTTATTTTTGGCAAAGGCGAGGGCGAAAACTTTTTGGCAAGCGACGCCATGGCCTTAGCGGGTGTGACCAACCAAATCTTGTACTTGGCTGAAGGCGATGTGGTGGATGTGAAGTTGGACAGCTTCCAAGTGTTCGATGCCCAACACCAGCAAGTGCAGCGCGAGGTGCTGACAGTGAACGCCCACAGCGGGGCAGCAGAGCTCGGGCCTTACAGCCACTACATGCAAAAAGAAATTTTCGAGCAACCCCGCGCCATTGCAGATACCTTGGAAGGCATCGAGGGCATCGTGCCTGAGTTGTTTGACAACCCTGCTTTGGCTCAAACAGGTCATGCTGCGAAAGTATTTGCCGAGGTGGATTCGGTCTTGATACTGGCTTGCGGCACCAGTTACTACAGCGCTTGCGTGGCCAAGTACTGGTTGGAGAGCATCGCCCACATCCCTTGCCAAGTGGAAGTCGCCAGCGAATACCGCTACCGCACCACCGTGCCCAACCCTCGCAGCTTGGTGGTCACCATCAGCCAGTCGGGCGAAACCGCCGACACCTTGGCCGCCCTGCGCCATGCGCAAAGCTTAGGGATGAAGCACACCCTGACCATTTGCAATGTGGCCACCTCGGCCATGGTGCGCGAATGCGCGCTGGCCTACATCACCCGCGCGGGTGTAGAGATTGGCGTGGCCTCGACCAAGGCCTTCACCACCCAGCTGGCGGGTTTGTTTTTGCTCACCCTGGCGCTGGCGCAAGCCAAAGGTCGCTTGAGTGCCGCTGATGAGGCGCAGCACCTCAAAGCCATGCGCCACTTGCCTGTCGCTTTGCAAAGCGTGTTGGCCCTGGAGCCGCAACTGATTGCTTGGGCACAAGACTTTGCAAGTAAAGAAAATGCCTTGTTCTTAGGCCGTGGTTTGCACTACCCCATCGCTTTGGAAGGTGCATTGAAGCTGAAAGAAATCAGCTACATCCATGCCGAGGCCTACCCGGCGGGCGAGCTCAAACACGGCCCACTGGCACTGGTGACCAGCGCCATGCCAGTGGTCACCGTGGCGCCCAACGATGCGCTGCTGGAAAAACTCAAAAGCAATTTGCAAGAGGTACGTGCCAGAGGCGGTGTGCTGTATGTGCTGGCCGACGCCGACACCCGCATTGAGTCGGGCGAGGGCGTGCATGTGATCCGTATGCCCGAGCACTATGGCGAGTTGTCACCCCTGTTGCATGTGGTGCCTTTGCAGTTACTGGCGTATCACACCGCTTGCGCCAGAGGCACGGATGTGGACAAGCCCCGGAATTTGGCAAAGTCCGTCACGGTGGAATAAATCAGCCAAGCAGCCAAACCCCACAAACTCAGGATGATGACCAAACCAACCCAACTGCGTGGTTTTTGCTTGTCTTGACGAAACCATTCATCGGCTTGGTTTCTGCATTCCATCAGCACCTGCTCGGGGATGATTTTCAGCAGCAGCCAAATACCCAAGGGAACAATGATTAAATCATCCAAGTAACCCAAGACAGGTATGAAGTCGGGGATGAGGTCAATCGGGCTGAGCGCATAAGCAGTCAGTAGGGCGGCCAAAGCACGGGCATACCAAGGGGAATGTGGATGCTTGAGCACAAACCACAGCGTCATCACATCGCGCTTTAAGCTTTGCGCCCACGCTTTGATTCGGTTTGTCAGCAAAGAGACCATGGGGAATTATCGCCATGCTTGTCCCCCTTGGAAACTTTGGCGTAAGTACTGCTGGTTCTAATGCCTGTATGAACACCTTGAACACAAGCTCCACCCGCATGCCTACTTGGTTCATTCCGCACGGGGGCGGGCCGTGTTTTTTCATGGACTGGAACCCCATCGACGCATGGGACCGCATGGCGCATTACTTGAAAAACGCGGCCAGCACGTTGCCGCGTCAACCCAAGGCGATTGTGTTGGTGTCTGCGCATTGGCTCGAACCCTACATTGCGGTCACCAGCGGCGCACATCCTGAATTGATTTACGACTATCACGGTTTTCCACCGCACACCTACGCACTGAAATACCCCGCACCTGGTGTGCCTACCTTGGCAGCGCGAATTGTGGATTTATTGCAAGCCCAAGGCATTGCCGCGCAACAAGACGCCCAGCGTGGTTTTGACCATGGGGTGTTCATTCCAATGAAACTCATGTTTCCCGAGGCCAACATTCCGGTGGTGCAACTGTCATTGCACACCTCGCTGGACCCAGTCCATCACATCCACACAGGCCGCGCCTTGCAAGCACTGCGTGACGAGGACGTTCTCATCATCGGCAGCGGCATGAGCTTTCACAATATGCGGGCCTATGGCAACCCGCAGTTCGCACCCATCTCTGACGAGTTTGACGATTGGCTCACCCAAGCGGTGCAGGCTGAGCCCCAAGAGCGCGATCAGTTGCTGGCGGAGTGGACACAAGCCCCGCGAGCCCGTGACTGCCATCCGCCGCGTTCGGAAGAGCATTTGTTGCCACTGATGACCGTGGCGGGCGCCGCAGGAAATTCTGTGGGCCGCAAAGTGTTTTCCGACCGTGTGATGGAAACCACGCTGTCGGCATTTGCTTTCAGTGACTTAACACTTGCTGTATCAGGACCTCGCCCTTTAAAAGCGGTTTGACCAAAATTGCATAGGTGTCGGCATCGAAGCTTGCGGTGTCTTCGCCTTGCGGCGACTCCATCGTCGTGCCCTTGGAGCACCAAGTCCCCAAATAGGACCAATTCAAGACGCGGTGTTTTTGCACCCAGTCGCCAGACTGTTCCACCACATCGATAGCCGTTGCGTAAGGCCACACATGCACTTGCAGTTGATGCAAGGCGGTACGCAACCGATCGTCATGGCCGGCGCGTGCCTCTTTACCCACGCACACGCCATCGCATTGGCGAAGCTGTAAACCGAAGCAACCCCGTGTGGTAGTTTTTTCCAAACCCAGTGTGGCCAAACACAATTTGTGCGCCATAGCCAAGGCTCGCAATTTTTCTTGGGCAGCATGGCGCGAAGAAAACAGGCCAAACAGGCCTTGGGTTTGGCCATGCACCACCTCAGCGCTGCTGACGAGTTCATTACCAAGCCCTTCACCAATTTCGCTGAGTCGCCATGAGTGCAGGTGCTTGGTACGCCTCAGTCGCTGATTGAACAAGGGTTGGCGAGTTTTGATCAGGCGCGACTCTAAAAGCAAAGCGCCCATTTCACCGGCGGTGGGCAAACACTCGATGCGCCGCGTTTGCGCCAACATACGCGCCTCATCAGGCTGACGAAAGTGGGACATCACCCTGCTGCGGATATCCACACTTTTGCCAATGTACAAAGGCAGGCTGCTGTCACCCCAAAAGACATAGACCCCTGCTGCACTGGGAAGGTCTGCAAACAAGGCTTGCTTGGTGTTGCTCACAAAGGCTTGATCTTGATGCTTCGAAACCTCACCATCCCTTTGTCGTATTGCAAGGCAATCGGCCCCGCTGCGTCTAAGCGGCTGTTGCGGGTGTCCACGGTTTTCTCACCATTGAGGTAAACCACCATACGGTCACCTTTGAAAGTGATGTCATAGCTGTTCCATTGACCGCCAGCTTTGGGCATGGGTGAGACCTTGGCCACATCAACAATGGCACCCGTGCCGTAGCTGGGGTCTGGCCGTTGATCGTAAATATTGACCTCGTAGGCGTTGGTGGCATTGATGTTTTGCAAGTCGGTGCAGCGAATGAAGATGCCGCTGTTGGCTGATGGGTCAACCCAAAAGTCAACCTTGAGTTGAAAGTCTTGGTAACTTTGGCGAGTTACCAAAAAACCGCTCCCCAGCTCCGCTTGCAGCAAATTGTCTTGTAGCCGCCAGTTGGCGTTACCGACTGGCTTCCATTGGTTCAAGTCGCCGCCATCAAACAGCGTGGTGTAACCAGCATCTGCAGAAGACCACTCCAACATACCGCTCATATTGCCGCAAGCACTCAGCAAAGGAATAGCAAAAACGCCTACCCAAACGGCTGCGCGGGACAACAAAGAAGGGGTCTTCATAATGGTTCCTTGGAAGGGTTAAATGCTTACAGACACTGGGTGACTATAATTTGTTTGACCTCATGAGCCCATTGAATTTCATCCGTTCTGATATCCAGGCCATGAGCGCATACGTGGTCCAGCCGGCTGCAGGCATGGTCAAGCTCGATGCGATGGAAAACCCCTACACCCTCTCACCAGACTTGCAGTCTGAGTTAGGCCGCAGGTTGGGCGCTGTGGCTCTGAACCGTTACCCCGGTCAACGCACCGACGACCTGAAAACCGCCCTGCAAGCTTATGTGGACATGCCCGAAGGCTATGCGCTGATGCTGGGTAACGGGTCCGATGAACTGATCTCTTTGCTCTCACTGGCTTGCCAAGCACCTGGCGCCGTGGCTTTGGCACCCGAGCCTGGTTTTGTCATGTATGCCCTCAGCACCCATTTACAGGGCTTAACTTATGCACCGGTGAGCCTGACGGCTGACTTCGAGTTGGACGAAGCCGCCATGTCTGCTGCCATTGCCAAGCACCAACCCGCGATTGTGTATTTGGCCTACCCCAACAACCCTTCTGCCAATTTGTGGGATGCCGCAGTGATTCGCCGCCTCATCACCCAAGTCAGCGCTTATGGCGGTTGGGTAGTGCTGGACGAGGCGTATCAGCCTTTTTCATCCCTTACTTGGTGGGACGAGATTCGCCGCGACCCCGCCGCCAACGCCCAAGTGCTGCTGATGCGTACCTTGTCGAAGTTTGGTTTGGCGGGTGTTCGCATTGGCTATATGGTGGGCCGCGCCGAGGTGATTGCCCATATCGACAAAATTCGCCCGCCCTACAACATCAGCGTGCTCAATGCCGAGTGCGCCTTGTTTGCGCTGGAGCACCAGCAAGTTTTCCAAGCGCAGGCGCAAGCCATTCGATCAGAGCGCGAACGCATGAGCGCCGCATTAGGTTTACTGAAAGGTGTGAAGGTGTTTCCCAGCCAAGCCAATATGCTGCTGGTACGCTTTGAGGGAGCCGAGGATGTCGCCACCCGCTTGTTTGAAGCTTTGCGCGAGCGCGGTATTTTGGTCAAGAACGTTTCTAAAATGCATCCCTTGCTGCGCCGTTGTTTACGCCCTTCGGTGGGCACGCCCCAAGAGAACGCTGTGTTCCTCGCCGCCTTGACTGAACTATGGACGCCCATGGCGCCTGCCTCCATTTGAAAGCCACCATGACACCACGCATTGCAGAAGTCAGCCGTGACACCAAGGAAACCCAAATCCAGGTGCGCATCAACTTGGACGGAACAGGTCAAGCCGACTTGTCCACCGGCATTGGGTTCTTCGACCATATGCTGGATCAAATCGCCCGCCACGGCTTGATCGACTTGTACATCCATGCCAAAGGCGATTTACACATCGACGGCCACCACACGGTGGAAGACGTGGGCATCACGCTGGGCCAAGCGTTTGCTAAAGCGGTGGGCGACAAAAAAGGCATTCGCCGGTACGGCCACGCTTATGTTCCCTTGGACGAAGCCTTAAGCCGCGTGGTGGTGGACTTCTCTGGTCGCCCAGGCCTTGAAATGCATGTGCCGTTCAAGAGCGGCAGCATTGGCAACTTCGACTCACAACTGGCGTTTGAGTTTTTCCAAGGCTTTGTCAACCACGCTTTTGTCACCCTGCACATCGACAACCTGCGCGGTGAAAACGCCCACCACCAAGCCGAGACGGTGTTCAAAGCCTTTGCCCGAGCCCTGCGCTTTGCTTTGGAAATCGATCCCCGCTCCGAGGGCGTGATTCCTTCCACCAAAGGGTCACTGTAGGTTTTTATGTCAACCGTTGCGGTTATCGATTACGGCATGGGCAATTTGCGCTCGGTGGCGCAAGCTGTCATGGCCGCGGCCCATGGCACTGACATCAAGGTGGTCATCACCGCCGACCCCCAAGAGGTGGACGCCGCCGAGCGGGTGGTGCTGCCCGGCCAAGGCGCCATGCGTGACTGCATGCGTGAGCTGCACGACAGCGGTCTCTTGCCCGCGGTGCTGGACGCCGCCGCCAACAAGCCCCTGTTCGGTGTGTGTGTGGGTATGCAAATGTTGCTCGACCACAGCGCCGAAGGCGGGGAGGATGGCACAGCCAGCCTGGGGCTCATCCCTGGCGAGGTGGTCAAGTTTGACTTGGCAGGCCAACACCAAGCCGACGGCAGCCGCTACAAAGTCCCCCAAATGGGCTGGAACCAAGTGACCCAAACCCAGGCCCATCCTCTGTGGCAAGGCATCCCTGACAACAGCTATTTCTACTTTGTGCACAGTTTTTACGCCCGCCCGTTAGATACGCGCCACACTGCAGGGGTAACCGATTACGGCCAAAGCTTTACCTCGGTGCTTGCCCGAGGTAATATTTTTGCTACCCAATTTCATCCGGAAAAAAGTGCCGCCCTTGGCCTTACCCTTTACCGAAATTTCTTGTCTTGGTCTCCCTGATATGCCTTTCACTGGGCTGTACGCCATTTTTTAACCATGCTCCTCATCCCCGCCATTGACCTCAAAGACGGCCACTGCGTTCGCCTGATCCAAGGCGATATGGACCAATCCACCGTCTTCAGCGAAGACCCCGCCGACATGGCTTTGCAGTGGGTGAACAAAGGGGCGCGGCGTTTGCACTTGGTGGACCTGAACGGCGCGTTCGCGGGCAAGCCGCAAAACTTCAGCGCCATCCGCAGCATCTTGAAGGCGGTGGGCGACGACATACCGGTGCAGCTCGGTGGCGGCATCCGCGACCTGGACACCATTGAAAAATACATCGACGGCGGCATCCGCTACATCATCATCGGCACCGCAGCTGTCAAGAACCCCGGGTTTTTGAAAGACGCTTGCAGCGCGTTTGGCGGCCACATCATCGTGGGGCTGGACGCCAAAGACGGCAAAGTGGCCACTGACGGTTGGAGCAAACTCACCGGCCACGAGGTGGTGGACTTGGCGAAGAAGTTCGAGGACTATGGCGTGGAGTCCATCATCTACACCGACATTGGCCGCGACGGCATGCTGAGCGGCATCAACATCGACGCCACCGTCAAGCTGGCGCAAGCCCTCTCCATCCCCGTCATTGCGTCGGGCGGCTTGTCTAATATGAAAGACATCGAAGGTCTGTGCGCGGTGGAGGACGAGGGCATTGAAGGGGTGATTTGCGGCCGCGCCATTTACAGCGGCGACCTCGACTTCGAAAAAGCCCAAGCCCGCGCCGACGAGCTGAACGGCTGAGATGCTGGCCAAACGCATCATTCCCTGTCTGGACGTGACGGCCGGACGGGTCGTCAAGGGCATCAACTTTGTGGAACTGCGCGACGCCGGTGACCCGGTGGAAATTGCTGCCCGTTACAACGAGCAAGGCGCGGATGAACTCACCTTCCTAGACATCACCGCAACCAGCGATGGACGAGACGTGATTTTGCACATCATCGAAGCTGTGGCTTCGCAGGTGTTCATTCCGCTGACCGTGGGCGGCGGTGTGCGCACCGTGGACGATGTGCGCCGTCTGCTCAATGCAGGTGCCGACAAAACCAGCTTCAATTCCGCTGCCATAGCCAACCCGCAGGTGATCCGCGACGCCTCGGCCAAATACGGCGCGCAGTGCATCGTGGTGGCCATCGACGCCAAGCGCCGCTCAGCGCTTGAAGAACAGCGATTGGATTCACATGGCATGCCCATGGGTCCGGGCTGGGATGTGTACAGCCACGGTGGCCGCAAAAACGTGGGGCTGGATGCGGTGGCTTGGGCCACGCAAATGGCCGACCACGGCGCGGGTGAAATATTGCTCACCAGCATGGACCGTGACGGCACCAAAAGCGGCTTTGATTTGGCGCTGACCCGCGCAGTCAGCGACGCGGTGCCTGTGCCCGTGATTGCCTCGGGTGGCGTGGGCAACCTCGACCACTTGGCCGATGGCATCCAAACCGGCGCCGCCGATGCGGTGCTGGCGGCGAGCATTTTTCACTATGGCGAATACACCGTGCAGCAGGCCAAGCAGAGGATGCGGCAGCGGGGGATACCTGTGAGGTTGTGATCCCCTACAACTTGCTCAGCCCTTAACATCTCCCCCTATGAATTGGTTAGACACTATCAAATGGGATGCCCAAGGCCTGGTGCCGGTCATCGCGCAGGAACTTGGCAGCAAAGACGTGTTGATGTTTGCGTGGATGAACCGCGAGGCGTTGCAAAAAACCGCAGAGCTCGGCCGTGCGGTGTACTTCAGCCGTTCACGGGGCAAGCTGTGGTTCAAGGGCGAGGAGTCTGGTCATGTGCAGCAGGTGCATGACATCCGCTTGGATTGCGACAACGACGTGATTTTGCTGAGCGTCACCCAAACCGGCCACGACCCCAGCATTGCCTGTCACACCGGCCGCCACAGCTGCTTTTACCAACGCTGGCAAACCAGCCCCGACGGCGGCCAGTGGCTGAGCGTTGAGCCGGTATTGCAAGACCCCGCCACCATTTACAAGGCCAAAACATGAGCTCTGACGACACCTTGGCCCGCTTGGCCGCCGTGATTGAAAGCCGCAAAGCGGCCAACGGCGGCAACCCCGACACCAGCTATGTGGCGCGTTTGCTGCACAAAGGCCCTGATTCGTTTTTGAAGAAAATTGGCGAAGAGGCCACCGAGGTGGTGATGGCCGCCAAAGACTTGGACCACGGCGGCGACCCACACAAGTTGGTGGGCGAGATGGCCGACCTGTGGTTCCACAGCTTGGTGGTGCTGTCCCATTACGGCCTGAGCCCCGAGGATGTGCTGCAAGAGCTGTCACGCCGCGAGGGTTTGAGCGGCTTGGAAGAAAAAGCCTTGCGCAAAGCGCAGGCCCGCGAGGCGGGTACCGAATAATTTTTCAGAGAACGAAGCATGCACACCGACCCCAATTGCATCTTTTGCAAAATCGTTGCCGGCAAGATTCCGAGCAAAAAAGTCTATGAAGACGAAGAGATTTTTGCCTTCCACGACATCAACCCTTGGGCGCCGGTGCATTTTTTGCTAATCCCCAAACTGCACATCCCTTCCATGGCGCAGGTCGGCCCCGAGCACCAAGCGCTGTTGGGGCGCATGTTGTTGCTCGCCCCCAAGCTTGCCTTGCAAGAGGGCGTGAACCCCTACCCCGAGGGTGGTTTTCGCTTGGTCACCAACACCGGTACCGAGGGCGGACAAGAGGTTCACCATCTGCATTGGCATGTCATGGGCGGCCCGCGCCCGTGGTTACGCGGCTAAGACTAGAATTCCTCACTTCATTCAGGAGCATCCCATGGGATCATTTTCAATTTGGCACTGGTTAATCGTGCTCTTAATCATCATTTTGGTGTTTGGCACCAAAAAACTCAAAAACATTGGCGCTGACTTAGGTGGC
>CAMATW010000010.1 GCA_945861305.1 Bordetella parapertussis | reverse complement strand
TTTACCTTGTTTCAAATCATGACCTTGGAAGGTTGGTCACAAGAATTGGCCAGACCCGTCATGGAGGTGTTCCCCTATGCATGGATATTTTTTGTTGTTTTTATTCTCATTGCCACTTTCATCGTCTTCAACTTGTTCATCGCAGTCATCGTGGATTCCATCACGGCGGACAAAGAACAAGACCGAAAGGACCACGCACAATTCAACGCCATAGAGCACGAGTTGCGTATCGTGCACCGCGAACTCAGTGAAATGCGTCAGTTGCTTGAGAAGAAAACTGAACAGTCGCCTCCTCTGCCTTGAGCATGTTCAGCTGGCCACTACCCCCTTTTAACAGCGTCCATGCCTGCCGTGTGCGGTCCGCTTTGCCCATGCCCGAGCCTGTACGTCATTTGATAGGTGAGCACATCCGACAGATGACGGGCTCAACCCAGTCACTCGACAACTTCAAGCAGCCTTTAGGTGACCCCGGTTTACTTGGTCCTGCGTCCGTGCCTTGGCGGGTCCATGCGCATTTCATCAGCATGATGGTGGGGGGCTTGTCTTCACTGATGCTGCAAGCCTTGCACCCGAGGGCCTTGGCAGCAGTGTGGGACCATTCAAATTTTCGCCATGACCTCAAAGCTCGTTTGGGTCGAACCGCGTACTTTGTGGCCATCACCACCTACGGACCCAGCGAGTTGGCCTTGAAGTCCATAGACCGCGTCAACCGAATTCACGCCAATGTGCAGGGTTCCATGCCCGATGGCTCTGCTTATGTGGCCAATGAACCCGAGTTGCTTCGATGGGTTCACTTAGGGGAGGTGACCAGCTTTTTACGGGCCTACCAAAGTTTCTCACTCAACCCGCTTCACCACTCAGAAGAAGACCTCTACTTGGCCGAAATGACCTTGATTGGTAAGCACCTAGGGATAGAAAATTTACCCCAGACCAAGCAAGCCAGCGAACAAGCCTTGCTTGCCTTTCTTCCCGACTTGCGATTCGATCATCGCACCGCAGAAATCATCAGGGTGATTGAGAACTACCCCAGCAGTCTTTGGGACCGCCCTCTGATCAAGTTGGTGATCCAAGCCGCATTCGATGAACTCCCCGACTGGGCCTTGGCCATGTTGGGGCGAACGCCTTCAAGCCCCTTACGCAAACAAGCCGTTTGCCATGCACTTCGTTTGGTCGGCTTACCGCTTCAATCTGCGCTGGACCAAGAAGGCGTTGCTGCTTTTTCGCGCCAACGCGTAGGCTTTGAGTACTGAATACTCCTGCTCCCTATAGGTGCACGGCTCTTTACCTGCACTTCTTTGGCGCACAAAACGCCAGATGTGCCCCAGTTAAAACCTTAAGAGAAAGATATTCCTGATTATTCGCCCCAAAAAGTAGCAAAGATTTGCTGGGCATAAAGTCTGCTTAAGACAAGGTAACACCTACTCAATCAAGGCGGATCTTCATGGCACACGCCATATTTGATGAAATGCGGCAATCCAACGGTTTGGCTCGATCGCACTACACCACCTTTGATACATGGCTTAAAGGCATTTCAGCCGAAACTGTCCAGCAAAAACAAATTGAAGCGGATTTGATTTTTCGCCGTACCGGCATTACCTTTTCTTTGAATGGTGACGAGGGAGGGACGGAGCGACTGATTCCGTCTGATTTGATTCCCCGCATCATTGATGCAGACGAATGGGCCTTGATGGAGAAGGGCTTGGTTCAACGCGTGACAGCCATCAATATGTTTTTGCATGATGTTTATCACCAGCAATCCATATTAAAGGCTGGCATCGTGCCGAGTGAGCAAGTCTTGGCCAATGCGCAGTTCATGCCCATGATGTTGGGCTTGGATTTACCGCACCAAATTTATGCGCACATTGCAGGGGTAGACATCATTCGCCATGCGGATGGCAGTTTTTATGTGCTGGAAGACAATCTGCGTGTCCCATCGGGTGTGTCATACATGCTGAGCAACCGCATCTTGATGATGCGACTTTTCCCCGACCTGTTTCGACGCTATGCGGTTCGCCCAGTTGAGCATTACCCCGCCCTGCTGCTGCAAACCCTGCGGTCTTCAAGCTGGGCTGAACAACCCACGGTGGTGTTATACACCCCAGGCAGGTTTAACAGCGCCTATTTTGAGCATGCATTTTTGGCCAAGCAAATGGGCATCGAACTCGTGGAGGGTTCAGACCTGTTTGTGCGCGATGGTTTTGTTTATATGCAAACCACCGAAGGGCCACAGCAAGTGGACGTGATTTACCGCCGCGTGGACGATACCTATATGGACCCCTTGTGCTTTCAGGCTGACTCGTACATAGGGGTGCCTGGTTTGGCTTCGGTTTACCGCCAAGGCAATGTCATCATTGCCAACGCATTGGGAACCGGCGTGGCTGACGACAAATCTATCTATCCCTTTGTGCCAGAGATGATTCGTTTTTACCTTCAAGAAGAACCCATCTTGCAGAATGTGCAAACTTGGCAATGCCGTCATGCTGATGAGTTGAGTTATGTACTGGCGAACTTGAAAGACTTGGTGGTCAAAGAGGTACATGGTGCAGGCGGCTATGGAATGTTGGTGGGTCCTGCATCCAGCAAAAGTGAAATTGACGCTTTTGCCAAGCGCATCAAAGCCCATCCGAACAATTACATCGCCCAACCCACACTCAGCTTATCGACCTGCCCTGTATTTGTTGACCAAGGCATTGCGCCAAGGCACATCGATTTGCGCCCCTTTGTGCTCATGGGTGACAAAACCCGTATCGTGCCGGGGGGCTTGACCCGGGTGGCACTGCGAGAAGGTTCGCTGGTGGTGAATTCCTCGCAAGGCGGTGGCACCAAAGATACTTGGGTGCTTGAAGAGAGCGAGGCGAACTGATGCTCTCACGTGTTGCTGCTCAACTCTATTGGATGTCGCGCTACCTTGAACGTGCAGAAAACATGGCGCGAATTTTGGAAGTGGGTCAGTCTTTTGCGTTGGTTTCTGCCAGTGACAGTCAAGGTGACGACGCTGAGGCCATCAAAGAACCCTTGGTTATCACTGACACATTGGCTGCTTTTGAAACCACCGGTAAACCCGTTCGCTCAGACCAAGTCGCGCAATTCTTGGCGTGGGACCCAGACCATCCGTCCTCGATATTCAATTGCATACAAGCCAGCCGAGAAAATGCACGTGCGGTTCGTGGTGCCATGACGGTGGAAATGTGGGAGTGCATCAACGACACATGGCTGGAATTACTGTCGCGCAAAAAGAAAAAGCTGCGCAATGACACAGCGGTTGATTCGAGTTTTTTTGAATGGATCAAGCAGCGCTCGCACCTTTTTCGTGGCGTGACCTTTGCAACTGTGCAACGTGACCAGCCCTACCAT
Source organism: Bordetella parapertussis (assembly GCA_945861305.1). Classification (GTDB taxonomy): domain Bacteria; phylum Pseudomonadota; class Gammaproteobacteria; order Burkholderiales; family Burkholderiaceae_C; genus Limnohabitans. The sequence continues at coordinate 61,557 of CAMATW010000010.1, read as the reverse complement.
TTCATTCGACTGGGCACCTATCTTGAACGGGCCGACAACACAGCGCGCATATTGAGCGTCAAAACACGCCGCCAAGCAGGAGAAGGCAGCGACATGGTGGACGACTACTACCGGCTTGGCGCAGTGCTTCGATCGGTCAGCGCTTTAGAGGCCTACCGAGACACCTACCGCGACACCATCGATGCTGACCGTGTAGCTGAATTATTGATATTCAATCCGCGTGTACCGCGTTCGCTGCATTTCTGTCTTGATGAGTGCGCCCTCATACTCAGTCAACTACCTCAGCAAACAGGACGTGAAGCTCGCAAACGCTGCGCCAACCTCCTCACCCACCTGCGCTACGGCGCATTGAAAGAGGTCTATGCTTTGGGCTTGGAAGATTATTTAGAAAAATTTGTTGAAGAAAACATGGGCTTGGCCCAAGCCGTGCAAACCGACTACTTGGAAGTTTTGTCATGAAGTTGCAAATCTTCCATGAAACCACCTATACCTACGATCAGCCCATGCGCCGAAGCATCCAAATGCTGCGCATGTCGCCGCCCCAAACCTCAAGACAGCAAATCAACCAATGGCAACTGGTGCTGCCCGTCAAAGCCACGCAATGGACAGATGCTTATGGCAACCAATGCCATTGCTTGGTTTTAGACAAGCCTTTGCAATCGATTGTGCTCAGAGCACATGGCTTGATTGAACTCATGCAAAGCGACCAAGGCGAACCCGAGGGGCCTGTACCTCCAGCCGTTTTTTTGCGTATGACGCCTTTGACGCACCCCGATGCATCCATCAAAGCCTTTATTGAACCTTTTCGGCAAACGGTTCGTTCACGCCCTTACATTGGCCTACACGATGTGATGTTGGCGCTTCTTTCCCAAATGCCTTATGAAAAAGGGCACACCCAAGTGGGCTTTACTGCGGTTCAGTCTTTTGCTGTGGGCAAAGGCGTGTGCCAAGACCATACCCATGTGTTTTTGGCTTGTGTCAGACACCTGGGCTTGCCAGCGCGTTATGTCAGTGGCTACCTCAATTCAGAGGACCAAGGCCATGTGGCCAGCCATGCCTGGGCCGAGGTTTGGATCGGCGGTCGCTGGGTGGGGTTTGATGTCAGCAATTCGGTGGGGGCAGACCAAGGTCATATTCGCTTGGCACATGGTCTGGACTATGACGATGCCAGCCCTGTTCGGGGTGTTCGCGTTGGAGGTGGCAACGAAACCTTGGACAGTTTTGCGAAAGTAGAATCGGTCAACTTCACTCAGCAGTAAAGCCCTATGACCTATTGTGTTGCGATGGCATTGAACGAGGGTCTGCTTTTTGCCTCTGATTCACGCACTAATGCGGGTGTAGATCACGTCTCCACCTTTTGCAAAATGACGGTTTTTGAAACGCCGGGTGAAGGCGTGATCGTCATGCTCAACAGCGGCAACTTGGCCACCACACAACAAGTGGTCAGTCGCGTCAAACAACATGCTGTCAAAACCGGTGTGGCTTTGACCTCCATGGGTTCGTTGTTTGCTGTGGCAGAACTGCTTGGCAAGGAACTTCGCAACGTCATCACCACAACGCAAAATGAAGCGCCCGAGCAGTCATCGGTCGACTTTTCTGCGACTTTTTTGTTGGGTGGACAACTTCAAGGCGAAGCGCCACGTCTGTTCATGGTTTATCCCCAAGGTAACTTTATCGAGTCCTCGGCAGAGACCTCATTTTTCCAAATAGGCGAAAGTAAATATGGCAAGCCCATCTTGGACCGCGTCATTCAACCCGAGCTGAGTTTGTACAAAGCCGCCAAATGCGCCTTGGTATCTTTTGACTCCACCATCAAAAGTAACCTGTCTGTAGGTCTGCCCATTGACTTCGCGATGATCAAACGCGATGGGCTGCGTATATTCAAACGCCACCGCATTGACGAAGGCGATGACTACTTCCGCGATCTGCGCAGCAGCTGGAGCCAAGGACTGCGTAATGTGTTCAACCAACTTCCCGAACCTGATTGGCTGAAATAATCTGTATATTCCAGTGACAGATTGATTCATGACCTACGACGCTACCCTCCCCTACCCGCGAGACTTGGTTGGCTACGGCCAACAAGCACCCCATGCCCATTGGCCAGGTCAAGCTCGCGTGGCGGTTCAGTTCGTTTTGAACTACGAAGAAGGTGGCGAAAACGCCGTTATGCATGGCGACGCGGGGTCCGAGCAGTTTTTGTCCGAGATGTTCAACCCGCCCAGCTTTGCGGCTCGGCATATGAGCATGGAAGGCATCTACGAATACGGCTCACGCGCAGGTGTGTGGCGCATCCTTCGTGAGTTTGAAAAACGTCAACTCCCCTTAACGGTGTTTGGTGTGAGCATGGCGCTTGAGCGTCATCCCGAACTGACTGCTTACCTTGTGCAGCATGGGCATGAAATTGCATGCCACGGCTGGCGTTGGATTAGTTACCAAGCTATCGACGAAACCACCGAACGCCAACACATGCAAACGGGCATGGACATCATCCAAAAGATGACAGGGCAAGCGCCGATGGGTTGGTACACCGGACGTGACAGTCCCCATACGCGGCGACTGGTGGTGGACCATGGGGGCTTTGAATACGACAGCGACTACTATGGGGATGATCTGCCGTTTTGGATGAAGGTCGCTAAGACCAATGGCGATATCGTGCCGCACTTGGTAGTGCCCTATACGCTTGACACCAACGATATGCGTTTTTCATTGCCGCAAGGATTTTCTCAAGCAGAGGATTTTTTCATCTACCTTCGCGACAGCTTTGATGCGCTCTATGCCGAAGGGGCAGACTCGCCCAAAATGATGAGCGTTGGTATGCACTGTCGCTTACTAGGGCGCCCCGGTCGCATCGTGGCCTTGCAAAAGTTTTTAGACCATATCGCTAAGTTTGAGCGCGTATGGGTTTGCAAGCGTATCGATATCGCGAAGCATTGGAAACAGCACCATCCTTATATGGAAAACACTTGAGCAATTACAGCCAACTTGACCAATGGATCGATGCCCATTTCGATGAGCAGGTGCAATTTTTACAAGCATTGGTTTGCATCCCCACCGACACACCCCCTGGGGACAATACCCCCCACGCTTTGAAAACCGCCGCCTTGTTAGAACAAATGGGTTTGCCCTGCCAGCGCTTGGAAGTGCCAGAGGCAGAAGTGAAAGCCCAGGGTCTGACCTCGATCACCAATTTGATTGTGAAACGGCATTACGGCGAAGGTTTGGTGATTGCACTTAACGCCCATGGCGATGTGGTGCCCCCTGGTGAGGGCTGGACACACGACCCCTATGGCGGTGAGATTGTGGACGGCAAAATTTATGGGCGAGCCACCGCTGTCAGCAAATGCGATTTTTCTACCTTCACTTTTGCGCTTCGCGCTTTGGAGGCTGTCGCCAAACCCAGCAAAGGTCAAGTTGAACTTCAATTTACCTATGACGAAGAATTTGGTGGTGAAGTCGGCCCAGGATGGCTTTTGTCGCACGGTCACACCAAACCCGACTTGATGATTGCCGCAGGCTTTAGTTACCAAGTGATCACTGCACACAACGGTTGTTTGCAAATGGAAGTCACCGTCCATGGGAAAATGGCACACGCGGCCATTCCTGACAGTGGCATAGATGCTTTGCAGGGCGCTGTGGCAATGCTGAACGCTTTGTATGCGCAAAACGCCTTGTATAAAAAAATCACTTCTTCAGTGGAAGGCATCAGCCATCCCTACCTGAATGTGGGTTTGATTGAAGGTGGAACCAACACCAACGTGATACCCGGCACCGTGGTTTTCAAGTTGGATCGACGCATGATTCCCGAAGAAGACCCCGTGCAAGTCGAAGCCTCAATTCGCCAAGTCTTGGACCAAGCCGTGGCTAACTACAACAACCAACGTGACGCAGCACACGCCATCCAGATCGATGTCAGGCGCATGTTGATGGCCCACGCCATGAAACCCTTGGCTGGCAACAAGCCCTTGGTGGATGCTTTGCAAAAACATGCCAGCGATGTGTTTGGCGAGCCTATTCCTGCATTGGGAACGCCCTTGTATACCGATGTTCGCTTGTATGTGGAGCGCGGCATCCCTGGCGTTATTTACGGTGCTGGCCCTCGCACCGTGCTGGAGTCACACGCCAAGCGAGCCGATGAGCGTCTCGACTTGGAAGATCTGCGCCGAGCCACCAAAGTCATTGCCCGCAGTTTGTCGGACCTGCTGAGCTAAGCTCTTGGCTACCCAATAACCCTGCACCTACTTTCAACTGAACTCCTATGCACATGCTTCGTTCTTTGCTTTTTGTTCCTGGCGACAGTGAAAAGAAACTCGCCAAATCCACCAGCACCGCTGCTGATGCTTTGATTTTAGATTTGGAAGACTCAGTCGCACCCGAGCGCACAGCAACTGCCCGTTTCATGGTGGCTGAGTTTTTGCAAGCCCATCGCCAACGAAGCCATCAACAACTGTGGGTGCGCATCAATCCTTTGCAAACCCCTTTGGCTTTGCACGATCTGGTGGCGGTGATGGCTGGCAAACCCGACGGCATCATGCTGCCAAAGCCCTTGAACGCCAAAGATGCGCAGCAGCTCGACCATTGCTTGTCTGCGCTGGAAGTGCGTGAAGGCTTGGAGCTCGGTTCCACCCGCATCATCCCTGTCGCTACAGAAGTGCCAGGCGCATTGTTCGATCTGCAAAGCTATGCGGGCTCATCCGCTCGTTTACAAGGTTTGACATGGGGCGCAGAAGATTTGGCAACCGCTGTGGGTGCGAGTTCTAACCGCGACTCGTCTGGTGAATTCACTTTCACCTACAAGCTCGCTCGCTCGCTGTGTTTACTGGCTTCGGCCCATGCACAAATCCAGGCCATTGATACTTTGTCTGTAGATTTCAAAGACATGCAGGCTCTGGCACTGGATGTGCAACAAGCCCGCCGCGAAGGCTTCAGCGGCAAATTGGCCATCCACCCAGATCAGGTCGAGGTGATCAACCAAGGCTTCACACCTTCACTGCAAGAAATCAGCCATGCACAACGCATCGTTGATGCGTTCGCCCAAGCCAATGGCGCAGGTGCGGTGCAATTGGACGGCAAAATGGTGGACAAACCCCACCTCACGCAAGCCTTGCGCTTGCTCGATCTTTATAGGAAAACCTGATGGCTGGTCTGTATTTCGAAGCGTTTTATGTAGGGCAAGTTTTTCAACATGCGATTCGCCGCACGGTGAGCGAAATGGACAACGTCATGTTCTCCGCCCTTACCCACAACCCCGCTGCCTTGCACCTTGACGAAGAGTATTGCAAACACCATACCGAATTTGGTCAACGCATTGTCAACAGCGTTTTCACCTTGGGATTGATTGTGGGTGTGTCAGTGGGCGACACCACCCTTGGCACCACGGTGGCCAACTTGGGATGGGATGAGGTAAGGTTTCCCAAGCCCTTGTTTCATGGGGATACGGTCAGGGTAGAAACCGAGGTGCTCGAGCTAAGAGAAAGCCAATCTCGCCCACGCAACGGCATTGTGATTTTTGCCCACAGAGGCTATAACCAGCACAATGTATTGATCGCTTCTTGCAAGCGCTCTGCCCTCATGCTGAAAACCCCTTTGGCTGACAAAACATGAACTATCTCTTCGAACCCCAAGCTGTTGTCGGTCTGCCTATTGCGGGTAGAACAGAGTTCTTTCCCGTCAGACGTGTTTACTGTGTGGGAAGAAATTACGCCGCCCACGCCAGAGAAATGGGCTTTGACCCAGACCGCGAGCCACCATTTTTCTTTTGCAAAGCCAACGATGCGCAATCTGTCGTTCCTGTTCCTGCGAATGAGACCGTCTCTGTTCCCTACCCTTCATTGACTCAAAACTACCATTACGAAATTGAGCTGGTGGTGGCGATTGGCAAGGGGGGTATAAACATTTCCATCGAACAAGCCAGCGAGCATATTCTGGGCTATGCCGTCGGTTTGGACATGACTCGCAGAGACCTGCAAATCAAGATGCGTGAGCAAGGACGCCCTTGGGAGATTGGCAAGGCCTTTGATTACGCTGCCCCGATAGGCTTGTTGCACCTTAAGTCTGACACCGGCGAAATCCATTCAGGGGAAATTAGCTTGAATGTGAATGGCGAAGTCAAACAAAAAAGCGATATCACCCACTTGATTTGGTCTGTGAATGAGACCATCGCCAACCTCTCCACCTTGTTTGAATTGCACCCAGGGGACCTGATTTTCAGTGGCACCCCCGATGGCGTGGGGCCTGTGAAGGCCGGTGACACCATGCATGGGTTTATTCAAGGACTTTCATCTATTTCAGTAAAGGTAAGCCCATGACCACAACCACCTTAGAGTCCTTCACAGCACAATCCCTTGACGAAGGTTTTGATGAAATTTTGGTTCGCGAGTGGGCGTCGGATTTGAAAATCGACACCCATACCCACCCCTTCGATGTCAGCGCCTATGTACAACGTGGTGAATATTGGTTGACGGTGGGCCAGAAGGTCACACACCTCAAAGCGGGTGACTATTTCCGACTGGCTCGCAACATTGAGCACGCAGAGATTTACGGCGCCGAAGGTGCCACCGTTTGGGTGGCTCGCGCCAACCACTGATGACCCCATCGCGCAGATCGACACTGGCACTTTTGGGTGCTTTGGCCTGCGCCAGTCATATCCCAAAAAGCTTTGCCCAAGCTGCTGAAAAGCTGCCCGTGTTGCGCGTGGCCATTATTTCCAGAACAGTTTTTTATGCGCCTTTGTGGGCAGCGCAAGCGCAGCATCTGTTTCGGGATCAAGGCTTGTCGGTGGTCATCACTGTGTATGACAACGCAGAACGCATCACACAAGACTTGCGAGATGGGCAGATAGACATTGCCATCGCCACCCCAGAGTCCATCATGGTTGATGCCTACAACCATGGGCCTTTGCGCATGGTGGCAGGTAATGCGGAAAAGCTGCCCCATCAAATCATTGCCAGACCGAGCATTCAATCCGAGAAAGATTTGAAAGGCGCCAGGTTTGGGGTCTTGTCTCTCAAGGAAGGGACGGCCTATTTGGTCAAACGCTATGCGGAATCGGTCGGCCTTCAACCCCATGAATACAGTGTTGTAGCGGTGGGGGGAGCGCCTACTCGGTGGAAGCGCTTGCAAGAGGCGAGCATCGATGTGGGTTTTCAGCCCTTCCCTTTGAGCTATGTCGCAGAAGAGGCGGGCTACAAAAACTTGGGCGCCATTGCTTCTTTGGTTCCCGATTGGCTGTTCACGTCGATCAACGTCCACCAGCAATGGGCGCAACACAATGGTGATGCATTGCGTCAGTTCTTAAAGGTAATGCTGTCTGCACAAAACCAGTTGGCCGCACAACAGCAGGCTTTGACACCCATGCTTGCCCATGAGCTTCAAACTAATGCCGTCTTTGCCAGCCGCGCAATAGAACAAGCCCTGCGCTTGCAAATGTTTGCGCCACAACTGCGGGTGCATGAAGCCGCAGCCAAAGCCGTCTTTGCGGGTTTGTTAGATACAGGTCAAATAGCGCAGCACACTGCATTCCGCTTGGAGACTTTTTTTGACGCAAGCTATCTCTGAAGAGATACACGCCAACACCACGCACATGGTGTATGCGCACGGCTTTCGCTCCAGCCCTCGCTCATTCAAAGCTCAGTTCATCGCGCAATGGTTACAAGCACACAGGCCAGACATCGTCTGGTTTTGTCCTCAACTGCCCGCCTCTCCCCATGCCGCAGCCGATATGCTTTTCAACGCCGCCCATTCATGGCCCCAGCATTCGACTGCGGTCATAGGCTCTTCTCTTGGCGGTTTTTATGCGACCTGGCTGGGCGCCTTGATACGTTGTCGCACAGTCTTGCTCAACCCTGCGGTGCATCCCGCCAGAGACTTGGTGGGCTATATAGGGACACAAACCGCGTGGCACAACCCTGATGAATCGGTGGTGTTTGAGCCGTACCACATCGAGGAGCTGAAAAACTTGTATGTGGGTCAGGCCAATCACGATGTCAGCGCTTTGCCTGACCCCGCACAACTGTTGAACGTGGTGGCCACAGGAGATGAGGTGCTGAGTTGGCAGGAAATGGTAGTCAGATACCCTAGAGCCACCTTGCACCTGATCGAGGGCTCAGACCATGGCATATCCGATTTCGAGCAGCACTTCCCGGTGGTGAAAGCCTACCTGGGGCTGTGAGGGCCGTACACGAACACAATATGATGCATAAAAAAATCAGTTCAGCGCCGATTTAAGGTAGTTGTGTTTATCCATGCTCACAGCGGTTTCAAATGCACTAGAGAACTCTCTTGCGGCTCTAAGCAGCATGCGCTTAGGAACTGCATCTTGGTATTTGATGGCGTGCAGCGAAAACAATATAGGGCCATGACGAGTTCGATTATCAACTTCCATGAAGAAGTTCCCCAGCTTTGCATTGGCCTGTTCGCTGATGTTGTGAATTTCGATGGAGTTCACGCTGGAACTGATGGGAAAGGCCTGTGCGCCAAAGGTAATTTCTTTACTGACTTTGTTCACACGTGTCCAAAACGGGTAATTAAAGCCTGATGGGACGTAGACATCGTTGTATTGATCTATGCGGGCTTCTGCGCGGGATTTGTTGAACATTGCACAAATCGTTTCGTTGTTGACTTCGTGCGAACGCAATATATTGGGTTCCGCGTCGGCAATCAAAGCGCGGGTCTCTTCGATGTTTTCAATGATGTAGCTTGCAAGTTTAGGTATTTGTTTTTTAAGAAATCTTTGCTTCTTCAACACATCCCGCAGACAGGTAAAAATATCTTCAAACTGATTGGGCGTGACTTGCAAACCAGGCGGCGCAGTTTGCGAGATGATGTCTCGGTAGTATTTTTCTGGCTTGAGAACGACGAAGTCCCCATGGATTTTCATGTTCTCGTAAATCTTTTCTAAGGAAATTCCAAACAGAAAATGCTTAATATTTTTCTGCTCACAAATCGCATGAAAGAAAGTTTGGGTGGCTGTTTCTACCGACTCTTGAAAAGAAGAGAGGTTGTCAGTGTCACTTCGCGGATGGTGGATTTTGGCAAGCAAAACAGAAGACTTTTAAGAGATATCAGTATAAGAATCGGCTCTAAGTCCCTTAAGTTAAACCAATAAGTGCTTAGAAACAATAAAAATCATCAATGCAAAAGGAAAATGACGTATCTGTCATGAAAAGTCAGCCAAACCATATGCTTTAGGTGAATTCCGTCAAAAGTTGACCCGCCATTGCGGCCTGATCCTTCAAGCCTTGCTGGTCGGCGATCAATTGCCCATTGACCCAAACCCCATGTACGCCTGTGGCCAGCGTATTGAGTCGGGCCGCTCCACCCGGCAAGTCAAACACCCTGTGCTTGGGGCCACGCCCCACGGTTTTCGGGTCAAACAGCATCAAGTCTGCTGCAAAGCCCACTCGCAAAAGACCACGGTCTTTGAAGCCCAGCACTTTCGCGGGTTGCGCTGTCAGTTTATGCACGGCCTGCGTCATCGACATAAGTCCTAGGTCTCTGGCCCAGTGGCCCAGCAAATGCAAGCCAAAACCGGCATCGTTGAAGAAAGTCAAATGCGCACCCGCATCGCTGAGGGACACCAAGCTGTGGGGGTCGTTTAGCAAGCGCCCGACCTGCTCGGTATCGCTGTTGAGCAGTTGCGCGGTAAAAACGGTTTGCAGGTCTTCTTTCAGGGCCAGGTCCAGTGCAAAGTCCAAGGGGTCTTGATGCGATGCGAGGGCCAGATCGGCCACGCTTTTTTGCTCGAACGATTGGTGCTCGGCCAGCGCGGTTTGCACCACATGCACCTTGTCCCATTCATTGTTGAACAAACGGAACGTAGCGGTTTGAGACAACTCATCTTTGACCGCTTGGCGAAATGAGGTGTCTGCCAATATCCCTTTCAGCGCATCATGCGACAAACCCATGGCAGCTCGCCAACTCACCAAACCTTCAACGGGGTAAGCAGAGGCAAAGGTGAAGTCCATGGTCAAGGGACAGCACGACACTTGCCCAATCATGTCGATGCCTTGGGCATTAGCTTGGGCGATAGCGGCCATGTCATTGAAGACCGCTTGCGGGTTGGTGCTGTTGTGAAGCAATGCAGCAACCATCACCGGCCGGCCACTCTTTTGCGCCAGCGACTGCAAAAAAGACATGGACATTTGCCCACCCTTGGTGACCATGTAGACGCCTCGCCCGAGGCTAGCCATGGCAAGGGTAAGTTGCATCATTTCTTCATCGCTGGCCAAACGCGAGGGCATGGGGAAACCGCCCTCCCCGTTGTGGGCGGGGCTGGTGCTAGTGGCAAAACCCACTGCGCCAGCGGCCATGGCCTCTTTGACGATATTGGCCATGGCGTCAATTTCTTCGGGGGTAGCCTCACGCTTATTCGCTTGCTCGCCCATCACCCAAGTGCGAACCGAGGAGTGGCCAACGTAGGCCGCGATATTGATGGCGCAACCCTTTTGCTTGAGCATGGCCATGTACTCGGGGAAAGTTTCAAAGCGCCAATCAATGCCATCACGCAGCACATCCAGCGACATGCCTTCCACCTGCGTGAGGTTGCGCATGGTGAGTTCACGGTCTTGCGGGCGACAAGGCGCAATGGTGAAACCGCAATTGCCAATGACCGCGGTGGTCACCCCCATGGCGGGAGATGGGCGCACATAAGAATCCCAGGTGATTTGGGCATCGAAATGGGTATGCGAGTCGATGATGCCCGGCATCAAGGCCAAGCCCTTGGCATCAATCGTTTGGCTGGCTTGGGCTTGCAACTGGTCGTCCAGCGCCACAATGCGACCTTCATGCACGGCAAGGTCTTGGACCCGAGGTTCGCTCAAGGTACCATCAAACATCAAAGCTTGGCGAATCAGCAAATCGACTGGGTGGGAAAGCTTCATGGAAATCATCACATCTGAGTTGAAAACGTACAAAACCCACCATTATGAAAGCGATGCCATGAAAGCGAAGTCACTTAGGTTCATGCCACTGATGTGCATGTTAGCGTGTATTTGCCTGCCCGCTGCCGCCCAAAATGCGCAGTGTGAGGCATGGGAAAGCCAGCTACAAACCGCGATTCGTGCGGCCAACCAGTGCGAGACCAAGCACCAAGCTTGCTTGGCCAAGGAATTTGGCAACCCCATGCGAGAGCTGGATTACTGTAAAAAAGTCTTTAAAAACTGCGAATCCTTGGACGCAAGGCCAGAGTCTGGCAGCTTGCCCAAAGATGTTGCGGACTACAAAAAGCAATGCCAAGGCTGAGCTGTCAGTCTTTTTTAGCTTAGCGCTCTATCGTCAGCGACACGCCCATGCCCAAGCCGATGGCTATCAACTACTGACCCGAGATGCGGGGCGCTACAAAACCTATTTCCCAAAAATCAAACTGATTTGTCCCTGACTCCTCAGTAGATCAAAGCCGTGCCAGCACGACGGGACCAAGAGCGTCGTTGCTTTATCTCATTCAGCGGGGGTATCGGGGTTGGTTTTGATGGCACAGGTGCTCAAACCAAACAATGAGTAAATCATGCAAAGGCGAAACACCCCTGTAGCCATCAAGATGATGCCCAGCCATGCAAATGGGCCCAGCACGCCAGTGGCGGCCAAAATGATCAGCGCCAAACCAGCGACGATGCGAAGCATGCGGTCGATGCCGCCAACGTTTTGAATCATGATTTTTCCTAAAAGGGTTATGGGTCGTCTCAGGCCTTGAGCAAGGCAGCGCTGACCCAACGCGCCACATCGGGGGCCGACATCGCCCCAGGCTGTCTGGCAATTTCACGGCCACCCGCAAAAACCGCCAAAGTCGGAATGCTTCGAATATTGAACTTGGTGCATGTCGTGGCTGACCTTTTCATAGGCTGGTGCCATGCTTCGGCAAGGGCCACACCAAGGCGCCCAAAAGTCCACCACCAAGGGCAAATCGCTTTTGGCCAATTGCGCGTTGAAAGCGGCTTGCAGCTTGTCCGAGTGAACGCGGTTGGTGGCGTTGCAGTGCGGACAAACCAAATGCAGAGTGTTCATGACAGGTGCGCCTTCAAAGTGCATTCAAAGGAATTTTGGCGTAAGCAATGCCGTTGTCTTCTTTGGGTGGCAACTCGCCAGCGCGGATATTGATTTGCACCGCGGGCAAGATGAGCACCGGCATTTCCAAGGTGGCGTCGCGCTTTGTGCGCATCTCCACAAACTGGGCTTCGCTGATGCCGTCATGCACATGGACGTTTTTCGCTTTTTGCTCGGCCACGGTGGTCGCGAAATTCACAGGGCGGTCATTGGGCGGGTAGTCGTGGCACATGAACAAGCGCGTCTCAGGGGGCAGGCTCAAAATCTTGCGGGTCGAGGCGTACAAGGTCTTGGCATCTCCTCCTGGGAAATCGCAGCGAGCAGTGCCCACATCGGGCATGAACATGGTGTCGCCCACAAACACCGCGTCGCCAAACTGGTAGGCCACGCAGGCAGGCGTGTGGCCAGGCACATACATGGTGTGGCCGGTGAGGCCACCCACCTGGATGGCGTCACCATCGGCAAACAAATGGTCAAACTGTGAGCCGTCCAACTTGAAACTGGCTTCCATGTTGAAGATGCCTTTGAAGACTTTTTGCACACCGCTGATGTGGTCGCCAATGGCGGTTTTGCCGCCCAAGTGTTGCTTCAGGTAAGGCGCGGCGCTCAGGTGGTCGGCGTGGGCATGGGTTTCCATGATCCACTCCACTTTCAAATCGTTGGTTTTGACGAATTCGATGACTTTATCGGCTGACTTGTGGCTGGTGCGGCCCGACTTGGGGTCGTAGTCCAACACCGAGTCAATGATGGCGCAAGCAGACCCCGGTTTTTCGTAAACCACATAGGTGACGGTCCAAGTTTCGGGGTCAAAAATGCCGTGAACGTGGGGGCTGACAGTGACTGCAGTCATCTCAAATTCCTTTTCAGTATGGTTTTCAATAATATATTGACATATATATTGTTTGTCAATATAATTTTTGCATCTTCTTGATCTAGAACAGGAAAATTGCCAATGGACACCACTACCTTGGACCTCGACAAAATGAAAATATCGGCTGGCAAGGCCTGCCAGATGATGAAAGTGCTATCCAACCCCGACCGCCTGATGCTGCTGTGCCAGCTGTCCCAAGGCGAAAAGCGGGTGGGTGAGTTGGAAGAAATCTTAGGCATCGTGCAGCCCACCTTGTCGCAGCAATTGACTGTGCTGCGGGACGAAGAGCTGGTCACCACCCGCCGCGACGGCAAAAGCATCTATTACCAAATTGCCAGCCCCCAAGCGCTGGCGGTGATGAACGTTTTATTCGAGCAATTTTGCAGGCCACAAGAAGGAGTTAACACATGACTATCGATTGGATGCATTTCACCCCATGGGCATCGCTGACCGGCGGCCTGATTCTCGGCGTGGCCTCGGCCATGTTTATTTTGCTCAACGGCCGGATTTTGGGCATCAGCGGCATCTTGGGCGGGCTCATGCCCCCCAAGGTCGGCGACACGTTTTGGCGTGTGGCTTTTTTGCTCGGCTTGTTTGCAGCGCCAACGGTGTTTCACGCCGTCATGCCGCTCGAATGGGTAACGGCCCCACGCATTGAAGCGGGCGCACTCAGCGTCATTGGCGCGGGTTTGTTGGTGGGCATTGGCACCCGCTATGCAGGGGGCTGCACCAGTGGCCATGGCGTATGCGGCTTGTCACGTCTCTCCCCTCGCTCATTGGTCGCCACCCTGAGCTTCATGGGTGCTGGCTTCTTAACGGTTTATGTATTGCGCCACGTTCTTCAAGGATAAATCTCATGATTCATAACAACACTTTTCACCGCATCAGCGAATTCTTGGTAGGCCTGCTGTTTGGCTTGGGGTTGATGCTCTCGGGCATGACCGACCCTGGCAAGGTCATTGGTTTTCTCGACCTGTTTGGCTCGTGGGACCCCTCTTTGGCGCTGGTCATGGGTGGTGCCATCATGGTGGGCGTATTTGCCTTTACCGTCGCCAAAAAGCGCACCACCAATTTTTTCGGTGGCGTGTTGCGCTTCCCAGCTAACAACCAGATTGACAAGCCCTTGGCGATAGGCAGTTTGCTGTTTGGCGCTGGCTGGGGCTGGGCCGGTTTTTGCCCAGGACCGGCCTTGGTCTCCATGGCCGATGGTCAACCCAAAGCCTTGATGTTTGTCATTGCCATGCTGGTGGGCATGCTGGGCTTTGAGTTGATGGACCGATTCATTCACGCACCGCGCAAAGCCAAACTCAAACCCGCATGAGTCACTTCATGCATAACGCGAATATCGTGCAACCTGACAGGGTGGGCTGATGACGCAACGCTGTGGCTGGCTGCCCGCACTTCCCATTCTTCAATGGGGCCGCAATTACAACCGCGAAACATTCACCAGCGACTTGGTGGCGGCGCTGATCGTCACCATCATGCTGATCCCGCAAAGCCTGGCCTATGCCTTGTTGGCGGGGCTGCCGCCAGAGGTGGGTTTGTACGCCAGCGTCGCACCTTTGCTGCTCTATGCGGTGTTGGGCAGCAGCCGCGTATTGGCCGTGGGTCCTGTGGCGGTGGTGTCGCTGATGACCGCCGCTGCGGTGGCCGAACACGCCGCCGCCGGCACCCATGCTTATTGGCAAGTGGCGATTACCTTGGCGTTTTTGTCGGGCGGCATGTTGCTGATCATGGGTTTGTTGCGACTGGGTTTCTTGGCCAATTTTTTAAGCCATCCGGTGATTTCGGGTTTTATTTCGGCTTCTGGCTTGCTCATTGCACTGAGCCAGTTGAAAACCCTCATGGGTGTGAAAGCCGAGGGCCACAATTTTGTGGAGCTGCTGTCTTCGCTGTTGCACCAAGCCTCGAACATTCATCTGCTGACGCTGGGCGTGGGCATTGCCGCCACCGCGTTTTTGTTTTGGGTGCGCAAGGGCTTGAAGCCTTTGCTCATCTCCGCTGGCTTGAAGCCAAAGTTGGCCGATGTGCTGGCCAAAGCCGGCCCCGTGGTGGCGATTGCCTTGACAACGGTTTTGGCATGGTCACTCGACTGGGAGAGCCTAGGCATGAAGTTGGTGGGCACAGTACCTCAAGGCTTGCCTCCTCTCACTGCACCGCTGTGGGACTTAGACCTGTGGCAAGAACTGCTGGTGCCTGCTCTCTTAATTAGCGTGGTCGGTTTTGTGGAGTCGGTGTCAGTGGGCCAAACCTTGGCCGCCAAACGCCGTCAACGCATTGAGCCCGACCAAGAGTTGGTGGCCTTGGGGGCCAGCAATTTGTCAGCGGCTTTCACCGGTGGTTTTCCGGTGACAGGTGGTTTTGCACGCTCGGTGGTCAATTTTGACGCCGGTGCCGTCACCCCTGCGGCAGGTGTGTTCACGGCAGTGGGCATCACCTTGGCCTCGCTGTTTTTAACACCCGCTTTGTTTTATTTGCCCCAAGCCACCTTGGCGGCCACCATCATCGTGGCGGTGTTGTCGTTGGTTGACTTGGGCATGTTGAAGTCCACCTGGCGCTTCTCCAAACTCGACTTCATGGCGGTGGCCACCACCTTGGTGGCCACCTTGCTGGTGGGCGTGGAAAGCGGTTTGGTCATGGGCGTGGTGGTGTCTTTGGCGCTGTTTTTGTTTCGCGCCAGCCGTCCGCACATCGCCATTGTGGGTTTGGTGCCTGGCACCGAACATTTCCGCAACGTGCTGCGCCACGAGGTGTTGGTCAGTCCCAAGTTGGTGTGCCTGCGGGTGGACGCCAGCATGTTCTTCGCCAATGCGCGGGGCATTGAAGACCGCATCAACGCAGAAGTGGCGACCCGTCCCGAGCTGCAACATGTGTTGCTGCAATGCTCGGCGGTGAACGACATCGACGCCAGCGCCTTAGAGAGCTTGGAGGCGATTGCCAGCCGTTTGAAAGACTCAGGCATTGCCCTGCACTTCTCAGAAATCAAAGGGCCGGTGATGGACAAACTCAACACCACTGGTTTCTTACAACATCTTCATGGCCAAGTGTTTCTGACCAACTACCAAGCCATTCAAGCGCTCACGCCAGAGGTGATTTAGCCCCATAAGGGGTGATAGCTATAATTTTTTTACAGCTATATCACTTAAAAGGGGCAACACCTTGGCACAAACTTCTTGCTTTGCAGCCCTCTCCAGCGACCAAGACTTGGTCCCCCACCATATACAGCGCAGAAGCATTGGCCCTAAAGATGTGGGCATCGACATCGCTTTTTGCGGCGTGTGCCACACCGATTTGCATTTCGCCAAAAACGACTGGGGGCGCAGCAACTACCCGCTGGTGCCAGGCCACGAAATTGTGGGCACGGTCAATGCGGTGGGCGCTGAAGTCAAAAAATTCAAGCTTGGCCAAAAAGTAGCCGTGGGCTGCTTTGTCAATTCCTGTCACACCTGCAGTTCCTGCGCTGTCGATTTAGAGCAGTATTGCCTCAAGGGTGTCACCGGCACCTACAACGCCGCTAGCACCGACCCCGGCGGCTTCACCTATGGCGGCTACTCAAAAAACATCGTGGTGGATGAGCATTTTGTGCTGCGAATGCCTGAAGGCTTGGACCTTGCGGGTGCAGCGCCCTTGCTGTGCGCTGGCATCACCACTTATTCGCCGCTCAAGCACTGGAACATAAAAGCAGGCATGACGGTGGGCGTGATTGGCTTGGGTGGTTTGGGACACATGGGCATCAAGTTTGCTCATGCCATGGGTGCGAAAACCATCATGATCACAACCTCAGCCCACAAGGTCCAAGACGCACTGCGTTTGGGTGCTGATGGGGTGCTGCTGTCCAATGACGCCGCCGCCATGCAAGCCATGGCCAACCAGTTTGATTTTTTGCTCAACACCATTCCGGTCCACCACGACTACAACGTCTACCTGCCGCTGTTGAAGGTGGACGGCACCCAGTGCATCGTCGGCACGATTGGCATGAACGCCGAACTCAATGCGCGTTCACTCATCATGGGAAGACGCTGCATTGCAGGGTCTTTGGTGGGTGGCATCCAAGAAACCCAAGAGATGCTGGACTTTTGTGCCCAGCACCAGATTTTGTCGGATATCGAAATGATTCCCATGAACGGCATCAACCAAGCTTTCGAGCGTATGCAGCAAAGCGATGTGAAATACCGCTTCGTGATTGACATGTCCACCCTTGCCTAAATCCTTTTCACCATGACCAACTACACCACCTTGCGCTACGAGGTAGCCGACCACATCCTCACCCTCACCCTGAACCGCCCAGAGCAAATGAATGCGTTCACGGTCGAGATGTCGCATGAACTGATTCACGCCTTCAACCGCGCAAGCGACGACGATGCGGTGGCCGCGATTGTGGTGACCGGTGCGGGCAAAGCGTTTTGCGCTGGTATGGACTTGAGCATCGAGGGCAATGTGTTTGGCTTAAACGAACACCTGCAGCCCACGTTGAAAGACATGCAAGATAAGCTGAATGACCCCGCCATGGTCGATGGGGTGCGGGACTCGGGCGGCAAGGTCGCCCTTGCCATGTTCGAGTGCAAAAAACCCATCATCGGCGCGATCAACGGCGCGGCGGTGGGCATAGGCGCCACCATGACATGCGCCATGGACATCCGCTTGGCCTCTGAAAAGGCACGCATCGGTTTT
The DNA here is from genome assembly GCA_945861305.1 of Bordetella parapertussis. Classification (GTDB taxonomy): domain Bacteria; phylum Pseudomonadota; class Gammaproteobacteria; order Burkholderiales; family Burkholderiaceae_C; genus Limnohabitans. The sequence goes on along the minus strand of CAMATW010000010.1, from coordinate 43,979 downwards.
GTGTTCAACAAAATTGGCATCACGCCCGAAGCCTGTTCAAGCTGGTTTTTACCCCGCTTGGTGGGCTTGCAAACCGCGTTGGAGTGGTGCTACACCGGCGACATCCACAGTGCAGAAACTCTGCTGTCGGCAGGCTATGTGAAGGCTGTTTTCCCAGCCGATGCTTTGCTTGAAGAAGCCTACAAAATTGCACGAAAAATAGTGGCGCACAGCCCTGTGGCCATCGCGTTGACCCGTCAAATGCTTTACCGTAACGCGGCGCAAGACCATCCTTTGAAGGCGCACCAAGTGGATTCCTTGGCTATCTTTTACGCCAGCCAAACCAGTGGCAAAGAAGGTGTGGCCTCGTTCCGTGAAAAGCGTGCACCTGTTTTTACCGACAAAGCATCAACAGACATGCCCGATTTTTACCCTTGGTGGTCTTAAAGCCAACGCACACCCATGACCTCTATTTATGAGCAAGGACTAGACAAAACCTCGGCCAATTTCGCGGCCCTCTCGCCCGTCAGCTTTTTAGAGCGCAGCGCAGATATTTACCCCGACTTGACCGCTGTGGTTCACGGCGAGCGCCGCTACACATGGGCGCAGGTTCGCGAGCGCAGCGCCCGACTTGCAAGTGCCCTCAAAGTAGCGGGCATTCAACGCGGCTTTACTGTCAGCGTGATGCTCTCCAACACCCCCGAGATGCTGGAAGCACATTACGCCGTACCTGCAGTGAATGCGGTGTTGCATGCACTCAATACTCGGCTGGACGCCGCGCTGATTGCTTGGCAGATGAACCACTGCGAAGCCAGCATCATCATCACCGACCGAGAGTTCTCTTCCACCATGAAGGAAGCGTTGAGCATTCTTCGGGGTCAATACCAACGCGATGTGCTGGTGATTGATGTGGACGACAGCGAGTACACCGGCGCAGGTGAGCGCCTTGGTGAAATGGAATACGAAGCTTGGTTGGCCAGCCACCCCCCCGTGGCTCAATTGAGTGGGCCGCATGACGAGTGGGACGCGATTGCGGTGAGTTACACATCGGGTACCACCGGCGACCCCAAGGGCGTGGTCACCCACCACCGCGGCGCTTACCTCAACGCGGTCAGCAATGCGGTGACTTGGCACATGCCCAACTTTTCGCGCTACCTCTGGACCTTGCCGATGTTTCACTGCAACGGCTGGTGCTTCCCTTGGACCATCGCCATGCTGGGCGGTGTGCATGTGTGTTTGCGCAAAATCGATGCAGCTTTGATATTGCAAGCCATGGCAGACCACCACGTAGACCATTACTGCGCTGCCCCCGTGGTCCACAACCTGTTGATACAAGCCCCTGCGCACTTGCAAGCGGCTGTCACACACCAAGTCAAAGGCATGGTGGCCGGTGCCAGCCCGCCCGCTTCCATGCTGGAGGGCATGGCCAAGCTAGGCTTTGACATCACACACGTTTATGGCCTGACCGAGGTCTATGGCCCCGCTTCGGTCTGCGTCAAGCGCAGCGATTGGTCTGACCAAAGTTTGGACGAGCAAGCTTTGCTGAATGGGCGCCAAGGTGTTCGCTATCCCTTGCAAGAAGGCATGGCGCTGAAAGACCCGCAAAGCTTGGCCGCCACACCCGCCGATGGGCAAACCATGGGCGAAATCATGTTTCGCGGCAATATCGTCATGAAAGGGTATTTGAAAAACCCCCGCGCTACTGCGCAAGCCTTTGAAGGCGGCTGGTTCCATTCGGGCGACTTGGGCGTGATCGATGCCCAAGGCTATATGAAGATCAAAGACCGCAACAAAGACATCATCATCTCGGGCGGCGAAAACATCAGCAGCATCGAGGTGGAAGATGCGCTGTACCGCCACCCATCAGTGCTGGCCTGCGCGGTCGTAGCTAAGCCTGACGAAAAATGGGGAGAGACACCACTGGCCTTTGTGGAACTGCACAACGGACACGCGGTCGACGCCGAGCAGTTGCAAGCACATTGCAAGACGCTGCTGGCAGGCTACAAAGTGCCGCGTACATTTGTCTTTGAAGCCATTCCCAAAACATCCACAGGCAAGATACAAAAATTTCAACTCAGAGAAAAAGCCAAAGCGCTTTAGGCCTCACCACTGGAGACAACCATGCTTGACCATTTCCCCCTTTCTGCCTCTGAATTTGACGGCCCCGTGTTGGTGACAGGCGCGGGAGGTTGTATTGGCAGCTGGGTGTTAGCGCTGCTCACCCATGCCGGTGTGCCCGTGTCCGCTTTCGATTTGAAAGCCGATACCCGTCGTCCTGAACTGCTGATGTCGCCAGCTGACTTGAAAAAAGTGCATTGGTACGAAGGAGATATCGCCGACACCGCCGCAGTCAAAGCCGCGGTGCAACACAGCAAGGCCCGAGCCATCATCCATTTGGCTGCGCTGCAAGTGCCGTTTTGCCGCGCCAACCCTGTGGGTGGCGCTTTGGTGAATGTGGTGGGCACGGTCAATGTGTTTGAAGCCGCCAAAGAAGCGGGCGTCAAGCGCCTAACTTACGCCAGCTCGGTGGCGGCCTACGGCGCTTTGGAAAACGGCGGCGCCATAGCCACGCTGTACGGCGCTTACAAATACTGCAACGAACAAACCGCCAAGGTGTACTCCGAAGAAAACGGCTTGCACAGCGTGGGCATTCGCCCTGGCGTGGTGTACGGCGTGGGCCGTGACCAAGGCATGACCTCTAAAACCACCGTGGCCTTGCTGGCAGCAGCAGCCCATCAAGCCTATGACATTCCTTTCAGCGGCCATGTGTCGTGGTTGTTTGCAGCCGAAGCCGCCAGCGCTTTCATTCGAAGCGTGGCCAAAGAGCGCATGGGCGCACCGGTGTTTGACTTGAACGGCGTCTATGCCTCGGTGGAAGAAGGCATGGCTATTTTGAAAACCCTCGCACCCGACGCCAAGGTGGGCATCAAAGGCGAGCCACTGGCGTTTCCGATGGACAAGTCGGATGAACCCTTAAAGGCATTCATTGGCGACTACGGCCAAATGCCTTTGGCCCAAGGCATAGAAGCCACCTACAAGGCCTTTGCCCAACTGCTGCAAGACAAGCGCATCAGCTTGGCAAATATTGCTTGAGTCAAGCCAAGTCTTTTAAGAGGCGGCAAAGCGCCTCTGGCGATGTCACCATGGCGTCGTGGCCAGCCTGTATTTCTAAGTACTGCCAATCGCTGCGCGTCTTGGCGTAATTGCGCGAGGCGGTGGTGGCAACGTAATGCGGCGTAACAGCGATATAGGTCGCAGGCAAGCCATTACCCAAGCCATGGGTCAACTTCATCTTGCTTTCGTAGGTGGACAAAGGGTGAGGCGTACATTGGCTTTTCAACCACTGCACATCTTCGGTGTTCGTCACACCGAAGACTGAGGGCTCAGGCGGGGGCAGCGAGATGCCACCCGAGGTCCGCTGGGCCAACTCGCGTCTGGCTTGCACCATCTCTGGGGGGATGATGTCAAACACGGTTTGATCGTTTTGCAGCAACAAGGCATCGAGGTAGACCAGTTGGCTTATGCGCTCTGGCATTCGGTCTGCCACGCCACTGATGCTGATACCAGCGAAGCTGTGACCTACCAAGACCACGTTTTGCAGGTCGCGCTCGGTGAGGAAGTCTGTGATGTCTTGGATGAAAGTCTCTAGACTGATGTCTTTCGATAGCAAGTCAGCCTTTTCACCTACGCCTGTTTGGGTGGGGGTGTAAAGCTCTGAACCAATCTCCTTCAATAAAGGAACCAACTTGCGCCAGCACCATGCGCCATGCCAAGCGCCATGTACCAATACAATAGGCGAATTTGAATTTGAATTAGAAATAAATTGCTCCTCATTTTTGGGGGGCAGGCTTGGCTGGAGTCCCTTAGAGAACTCTGAAATATTGGCCTCTAGCAAAGTCCCAAGCTCAAAAAAACATATACAAAAGAATGAATTTTTTGACTATCATCAAACCTTGTGGAAAAAGCATAAATAATTATTCAAACTTCCCCTTTTGGGGTCGATACTAGACGTGCGTAATGGGATTTTCAGCTCCAAATTTTTTACCATCATAACCATTACATAACCGTCATAAAAGAAGAAAGTTACCGCATGCAACTCATGGACACGCCAGACAACAAAGAAAAATTGGTCGATGCCATCAAAATATTTTATGACAACGTCATGGAGCAAAAAGATCTTCGACATTTTTTCTTTGGTATGAACATAGAAAAAATCGTCAAAGATATCGAGCTGTATCAAGATTTTTTCATGCCCAAGCCCGATCGCTACTTCAGGGAGTCTTTTTCCCAAACGTCCCCATCTGCCATCCAAATAAAGGCTCCCCAATTTGACGAGTTGCAAATCACCTTGCAAGCCTCTTTGCGCTCGGGTGGCTACCTCAAATCTCAAATCCCTGTTTTGTCAGCCAAGTTACTTGAGATGTTTGAAGAGTCACGCGCCCAAATGGCAGATGAAAACATCAAGGTATGGAAACCTTTTGAGGTGACCAACCAATTGGTGTGCGACCTTTACAACGTCAACCGCACAGATGCGCGATTGGAAAAAAATGGCGATGTTTACGGTTCGCGCGGTTTTATGTATCCCTTTTGGACGCGGGTTGCCAACGACACCAAGCAACTGATCTTCATCGGCCAAGGTTTCTCCACCAGTGTGGACACCCCATTGGCAACTGTCGAGACGTTTTGCAACCAAGTGAATGAAAAATTCACCCACCAAAAATTCCAAGTTCGCCAAAGCGCCAAGGGCCCAGTGCTGTTTGCGCGTCACGCCATCACCTATACCCACGGCGTCCCCACACGAATGCTCATACGTGCAGCTAAACAATTTGCCTCAACGTTTGAAGGGGCTATGAACATGGACCTCGATAAGCTGCTCAAAAACATCATTCGTTGATTTTGATGATTTTTTAATCAATTATTGTTTTTCGCTTAAGATGTGAGTAAATATGTAACTCGTTTTAATTTATTTTGCGAAAACAATATAAATGTGGGACTTAAGTTTGTTGGATTGGGTATTTTTGAGAACCATCCTCTGGTCCATTGGCATTGGCGCTTACCGCGGCTGGCTGCCGCAAGCCCTGTCCATGGTGGGTTTTGTGGCGGCATTTGTGGCTGTCGTGAAGCTCGGACCCTCTATCGGCGCATGGCTGCCACTTGGCGGCCCAGGTGAGGCAATGCGTGACGATATGGGTGCACTCATCGCGTTGATAGTCACCTTGTTTCTGGGCCATCAAGCGGTGGTCTTGCACCGAAAATTGTTTACACGCAGCGGGCCGCAACCAGCTCACCGCACATTGGGTGGCGTCTTTGGCATGGTTTCAGGGGTTTTTATCTTGCTGGCAATTTCGGCAATGATTGACCTCACCGCTTGGCGAGAATCAAGTTGGTGGAAAGGTACTGCAGAAGAAAGCGTGACGCGGTTTCTTATTGATCACATGAAATCCAGCGTCAAGCCTAGTGAAATTAGCACGCCTACTTGATGGACTCTTTCATATAGATTTGGGTGGTTTTTACCGCTTTATCCAGCACAGAAGCAGCACCGCTGACGCCCACGGTGGCAACGAATATGCCTAGTAAAAACGAAATCAGGTAGCCCATGCTGATGCCTTGCAAAATGAGTCTAGGCGCACAACACGCCTCTTGACCACCAATAGATCGGCACCAGCGGGCAGAACATGAACTGGCTTTAAGCGCTGTTTTTCTTGATGAAATCACCCATGCGCTGCAAACCGGCATGAATAGCTTCGTCAGACGCCGCGTAGCTGAACCGAATGTGTTGACCGTCGCCTGGCACCCGTGGACCAAAGTGGATGTCGGCCAACACCGCCACACCGGCTTCAAGTAGCAAACGCTTGCGAAATTCCTCGGAGTCGGCGCAACGCGTAAGGCGGCAAGCTTCGGTGACATTGGGCCAAGCGTAGAAGGCCCCGCCTGGGCTTTGGCAACTCACACCGGGGAGTTGGTTGAGCAAACTCACAATCAGGTTACGGCGCTTTAAAAACACCTCGCGCATATGGTGGGCATCGTCTTGCGGACCATTTAAAGCCGCCACACCCGCCCACTGGGTGATGTGCGAGGCGCAAGACTCGGTGTTGGTGATCCAGTTAGTGAAATAAGGCGCCAGCTTTTTGTTGGCGGTAAAGCCCAAACGCCAGCCCGTCATGGCCCATGTTTTGGAGCAACCGTCGGAGATGATGGTTCGCTCTTGCATGCCTGGCAAAGAGGCGATGGAGTTGAATTCACCGCTATAAACCAACTGGCCGTAAATTTCATCGGCAAACACCCACACCTGGGGGTGCTTGCGCAAAATCTCGGCAATCGCTTCAAGGTCAGCTTTGGGAATGATGCCGCCAGTGGGGTTTTGCGGAGAGTTCAGGATCAAGAGCTTGGTTTTGGGCGTGATCTTGTCGGCCAACTCTTGCGGGTCGAAACCAAAGTTACGTGACTCACGCAGGTAAATGGGCACACCCACCGCACCATTGGCTTTGATTTGCGAGTCGTAAATCGGGAAACCTGGCACGGGGTAGATGACTTCGTCGCCAGCACCATGGTCGGTGACCGACTGAATGGTGTAGCCGATGAAGGGCTTGGCACCTGCGCCCACCACCACGTCGTCGGCATCTACCTGTATGCCACGGGTACGCGAGAAATAGTCAGCAGCGGCTTGTCGCAGCTCAGGGATGCCCGCCGAAGGGGTGTAGCCGTGCTTGCCTTGCTGGATGGCCGCAATGCCTGCGTCTTGTATATGTTGCGGGGTGGCAAAGTCGGGCTGGCCGATGCAAAACGAGATGATGTTGCGCCCTTCACGAATCAGCTTATTGACCTCTGCCAAGACCACGAACGCGTTTTCTGTGCCCAAACTTTGGGCTCGCTGACTCAAAGCGGTCATGCTCAGACGCCTTCGATGATGCGCATGTCTCGCACTACCGCGTTTTTACCCAAAGCGACCAAGGCTTCTTGGTAGCCAGGGCTGTCGTAGACCGCCATGGCGGTGGCAAGGTCAGCGAACTCAACCAGCACGGTACGCTCCATCTTGCCGTTTTCCTTTACAGCAGCTGGCATTCCACGGGCCAAAAACGTGCCGCCGCCGGCGTGGATGGCGGGCAGTGCCAACTTGGCATAGGCAGCGACAGCGTCGGTGTCTTTGATTTCTTGGTAGACGCTTAACAAATAGGCTTTTGGCATGGTGAAGTCCTTGAAAGAATGTCATACAGTTTAGAGCCAAAGCTCCTCAGGGTTGACCCCATGTTCTCAGCGAGAATGACCGCATGAATTGGTTGGTAAAAATCATTTTCTTTGCGCTGGCCAGCATGCTGCTGGTGCTTGTGTTGCTGTTCTCGCTCTTGGGACTGATATTGGGCTTGCTACGCTGGTTGGTCACGGGGCAAAAACCGCAAATTGCAGTGATATTTAGCGGCTACCAACAATGGAAGCAACAAGCTGCGCGGCACATGGGGCGAGCCCCGCACCGAGAAGACATCATTGAAGCCGAGGTGCGCGAAGTGCCGACTCCGCGCATAGAAGACAAGCGCTGATCAGTTCAACCGAAGCCGCCAAGCCCAAGCCGCCAAGGTCAACCAAGCGGCCACAAACGCCATGCCGCCATAGGGCGTTAATGCTCTGAAAACCGTGATACCAGCAAGGTGGATCAGGCAGATGTTGAGACTGAACATCAGCAAACCCGCAGTGAACAAGGCCGCACATAAAAGCAAGGTTTTGCTGGGGATGTGCAGCAGAGCCAGCGCACAAACCCCCGCCAAGGCCAATGCATGGATTTGCTGCATTTGCAAAGCCGACTGCAAGGACTTCAAAGACGATGGGCTAAGTGCCTCGCCCATGTGCGCCACATACGCAGCCAACAACACCGATGCCGCAGCGATCACACAGGCGACAACCAACAGAATACGGCTAGCGATTTTCATAAAAGAGATGCAATGGTGAGAGGGTTATGATTTTTGACATGACAACTTCTAGCCTACTACAGCATTGGGTAATCTTTTGTAGGGTAGTGGATAACCATGGCGACCTCGGCGTGTGCTGGCGACTGTCAGCGCAGTTGGCCAAGCGGGGCAAGCAAGTCACGCTGTATGTGGACGACGACAGCGCTCTGCAATGGATGGCCCCAGAGGGTTGCAAGGGGGTGGAGGTGCTTGCTTGGCCAGATGACCATGCCTCTTTCGTACATCAAGCGCCAGCGCAAGTGGTGATTGAAGCCTTTGCTTGCGAGTTGCCACAAGGCTACCAAGCCGCCATGGCTGCTTGGGCAAAAGTACCCGTGTGGATCAACCTAGAGTATTTCAGCGCCGAACCCGTGGCCGAGCGCAACCATGGCCTGCCCTCGCCTGTGCTGAGCGGCCCTGCAAAGGGTTTGACGAAATGGTTTTTTTACCCCAGCCTAAGCGAAAACGCCGGAGGGGTTTTAGGGTCGGGCACAGAGGGTTTGCCTGGCCTTGATGCAAACGACAGTGCCCATGCCTTGCGCATCAGCTTGTTTTGCTACGAACCTGCCAGTTTGAGCTTGTGGCTAGAGCAACTGACCCAGTTACCTCAAGCGGTGCAGTTGAGCGTGACCGCAGGACGTGCCACGCAAGCGGTGCGTCTTGCCCTGCAAGGACTGAAACAAAAGACTGAACTTCAGGTGACTGCGTTGACTTATTTGTCCCACACCGACTTTGACCACATGCTGAGCAAGCAAGACCTGAATTTGGTGCGCGGTGAAGATTCTTTGGTTCGTGCCATTTGGGCAGGCAAAGCTTTTTTGTGGCAGATTTACCCGCAAGACGATGGGGCGCACCACGCCAAGCTGGCGGCATTTTTAAAAGCCAGCCATGCACCCGATGTGGTGGTGCAAGCGCACTTGGCTTGGAATGCAGACCACGCCACGTGCCTGCCGGTTTTAAGTCCTGAGGTCTTGAAGGTGTGGACCGATTGGGCGGGCGCTTTGCGAGATCGTTTAGGCGCGCAAACCGACTTGCTAACGCGCTTGGAAAGCTTTGCAGCGGCGCAGGGCTAAAATGACCGCTTTTCCAAGCCCCTACCTTTATGAAAACAGCTCAAGAAATTCGCGCCGGTAACGTCATCATGCACGGAAAAGACCCCATGGTCGTTTTAAAAACCGAATACAGCCGAGGTGGTCGCAACTCCGCCACGGTGCGCATGAAGCTCAAAAGCCTGATTGCCAACTTCAATACCGAGGTGGTGTTCAAGGCCGACGACAAAATGGACCAAATCGTGTTGGAAAAGAAAGACTGCACCTACTCTTACTTTGCCGACCCCATGTATGTGTGGATGGACACCGAGTTCAACCAGTACGAAGTGGAAAACGAAAACATGGGCGACTCGCTCAACTACCTCGAAGACGGCATGACCGCTGAAGTAGTGTTTTATGACGGCAAGGCGATTTCAGTGGAATTGCCCACCAGCGTGGTGCGTGAAATCACATGGACCGAACCTGCGGTCAAGGGTGACACCTCGGGCAAGGTGCTCAAACCCGCCAAGATTTCCACGGGTTTTGACATCAATGTGCCCATCTTCGTCGCACAAGGCGATAAAGTAGAAATCGATACCCGTACCGCCGAATACCGCAAGCGCGTTTAAGCCCTTGCTGAGAGTATGGCGGGCTCTGTACGCCAAGAGCCCAGCTCTCCACCTGGAGGTATTTCGGGGGTGCTGCGTACCTTGCCCTCAATCCGTTTCATATAGCGCGGATAGCTGAACAAGGCGCCCGCGACAAGCTCATCGACATTGAGTTGGCGTGGACGGATGGTCATGGGCACCATGTCGGTGGTCAGTCCCCAGCCGGCATAGAAAGAGCGGCCATAGCAGCTGACCTTTTTGCTGCGCAACAAGGCCTCGAAACCCGCTAAGGAGGTCATCACATGCACCTCGTTGACTTTGGGCAACAAATGACTCAGAGACACATCGCCCACAAACTCATCGCACCACGGGTGCGGGTCTTGCTGCATGGTTTGCATGGCCTGAATATCGGACCAGACCAAGGGGTGAGGCTTGTAAACGATATAGGCATCGGCATTGGCCTGACAAACGGCTTGGAGCAAGCCAACATTGGTTCGAATGCTTTGGATGCCGTGCTTGAGTGAGGGATCGAACTCCACCTGACCGACCACCAAAATGACCCTCTCGACATTGACCGGGCGACGCCACTGTGGGCTATGCGCATTGAAACGGTTGAGCCAGTTCATGAGTATGTTTTGCCGAAATTCGGCGGCTTGGCTCAACATGTCTGAGGTGAATTCCATCTCCATCAAGACACCTTCGATGTCGTTGGGAAATAGCATTTGCTCAAACATGGGTGTGTGAAAACGCTTTGTGTTGTAGGCCATGACCTTTAATCTCGGTTTCAACATCTAGGTTCACCATAACATATTAATTAGCTATTTATTATGAATATAAATTAAATTTGAGTATTTAAATATTTGTTTTGACAGGCGGAACGTCATTGCTACGGGCCGTCATTGCGATAATAAAGGCGTCATTACGAGACCCTCAGGATCGAAGCAATCTACTTAATCAAGGAAGCAACGCAGCGACGTGTGTCGCAGGTCGGCCGCAGCCGACGTAGTGCAAGCATGGAGGCGAGGCCGAGCCTGCGGCGCAGTGCGCGAGATTGCTTCGCTCCTCGCAATGAGATTAATCTGTATCCAGAGCATCCAACGGTAAACGTGCCAAAGCCTCAGCTTCGGGCAAAGCCTCCACGCCCTTCAAAACCCGGCGCATTTGCTTGCTGCGGGTGTCCGCTCGGTCCAAGGTGTCTGCCGCTTTTTGCACCTGCTCGCGCACCTTGGCCACCCACTCGCCATAGCGGTCAAACTCGGTTTTGACCGCACCCAGCACCTTCCACACCTCTGACGCTTGCTTCTCCAGCGCCAAGGTGCGAAAGCCCATGTGCAAGCTGTTCAAAATCGCCAACAGGGTGGTGGGGCCTGCGAGTGTGACGCGGTAATCGCGCTGCAAACTGTCCATCAGGCCTGGGCGGCGCAGCACCTCGGCATACAAACCTTCCACCGGCAAAAACAAAATCGCAAAGTCGGTGGTGTGGGGTGGTGCCAAATAACTTTCGGCAATGCTCTTGGCTTCTTGGCGAATGCGCGACTCCATGGCCTTGGCCGAGGCTTCGGCGGCAATCGGGTCGGCGCGGTCTTGTGCGTCGAGAAGGCGCTCGTAGTCTTCGCGGGGAAACTTGGCGTCGATGGGCAGCCACACCGTAGCGCCATCATCACTTCGACCGGGCAGCTTGATGGCAAAGTCCACCCGCTGGTTGCTGCGCGGCTTGGTTTCCACTTGTTTGCTGTACTGCTCGATGGTCAGCACCTGTTCCAGCAAGGCTTCCAGTTGCACCTCGCCAAAAATGCCACGGGTTTTCACGTTGCTCAAAACCCGCTGCAAATCGCCCACGCCTTGGGCCAAGGTTTTCATGTGGCCCAAACCTTGGTGCACCTGCTCCAAACGCTCGGCCACCTGCTTGAAACTTTCGCTCAACCGTGCTTCCAAAGTGGTTTGCAGTTTTTCATCCACCGTTTGGCGCATCTCGTCCAACTTCGCAGCATTGGTTTTTTGTAACTGCTGGAGCTGCTGGTCCAAGGTGTCTCGCACCTCGGCCATGCGCCGTGCATTGCCCTCGCCCAGCGCTTGCAACTGGGTGTTCAAGGTGCCTTGCATCAGCGCCAGTTGTTCGGTAAGGGTTTGTTGCAGCTGCGCCATGTTTTGCGACAACTCTTGGCGGTCGGTGCGAGAAGACTCACTGATGGCATAACGCAACTCACGCTCTAAGCGCTCGAGCTTGTCGTCAAGTTTGAGCAGCGGGTCTTCTTGGGTGGCTGCTTTACCGGCATAGCGTCGATAAATCGCCATGATCAGCAAGGCGCCCACCACCACGGCTGCGACCATCCAGTTATCGTTGCTCATGCTTGGTCCAACACTTCGGGGTTAAGGGGTGTCACGGCTTTACCCTCGGTGAAAAATGCAATCAAGTTATCGGTGGCCAAGTTCGCCATAGCCAAGCGGGTGGCCAGCGTTCCGCTGCCGATGTGCGGCGTCATCACGATGTTGCGGCATTTCAGCAGTTCAGGGTTCAAGCGCGGTTCGTTCTCGAACACATCCAAACCTGCTGCGGCAATTTGCCCTTGCTGCAAAGCCACAGCAAGCGCAGCGTCGTCGACGATGCCGCCACGCGCAATGTTGGTCATCGTGGCCGTGGGTTTCATCAACGCCAACTCTGCCGCACCTATGGTGTGGTGCGTTTCTTTGGAATACGGCAGCACCAACACCACATGGTCGGCTTGCTGCAAAAGGTCTTGCTTGCTGACGTAAGTGGCTTTGCACTCGGCCTCGGTGGCGGCGTCCAAGCGGTTGCGGTTGTGATAAATCACTTTCATGCCAAAACCCAAAGCGCCGCGTTTGGCAATGCCCTGCCCTATGCGCCCCATGCCGATGATGCCCAAGGTGCTGCTATGTACTTCCGCACCCGCAAATTGGTCGTAGCGCCAGTGCGTCCATTCGCCATTGCGGATGAATATTTCGCTCTCGCTCACCCGCCTAGCAGCGGCCATCATCAAAGCGAAACCTAAGTCGGCGGTGGTTTCATTCAGCACATCGGGGGCGTTGGTGGCCAGGACCTTGTGGCGGGTCATGGCGGGTACATCGAAGTTGTTGTAACCCACGCTTAAGTTGGCACACATGCGCAGTTGCGTGCAAGCCGCCAACACCTTTTCGTTGATGGGTTCGATGCCCACGCACAAAGCTGCCTCATGCTGGCTAAGTGCGGTGGTCCATGACTCCGTTGTCCACAATTTGTCATCTTGGTTATCGGTGACATCGAAATGCTCGCGCAAACGGGCGATGACTTCGGGGTAGGTGGGGCGTCCCACCAGCAACTTAGGGCGACTCATGACTGCACCATGTTCAAGCGACGCGACCACCACGGTGTGATCGCTGGCAGCAAGGTCAATGTCCAAATGACCACCCACGCGGTCAAGGGCATCAACCACTGAAGATCGGCAAACTGCGCGACCGTGATGACAGCCAACACCACGGGGATGACACCAGTCTCACGCACAGCGCAAAGAAACAGTTTTTCTTTGAAAGAAATGCCGGTGGGTAACAAGGATGCAAAAACCGCCACAGGCCGCGCCACAAAGATAAACAAGAAGGACACCAGCAAGCCCATGAGGGCGGTGTCCATCAACATGGGTAAAGAGACGAACGGCCCCACCATCATGAAGATGACGGGTTTAGCCACGCTTTCAATTTGCGTCTCGGTCTGCTCAATCAGGTGGTGAAAATGCGCTGCACTGCGGTTGAAGTTGGCCAACAAACCCGCTACAAAAGCCGCTAAAAAGCCATTGCCGTGCAGCGCTTGCGCCAGCAAAAACGTCAGCAGCGGAATAGCCACCACCAGCGCAAAATCAAAGGGTGCTTGAAACGGATGGTCGGCTTTACGATAGCGCTCTAGCCACGCCATCGCGCCCCAGCCCACCAAACCGGCTACCGTGCCAAGCGCAAATTGCTTGGCCAGTTGTTGCAGGTTGTTGGGACTGAACAAACCCAGCGCCAAGTTGCCAAGGTTGTCCATAGGCACTTGGGCTATCACCATGGCTGCCACAGCGGCAGTGAAGATGGCACCCACCGCATCGTTCAAAGCGCTCTCGGCGACAGAGATATCCACCACGCGTTGGTACTTTTGCAAAAAGCGCACATTCTTTAAAGTGGGAATGAGCGCCGCGGGATCGGTAGACCCAATGATGGCTGACAAGAGCGCCGCAGTTTTGCTGTCCAGCCCCAGCCACATCAGCAAGGCAAACATCACAAAGAATGTCACCAAATAGCCTGCCACCGCAATCATCAGTGTGGGATAGGCAATCTTGGCAAACTGTTTTCGGTCAAGCTCATCACCACCCGACTTCAAAATGATGGCCGCTAGCGCAGTACACACCACCACCGCCAAAGCCAGTTGCGCCGTCAAGGGCGACAGCGCATCGTGCAACACAATGCCCAAGAGCAGTTGCAAAGTGAAACTGGGTAACACCGTGCCCACAGCAGCTTTGCTGGCCAACCAGCCAAACACCATCATCAAACCCAAGCACCACAGGCTTTGTGCCAAAGTGGCTTCGGTGCTGCCCAAGCTTTGCAAGTGCGATAACAGCTCTGGAGCGACGGCATTGAGTGCAAAGGCGGCGACAAACAGCAGGGCTAAACGCAAATAGGGCATGGCTTAAGCGGTAGGTTGGGCGATATCGAATACTTGGCGCAAATACGTCAAGTAATTGGCATCCTCGCACATGTTCTTAGACGGCGTGTCTGAGAGCTTGGCCACAGGCTGTCCATTGCATTCCACCATCTTGATGACGATTTGCAGCGGCTCGTAACCGAGGTCGTTAGTGAGGTTGGTGCCAATACCAAAAGCCAGTTGGCAACGACCTTGAAAGCGTTGGTACAACTCGATGGTACGCGGCACGGTGAGTCCATCGCTGAAGATCAAAATTTTGGTGAGCGGGTCCACGCGGTTGCTTTTGTAATGCTCAATCATGCGCTCGCCCCATGTGAAGGGGTCGCCGCTGTCGTGGCGCGCGCCATCAAAGAGCTTGCAAAAGTACATATCGAAGTCGCGCAAAAACGGCTCAATACCGTACACATCGCTCAAAGCAATGCCTAAGTCGCCACGGTATTCACGCGCCCAAGTCTCAAAGCCAAACACTTGGCTGTCGCGCAAACGTGGCCCTAATGCTTGGCAGGCTTGCAAGTATTCGTGGGCCATGGTGCCCAAAGGCGTCAAGCCAAGCTTCATGGCAAACAGCGCATTGCTCGTACCAGCAAACCGACCCGTCACGCCGGTGCCCAAGCGTGAGGTCAACACCCGCAAGACCTCTTCGTGCCATACTTTGGAAAAACGCCTGCGGGTGCCGTAGTCGGCAATTTTCAAATCACTCAAACCATCCTCTTGCAGCTGAGCAATTTTGGTGTCCAAGCGCTGACGTCCCTCGACATAGTCGGGCACCGGTTGGGTATTGCGGAAATACACCTCGTTGACGATGGCCAGCACGGGAATTTCAAACAAGATGGTGTGCAGCCAAGGGCCATGAATGCGAATATCAATTTCGCCGTCGGGCAAGCCCACCACGTCGATGTATTTCTCATTCAGGCGAAACAAGCCCAAAAAATCCACAAAGTCGCTTTTGATGAAACGCAGGGCCCGCATCCAATCCAGCTCTTGCTCGGTGAATTGCAGCTTGCACAGCGAGCGAATTTCGGCGCGGATTTCATCCACATAGGGCGCCAGCTTCACGCTGGGTGTGCGGCATTTGAATTTGTAGCTCACCTGCGCACCGGGGAATTGGTGCAGCACCGCCTGCATCATGGTGAATTTGTACAGATCGGTGTCAAGCAAGCTGGTGATAACCATGGGGCTTACTCCAGCCAAGTGGTGAAAGAGGCCACGCTCTCACGCGGGGTGCGAAAGGTGTTGACGATGTCGCTCTCGTCGGCGTAGCCCAGCGCCATGCCGCACACCAGCATCTCGTTGTCACCCGCACCCATATGCGGCAAGATGATCTTGGCAAAACCGTTCCACGCCGCTTGCGGGCAGGTGTGCAGGCCGTGACCTCGGGCGGCAACCATCAAGGTTTGTAAAAACATGCCGTAGTCCACCAGCGAGCCACGCCCCATGACTTTGTCCAAGGTAAACATCAGGCCCACCGGGGCATCAAAGAAGCGGTAATTGCGTTGGTGCTGTGCGTGCATCTTGTCTTTGTCGCCTTTGCCAATACCCAGCAAACCGTAAAAGCTCCAGCCGTTTTCACGCCTTCTGTCGATGAAGGGGCTGACCCATTTTTCGGGGTAGTAGTCGTAGGCTTCGCGGTATTCATTGGCCATGTCGGGCTTGGCGCGGATCTCGTCGTGAGCGGCGCACACTTTGTCGACCAGCGTTTCACGAGATGCGCCTTGCAATACGTACACCTTCCATGGCTGAGTGTTGGTGCCTGATGGCGAGCGAGCGGCGAGTTCGAGCAACTGCGTCAGCAGCTCACGCGGCACAGGCTGCGAGGTGAAGGCTCTGGCCGACATGCGGGTGGTGATAGCTTGGTCAACAGCGTTGATCATGCGAGGTCCTGTAAAACTTGTAACAAAGGCGCGGGCAAGGTGCTCACGGGGCGGCGGGTTTGTCTGTCCACATACACATGGACAAAATGCCCGTGGGCTGCGGTTTGCGCTTCCCCTTCGGCGAATAAGCCCACTTCATAACGAACACTGGAGGAGCCGATTCTCGCCACGCGCAGACCGGCGTCGACGTTTTGCGGAAACGCCAGCGAGGAAAAATAATTGCAATGCGTCTCTACCACCAACCCGATGGTTTGTCCGTTTTGGATGTCTAGCACCCCGTGTTCGATCAAATGTGCGTTCACCACGGTGTCAAACCAATGGTAATAAACAACGTTGTTGACATGGCCGTAGGCATCGTTGTCAAGCCAACGGGTGGTGATGCGGCGAAAGGCGGGGTAGGTGTCGCGCCCGTGGGGTTGTGCGCGAGCAGGTGTTGGTGCAGTCATAAAGGTTGATTTTGCCAGCCTTGCCAAGCAGCCAAAGCTTGGGCAAAGGTATTCATCTGAACTTCCACTGTGTCCTCGATCTGCTTGCCGTAGCCCCCCGCCATCGCCATGGTCAGCGGAATGCGCCGCGCCTGTGCCCAAGCCAGCACACAGCGGTCGCGCTCTTGCAGGCCTTCAAAGCTCAAGTTCAGTCGCCCCAAACGGTCGCCCTCGTGCGGGTCTGCACCTGCCAAATAAAACACCAAGTCGGGCGCACAGCGGTCTTGTAACTGGCGCAAAGCCTCTTCCAAAGCTTCCAAATAGGGCGCATCGCTGCAGCCGTCGGGCAACTCCACATCGATGTCGCTGGCCTCTTTGCGAAAAGGGAAATTCTTCGCGCCATGCAAAGACAAGGTAAACACCGAGGGGTCATCGCGAAAAATATGTGCTGTGCCGTTGCCTTGGTGGACATCCAAATCAATCACCGCCACTTTCAAGGCGCGGCGTTGATGGCGCAACCACTCGGCTTGCATCAAACGGGCTGCCACAGCCACATCGTTGAAAACGCAAAACCCGCCGCCCTTGTCGGCATAGGCATGGTGGGTGCCGCCTGCCAAATTGGCCGCAACCCCTTCTTGGAATGCGGCTCGCGCTGCCATGACGGTGGCACCTACCGAGCGCCTAGCTCGCTCGACCATGCCCTCGGACCAAGGAAAACCAATTTCGCGTTGCGCCGCCGGTGGCAAACTGCCCTTGAATACCGCTTCTATATAAAGGGGTGTGTGAACCAGCGCCAACTCGCCCTCGCTGGCGGGATCGGCCAAAAGCAGGCCAAGCTGCGGCATTTCCGCCGCCAACCTTTGCCGCAACAGCTCGTATTTGCCCATCGGAAACCGGTGGCCTGCTGGCAGGGTTTGGATGTGGGTGGCAGCGTAAAAAAGCTTCATTTGCCAAGGATTGTCGTGGGAATTTAGAAAACCATGCCTAATTTGTTGCATTGCAACAAATAGCACTTGATTTGACCAGTATTAACCCTATACTTCAATACATGCTGCGCCGCAACAAAAACAAAACGCAGTGACCTGGTTCCCACTTTTAACTTCTTCAAAGGAAAACACCATGATGACCGCAGAACAAATGATTGCCGCCAACAAAGCCAGCATTGACACCCTTTTCGGCCTGAGCCATAAAGCTTTCGCCGGTGTTGAAAAATTGGTTGAACTCAATATGGCCGCTGCCAAAGCCGCTATGTCTGATAACCAAGACCACGTCCACGCCCTGATGAGCGTCAAAGACGTGCAAGAACTGATGGCCCTGCAAGCCGGTTACCTCCAGCCCTTAAGCGAAAAAGCTGTTTCTTTCAGCCGCCACATGTACGAAATCGCCACCAGCACTGGCAGCGAATTCACCAAGGCTGTGGAAGACAAAGCTGCTGAAACACAAAAGACCGTCACCAACTTGGTTGACTCTGCTGTGAAAAACGCACCTGCTGGTTCTGAAACCGCTGTGGCCATGGTTAAGAGCGCCATCGCTGCCAGCCAAAGCGCCATCGAAAGCGTTCAAAAAGCTGTGAAACAAGCCACTGAAGCTGCCGAATCCAATATGCACGCCATGGCAGCTTCTACAGTTGCTACTGCTGCTCCCAAGGCTTCACGCAAGCGTTAATTTGCTTTGACGGACGTTTAAAAAGGCTCCTTTGCAGGAGCCTTTTTTTATTTGGCGAGTGCCGCTTTCAGTGCTGGCAAGGCCAGTTTCATGGCCGCCCTGCCCGCTTCAATGCTTTTCTTGCGGGCGGCAAACTCGGTGCTGCCAACATCAGACATGGCGGGACGCACAACGACTTCTGCTTGCGCCATTTCCAACTGGCTGATGCTCTTGCCCATGATGCTGAAAGTTTGCAAAAGAACCTTCAGCATATCGGTGGTTTTGGCGTCTTCGGGGCGGCTTGAAATATCCACCGCAATGACGATGTCTGCGCCCATCTGACGGGCATAGCGCACCGGTACAGGCGAGACCAAACCGCCGTCGACATAGTCTTTGTTGCCAATGCGCACAGGCTCGAACACCGAGGGCACAGCGCTGGAAGCTCGCACCGCCGTGGCGATATCGCCGCGCCTGAACAAAATGCCATCTCCGCTTTGCAAATCGGTGGCGACTATCCCTAAGGGGATCTTCAGGTCTTCGATCTTGGCGCCGTTGAGTTGGGTGTTGATGTAGCGGCCCAGCGCCTCGCCGCGCAACATGCCTCGGCTCATGAAAGGCACGGTCCAGTCGGTCAGTTGCGACTCGTCCATGCTGTCGGCCAACCACTGCAGCTGCGCCCCCGTCTTGCCGCTGGCGTAAAAAGCGGCCACCACGCTGCCTGCCGAAGTGCCCACCACCATGTCCGCCTTGATGCCGTTTTCCTCCAAGACCTGAATCACCCCAATGTGCGCAAACCCACGCGCCGCGCCGCCGCCCAAAGCAAGCCCCAATTTAGGCACTTTCCTTGGCGCTGGGGCTTGCGGTAATTCAGGCTGTACAACCACCTCTGGGGGTTTGACGGTGGTGCAGGCGGCCAAGACCATCAGCAGGGCAGCCAACCCGAGTTGGCAAAAGCGGCGAGGGGAAACTGTGAATGTATGCATGTACAGATTGTCGCCCAGCAGGCACTGCGATAATCCACGGCTTACTTCTTTTAGACCGTGTTGAAAGGCAATTCATGCAAATCAAGGGCAATGTATTTATCGTGACCGGCGGTGCGTCCGGTTTGGGCGAAGGCACAGCAAAGCTGTTAAGCCAGGCTGGTGGCAAAGTCGTCATCGCTGATATGCAAGACGAAAAAGGCCAAGCCATTGCCGCCGAACTCGGCGGCGTGTTCATGCATTGCGACGTCTCCAACGAAGAGCAGGCCGGAGCGGTTGTCGCCAAAGCGCAAAGCTTGGGCAAGCTCAGCGGCCTGATCAACTGCGCTGGCATTGCCACCGCAGAGCGCACGGTTGGCAAAACTGGCCCGCATTTGCTGGCCGGTTTTCAGCGCACTATCAATGTCAATTTAGTGGGCAGCTTCAACATGATCCGATTGAGCGCTCAGGCCATGAGCACCAACGTGCCGGAAGCCACTGGCGAGCGCGGCGTGCTCATCTCCACCGCTTCGGTAGCAGCCTATGACGGCCAAATCGGCCAAGCCGCGTATTCAGCTTCCAAAGGCGGCATCGTGGGCATGACTTTGCCCATCGCCCGCGACCTGTCCAAGTTGGGCATTCGCAACATGACCATCGCCCCCGGCATCTTTGGCACACCCATGATGTTCTCCATGCCCAAAGAGGTGCAAGAAGCTTTGGCCGCTGGGGTGCCCTTCCCCTCGCGCTTGGGCACGCCCATGGATTACGCCAAATTGGTGATGCATATTTTGGACAACGACATGCTCAATGGTGAGGTCATCCGCCTTGATGGTGCGATCCGCCTTCCGCCAAAATAAGTGCGTACAGAAGTACTCGCTCTAACGCTTGGCTTGCTCGCAGGTTTTGCGCAGGCTCAGCTGAATTACCGCATCCCCGATTTGCCCGAGGCCGCCAGCGGCTACCAAGCTAAACCGGGGTGGCACCTCAAGCAGCGCGGCGTGGCTGCGGCCAACTATTTGGCCAGCGATGCGGGTTACCAAGTGCTGCAAGCAGGCGGTACAGCGGTGGATGCGGCCATTGCGGTGCAAATGGTGCTGACCTTGGTTGAACCGCAGTCCAGCGGTATCGGTGGCGGCGCTTTTTTGCTGCACCACGACAGCGAGAATTTGCAAGTCTTTGACGGACGCGAAACAGCCCCCGCTCTAGCCGCCGAGCGTTTGTTTTGGCTTGAAGGCAAACCCATGGCATTCAACGATGCCGCGGTGGGTGGCCGCTCCGTGGGTGTGCCAGGCTTGCTGCGCATGTTGGAGAAAGCGCACCAACAACATGGCGCACTGCCTTGGGCCCAATTGTTTGAACCCGCTATCGCCTTGGCCGAGGAAGGCTTTCCCATCAGCCCACGTTTGCATACATTGCTGAGTGCCGACAAAACATTACAACGTGATCACCAAGCCTTGGCGTATTTTTTTCAGTCTGATGGAACACCTTGGCCCATCGGACACCACTTACAAAACCCTGCCATGGCGACCATCTTCAAGCGCATCGCACAAGATGGGGCAGACGTTTTTTACAACGGCGAGATTGCCCAAGCCATGGTCGACAAGGTTCAGCAGCACGACACCAACCCTGGTTTTCTCAGCCTTGAAGATTTACAAAAATACAAAGCTTTGAAACGCGATGCCCTGTGTTTTTCTCATGCCAGCACCTTCAGCACCACCCAGCAGGTACAGGTCTGCGGCGTAGGGCCGCCCAGCTCGGGCTTGATCACCATGGGGCAAATCATGGGCATGCTGGCCACAGACGCCAGCAACCAACTTCCACCATCCGCTTGGACGGAGCGCAACACCGCCATGCCCAGCACCGCTTGGCTGCACAACTACAACGAAGCTGCGCGTTTGGCGTTTGCCGATCGTGCGCAGTTCATCGCCGACCCCGCTTTTGTCGGGCCTCCCGCCCAAGACTGGGACGAGTTGCTCGACACCGCGTATTTGCAGTCACGTGCGAGCCAAATTGCCGATAGGCGAATTCCGCAGGTGAGCGCCGGCAACCCTGGCAGCCGTTTGCAGGGGTGGGCACCCATGCCCGACCAAACCGAGTACGGCACCAGCCACATCAGCATCGTCGATGGCTTGGGCAATGCCTTGGCCATGACCACTTCGATTGAAAGTGGTTTTGGTGCTCGCTTGATGGTCAGCGTGGAAAATTTACCCGGCGGTTTTTTGCTGAACAACCAATTGACTGACTTCAGCTTTACCCCGCAAGACGAGCATGGCCGCCCTGTGGCCAACCGCGTACAAGCGGGCAAACGCCCTCGCTCCTCCATGAGCCCCACCTTGGTGTTTGCTGAAAACCCAA
Organism: Bordetella parapertussis; assembly: GCA_945861305.1. GTDB lineage: Bacteria > Pseudomonadota > Gammaproteobacteria > Burkholderiales > Burkholderiaceae_C > Limnohabitans. The sequence continues at coordinate 22,501 of CAMATW010000010.1, read as the reverse complement.
ACCACGAACGCGGCGAGTTGCTGGCCAGTTTGGGCAGCCCAGGAGGCGCCATGATCATCCACTTCACTGCGCAAACTTTGTGGGCCATGTTGCACTGGGAGCTTGACGCCCAGCAAGCCATCAACCTGCCGCACTCAGGGGTGACAGGTGCGAACGCGCCCTTGCTGCTGGAGTCGGGTTTGTTTCCCTCTGCCACTGTGTCGAATTTGCAAATTCTTGGCCACGCGGTGAAAGAGATGGACATGCCCAGCGGCTTGCAAGCGCTGCAGCGCCTCGGACCCGATTGGTTTGGCGCTGCAGACCCGCGCCGCGAGGGCGTGGTCGCTGGCGACTGAGATGGCCATACCCCAGTCTTTCATCCAAGAGTTGATCAACCGCACCGATGTGGTGGAGGTAGTGGGTCGCTACGTGCAGTTGAAAAAAGGCGGCGCCAACTACATGGGCCTGTGCCCTTTTCACGGAGAGAAATCGCCTTCTTTTTCGGTCAGCCCGACCAAGCAGTTTTTCCATTGCTTTGGCTGCGGTAAAAATGGCAATGCAATTGGCTTTTTGATGGAACATGGCGGCATGAGTTTCATTGAAGCGGTGAAAGATTTGGCGCAAAGCTATGGCCTGCAAGTCCCCGAAGACGATGCCGATCCTGCAGAGCGTCAACGCGCCCAGCAGCAACGCCAACGCCAAGCCACGTTGAACGAGGTGCTTGAAAAAGCCGGTGAGTCTTACCGCAAACACCTAAAAAGCAGCCCACAAGCGGTTGATTACCTGAAAGGGCGGGGCCTGTCTGGTGAGGTTGCCAAGTTGTTTGGCCTAGGCTACGCGCCTGAGGGATGGCGCAATTTGGCCAGTGTCTTCACGGACTACCAAGACGCCTTACTGGTGGAGTCGGGCTTGGTCATCACCCATGAAGAAAGTGGCGAAGAAGACAAGCGCTACGACCGCTTTCGCGACCGCATCATGTTTCCCATCCGCAATGTGAAAGGCGAGTGCATAGGCTTTGGTGGCCGCGTACTAGGCGAAGGTACGCCCAAATACCTGAACTCACCCGAGACACCGGTGTTCAGCAAAGGGCGAGAGTTGTATGGCTTGTTTGAAGCGCGGACCGCTTTGCGCGAAGCCGGCTATGTGTTGGTGACCGAAGGCTACATGGATGTGGTGGCTTTGGCCCAACTGGGCTTTCCCAATGCAGTAGCCACCTTGGGTACGGCTTGCACCACCGACCATGTGCAAAAACTGTTTCGCTTCACCGACTCGGTGGTGTTCAGTTTCGACGGCGATGCAGCTGGCAGACGCGCTGCACGAAAAGCCCTCGACGGCGCCCTGCCCTTTGCCACCGATGTGCGCAATGTGAAGTTTTTGTTCCTTCCTGCTGAGCACGACCCCGACAGCTTTGTGCGAGCCCATGGCTCGGATGCTTTTTCTCGGATGGTGTCTGACGCCACGCCCCTGTCACGATTTGTGATGGAGATCGCCCGCGATGGCTGCGACATCGACACCGCTGAAGGGCGGGCTTTGTTGGCCGCTCAAGCCAAACCGCTGTGGCTGGCCATGCCAGACGGCGTGCTCAAAACCCAGTTACTCAATGAACTGGCTGATACCGTTGGCATTGGTCAACACGAACTGCAGCGCTTGTGGCTGGCTTCAACGCCCTCTGGTGCCCCCAACACCAGCGCCAAGCCAACGGCCAAATCTGGGTTTGCCTCCACTAGTCCTTGGACCCGCACGGGCAACAGCAAACGGCCCCCGCCCATAGGCATCAACCTGCGCAGCAAAGCACCTTCGCGCCGCGACAGGGCTTTGCAAATTTTGTTTTCAGACATGCAGCAATGGGATGGGCTGTCGGCACACCAACACCACTTGCTGCTGGAGATGCCTGCCCCTTACGGCGAATTGATGGCTTGGTTAAACCAACAGTGGCTAGAAAACGGCATTCAGTCCTTGGCAGGCTTGCGCGAGGGCTTGCGTGGACACGCCAATGAAGCGGTGGTGTCTCGATTGATCGATGATGCCCCTGCCGACATCGACAGCGATGCCGGTGAATTGCAAAGCATCTTGGCTGCATTGGAGATTGAGCAGCTCTCCCTCGAGATTGACAGCTTGACCCGCCGTATGGCAAGCGACCCCCAAGCTTATGAGCGCATCAAGCAATTGAATAGCCGATTAGCTGCCCTGAAAAAAGCCCCTCTGGTATAATCCACATTTCTTGAGCAAGCGCGACAGCAAAACCTCCGGGCCAGGCCAACCGTGACGCAGTTCACAACCCGCCGTTCACCGCAAGGATTGCACACCAAATGATCGCCCTTTCAACTTGCTTGGAACCCCTGCCACTGTCCCATTAGCGCGCTTTCAACGCACGCCGATACCCCTTTTTGTTTTTCAAGGATTGACATGCCAGCCAAGAAGTCCACCAAGCCTGCCAAGGCCAAAACAGCCTCTAAACCATCAGCATCCTCTGCGAAACCTGTCCCTAAGAAAGCCTCTCCTGTGTCGACTGCCAAAAAAGCCCCCGCCAAACCTGTTGCAAAACCTTTTGCAAAGCCTGTAGTTAAGCCTGTAGCCAAAACCGCTGCCAAGCCTGCTGCCAAAGCACCCACTAAGCCAGTTGCGAAAACTGCGGCCAAACCTGCTGCTAAGGTAGCTGCCAAGCCTGCGGCTAAACCTGCTGCTAAACCCGCTGCCAAATCAGCTTCCGTCAAAGCTGCCGCCAAGCCAGCGGCAAAAAAACCTGTCAAACCCAGCGGTGAAAAAGCCAAACCACCCAAGGCCTCCGGCAAGCCCAACCCTAAGGGCAAAGCAGCTAAAAAAGGTCTTCCTGCTGATGAAGACTTGGTCGACTTAGAGGCCGAATTTGCCGAAGAAACCGTGGCCACTGGTGAGAAGGTCAAGCCTTTGCGCATGAAGATCAGCAAGGCCAAAGAACGCGCCTTGATGAAAGAGTTTGGTTTGGACGAAGCCGTTCTGTCCGAAGAAGACTTGGCCAAACGCCGCTCGCGCCTGAAGACCCTGATCAAGCTTGGCAAAACCCGTGGCTACCTGACACACGGCGAAATCTCCGACCACTTACCCGACAAACTGGTTGACGCTGAGACCATGGAAGTCGTCATCACCATGTTGAACGACATGGGCGTGCAGGTTTACGAACAAACCCCTGACGCGGAAACCTTGCTCATCACCAACACCGGCCCGACCGTGGCAAGTGAAGAAGAGGCTGAAGAAGAAGCCGAAGCGGCTTTGTCCACCGTGGACAGCGAATTTGGCCGCACCACCGACCCTGTGCGCATGTATATGCGCGAGATGGGCACCGTGGAGTTGCTGACACGCGAAGGCGAAATTGAAATTGCCAAGCGCATCGAAGGCGGTTTGATGGCGATGATGGAAGCCATCAGCGCATCCCCTGCCACAGTCGCTGAAATTTTGCGCATGGCCGAAGACATACGCGAAGGCAAGGTGGTCATCTCCACCATCGTTGACGGCTTTAGCAACGCCAACGAAGCTGACGACTATGTGGCCGAAGAAGATTTCGACGAGTTTGATGACTCCGATGATGACGACGGCAAAGGCGGTTCTAAAGCGCTCACCAAGAAGCTTGAAGAACTCAAAACCGAAGCCCTCACCCGCTTTGAACGTGTGCAAACATTGTTTGAAAAGATGCGCAAAGCATTTGACAAAGAAGGCTACGGTTCACCCACCTATTTGAAAATCCAAAAATCTATCAGCGAAGAGTTGATGACTGTACGTTTTACCGCACGTACGATTGAAAAACTGTGCGACTTGGTGCGCTCACAAGTCGATGATGTGCGCAAAAAAGAACGCGAACTGCGCCGTATCATTGTTGACCGCTGCGGTATGACGCAAGACATGTTCATCAAAGAGTTTCCCGTCAATTTGCTGAACCTGAAGTGGGTGGAAAAGCAGTCTGCTGCGGCCAAGCCTTGGTCCGTCACCATGACCCGCAATATTCCCGCTATCCAAGAGTTGCAGCAAAAACTCACAGATATACAAACCCGCGTGGTGGTTCCCTTGGCCGAACTCAAGGACATCAACAAACGCATGAACGAAGGCGAACGCTCCTCACGCAACGCCAAGAAGGAAATGATTGAGGCCAACTTGCGTTTGGTCATCTCGATTGCCAAGAAATACACCAACCGTGGATTGCAGTTCCTTGACTTGATCCAAGAGGGCAACATCGGCCTAATGAAGGCCGTGGACAAATTCGAGTACCGCCGTGGCTACAAATTCTCGACCTACGCCACTTGGTGGATTCGCCAAGCCATCACCCGCTCCATCGCAGATCAGGCCCGCACCATCCGTATTCCGGTGCACATGATCGAGACCATCAACAAGATGAACCGCATCAGCCGCCAGCACTTGCAAGAGTTTGGCTTCGAGCCCGATGCCTCGGTCTTGGCTGAAAAAATGGAGATGCCTGAGGACAAGATCCGCAAGATCATGAAGATTGCCAAAGAGCCTATCTCCATGGAAACGCCCATTGGCGACGATGACGATTCGCACTTGGGCGACTTCATCGAAGACGGCGCCAACACAGCGCCTCTAGAGGCCGCCATGCAAGCTGGCTTGCGTGACGTGGTGAAAGAAATCTTGGATGGCCTCACACCCCGCGAAGCCAAGGTGCTGCGTATGCGCTTTGGTATCGAGATGGACAACGACCACACCTTGGAAGAGGTGGGCAAACAGTTTGACGTCACACGCGAGCGCATTCGCCAAATTGAAGCCAAGGCTTTGCGCAAACTCAAGCACCCCAGCCGCTCCGACAAACTGCGCAGTTTCATCGACACCCTATGACCGCAGCCAACAACCGACGTGGCGTGATCGCCATGTCGGTCGGTATGGCCAGTTTTGTTTTAAACGACTCGCTGGTCAAGTACGTCAGCGCCAGTCTGCCCCCATCCCAACTGATTTTTTTGCGTGGCCTTTTGGCCATGCTGGGTTTGGCATTGCTGTGTGTTTACATGGGCACTTTCAAAAACCCACGCAGCGCCATCACAGTTTTGCGTGACCGCTGGGTATTGATTCGTTCATGTTTAGATGGTTTGGCCAGTCTGGTGTATCTGACTGCAATGTTTCACATGCCCTTGGCCAACGCAACAGCTATCAATATGACAACCCCTTTGTTGATTGCTTTGCTGTCGGGCTTGCTCTTGGGTGTTCGCGTCAGCCTTCGCCACTGGCTCATCATCGCCACCGGTTTTGTCGGCGTATTGTTGGTGGTGCAACCTCAGGCAGAGGGTTTTAACCTTTGGGCTTGGGTCTGTTTGGGTGGCACCTTGTTGCACGCTTTGCGCGACATCAGCATGCGTTTTGTGCCGTCGAATATTCCATCCTTGATGGTGACCTTGTGCACAGCGACCACTGCCACGTTGATGGCGGGTGTGTGGAGTTTGTGGCAAGACTGGGCAGCGGTAAGCATGGTCTCTTGGGCGTGCTTGGGTGGCGCAGCGGCGCTACTTAGCATCGGTTATTTCCTGCTGATTCAAAGCACGCGCAGTGCCGACTTGACGGTGGTCGCTCCCTTTCGCTATGTGGGCCTGCTTACAGCGGTTGTCATGGGGTTTGTGGTTTGGGGCGATATTCCCAACACAATGGCCTGGTGCGGAATGGTCTTGCTGGTCGGTGCAGGCTTGATGATGATGCGCAGTCAGCCTGTGTAACGAGCTCGCCAAAACCTCAAGCAGATCGGAACAAACCAGACTAACAAGGTAGCTATGCCGAGAAAGGCAGCAATGGGTCGACCGAAGAAAGCGCTGAGATCGCCATTGGACTTGATCATTGATGTGATGAAGTTTTCCTCCAGCATGCCACCTAAGACCACGCCAAGAATGGCTGGTGCAATCGGGAAGTCATTTTCTTCCAGAACATAAGCCAGCAAACCGGCAGCCAGCATCACGCCGACATCGAACAAGGAGTTGTTGATGGCAAAAGTTCCCACAGTGCAAAACAAAAGAATAAGCGGCATCAAAACATTGCGTGGTACTTTAAGGATTTTTTTGGCGACCTTGATACACAAAATACCCATGGGAAGCATGATGATGTTGGCCATGATGAAGAGTAGAAATACAGCATAAATATTCTGAGGCTGAGTAACAAACAAAGTTGGTCCCGGGTTCATGTTCTTCATGTAAAGCACTCCGATGACGATGGCGGTGATGCTGTCGCCAGGTATGCCAAACACCAATGCGGGTATCCAAGCACCGGCCAGCGCACTGTTGTTGGCAGCACCGGATTCGACAATGCCTTCGACATGGCCGGTACCGAATTTTTCGGGTTCTTTGGAAAATTTCTTGCTGATGGCATACGACATCCATGCGGCAATATCAGCACCTGCCCCTGGTAATGCACCCACGAGCGTACCTAATGCACTGCCGCGCAAAATCTGCACAGGGTATTTTTTGGCCAGCGCCCATTGACCGGCCAGCACATTGCCTACTTTGTCAGTCACCAGTTGGGCCGGTGGGGCGGTGTCCACCACAAAGCGAATCACCTCGGAAATTGCGAACATGCCGATCATCATCGGAATCATGCCAATACCACCGGTCATCTCAGCTGAGCCGAAAGTAAACCTGGGAAATCCGGCGGGATTGCCTAGCCCGACACACGCGATCAGCAAACCCAACGACAAAGTCACCATGCCTTTGAGTGGATGACTCGAAGTGATGAACACTGCACATGTCAAACCAAGCAGCACCAGCCAGAAATATTCATATGAGCTGAATTGAATAGCAAAATCTGCCAGAGTAGGCGCAGCAAAAATCAAGACTACAGTGCCAAACAAACCACCGACGACAGAAAATACAAGACCTGCCCCTAGCGCTAATTCGGCTTGGCCTTTGCGGGTCATAGCAAATGCTTCATCGGTATAGGCAGCAGAGGCTGGTGTACCAGGGATGCGCAATAAACAACCGGGTATATCGCCGGAAAAAATTGCCATCGCAGTGGCTGTGACGATGGCGGCGATGGCAGGAATCGGCGCCATAAAAAAAGTAACCGGCACCAGCAAGGCAGTGGCCATGGTGGCGGTGAGTCCGGGCACCGCGCCAACGAACAATCCGTACATGGAGGCTAACACCATGACCAGCAAGGTGTATGGGTCGAACACCATGCTGAAAGCCTGAGAAATCGCGGTCCACATAAGTTGTTTCCCTTTAACCTTACCAGGCCCAGGGGGTCAACACACCCCAAGGCAATGGCACACGCAGCAAGGTATAAAAAGCAAAATGCACCAAGGCACTCAAGAGAAGCGACAAGACGGCCGCACGTACAGGTGCCACTTTCAGGTTCACCATCAGCGCCCACATCAGCAAGCATGCAGTTGGTAAAAAACCAAGGTCTTCGGATGCCACCATATAAAAAACAATACCGGCTATGAGCAGTATGAATCCGGTCAGATGACGTCGAGAATGCCACCAATCGGCCGCTTGCAACCAAGGCACAAGTTGACGTGATTGCCAACCACGGTAAATCAAAACGATACCGCAGACCCCAAGAAGAATAGCAATCAAGCCCGGAAAGAGAGCCGGACCAACTTGCTGTCCCGCAATATCAGGGTAGGACTGTATGGTGTGCAATACCGCAAGACTGATCAGCGTGAGCAAAAGACCGAAGACGGCATCATTGATTTTCATAGGCGACTTATTTGGCGATGCCCACGGCCTTCATCGTTGCACCCAAATCTGTATTCGATCTGGCCATGAACGCAGCAAAGTCATCGGGCGGTGCATACAGCACACCAAAGCCACGGGAGCCCATAAAGTCGCTGTAGTCTTTGCTGGTTGCAATTTTTTTCAAAGCAGCAGCTAATTTGTCACGCAAAACCAAAGGCAAGCCCTTGGGTGCCACCACCCCGCGCCAAGCAGCCAGCGTCCAGGTGCTACCGGTAGCGGCTTTCAGTGTGGGGACATTCGGGTACAAGGCAGAGGGTTTGTCGCTCATCAATACCAAGCTGCGCACCTTGCCTGCGTCTATCAATGAGCGCCCCTCTGGCAGGGAAACGGGAACAATGTCTATGCCCCCTGCCACCAGATCTTGCAAACCAGGGGCAGCCCCGTTACTTGGTACCCAAGGCACGCTTGACGGTTCAATCTTGTGATCCCGCAACAAGCCTGCAATAGCCAGGTGCCAAATGCCCCCCTGCCCGGTTCCGCTGGCTTTCAACTTGCCGGGGTTGGCCTTGATAGCCGCAAGCAAGTCATTCATATTTTTATAGGCTGAATCGGCTCGCACAATGACCGCTGCCGGATCGGCATTCATCAATGCAATCGGTGTGTAAGAGGAATGGGTCAACTCTGTCAGCCCCTGCCAATGCATCATGCCTATTTCAACCGTGATCAAACCGATGGTGTAACCGTCAGGCACTGCTGATGCCATCGCAGAATGACCCACCACCCCAGAGCCACCGGTACGATTGATGACGTTGACAGGTTGTCCGAGTTCCTTTTCAAGTAGGCTGCCGATGATGCGGGCAATCGCATCAGTGCCGCCACCAGCACTCCAAGGCACCACCAGGGTGATAGGTCGAGCCGGATAAGTCTGTGCATTGGCATGAAAAGGCAGGACCAATGAAACAGCACAGATCAATAGGGTTGCCAGAGCAGCCATTACTTTATGATTCATCGAGCACATATAAGGTTTGTTTGATTTGACAACTGTCCAGACAAATGTAGGCGCCTGACACCCGAATAAAACTAGGGAAACCCTTAAAAGATAGTAAGCATAAAAACTTATTCCAACTGCATATGCGATCTTGAAACTTAAGTTGGCCTAAAAATCAATGCTTACTCAATTTCACGCCTCTGAACGCAGGACGGTTAGATACTTGAAAATCCTTGTTCTCTATATAGGAACTCGCCAAATCGCCTAGGTATTGGTTTCCCATATCGTGTGAGCCTGTCTGACTGGGAACGTAAAGTCTTTCGGATAAGCGCTGAAAGAACTTCTGCAAAGATAAATGGCAGTGCTCCCAAATGAGTTTCATAAAATCCTCTTAGAGATTAAATATTAATCTGCCCAATGTATGCCTATTTGGAATAATTGCAATTGGTGTTTTTGCGGGGGGATTAAGCCCCAAAAACTTCGGTATCGACTTCGCTGCTGGCCAAGGCGTTGTATCGATTGCCCACCACATTGTGTTGGTTGATGGTCTGGTTCAATCGCGCCAACACCTCAGGCGAGAGTTGAATGTTCAACGCGGTCATGTTGTCTTTCAAATGGTCTGCGCGAGCGGTTCCGGGGATGGTGACAATGTGCGGCGCTTGATGCAGCACCCAGGCCAGCGCCAGTTGTGCAGGGGTGCAGCCAAGTTCATTGGCAATTTGCACATAAGCGCCTAGCAAGGCCAGGTTGTGTGGATAGTGCTCGGCATTGAAGCGCGGAGAAGTATGACGCCAATCGGTTGGTAATAAATCGGCGGTGCCATGCAAGTCGTTGCATAAGAATTTGCGAGCCAAAGGGCTAAACGACACAAAAGCCACACCAAGGTCTTGGCAGGCTTGCAACACCGCGATTTCAGGGTTTCGGGTCCACAGTGAATACTCGGTTTGCAAAGCGGCGATCGGGTGCTCGGCTTGGGCTTTGCGAAGAGTTACTGCAGATACCTCAGACAAGCCAATGCTGCGAATTTTTCCGGCCCGCACCAAATCACTCAAAGCGCCTACGCTTTCCTCGATGGGCACACGTTTATCCCAGCGGTGCAGGTAATACAGGTCAATCACATCCGTGTTGAGACGGCGCAAACTGTCGTCGCAGGTGGCCTTGATGGTTTCGGGTCGGCCATCAATCACTCGCACTTTTTTACCGTCACCGTTGACATCAACCCCTTGCATGCCGCATTTGCTGGCCAAGATGAAGCGACTGCGGTGTTTGGACAAAACCTTGCCGATGATACGTTCGCTCTCACCAAAGCCATAAAGGGCTGCGGTATCGAAAAAATCCACACCCTCGTCCAAAGCGGTTAACAACAGGCGCTCTGCATCGGCAAACGAAGGCGGCGGTCCATAGACTGCGCAAATATTCATGCACCCCAGGCCAATGGGGTTAACTTGGAAAGGGCCAACTTGACGTTTATTCATGACAATTGTTGTTCCAAATCATGCAGCACCTCGTAGCAAGGCAACACCTGAGCCACACTGGCATTGGGCTCGCGGCCCTCGCGAATAGCTGCAAAAAACTCGCGGTCTTGCAATTCAATACCATTCATGGATACCGCTACCTTGGAGACATCAAGTTTTTCTTCTTTGCCATTGAACAAATCGTCGTAGCGGGCAATGTAAGTGGCATTGTCACCAATGTAGCGAAAGAAAGTGCCCAAGGGTCCGTCATTGTTGAAGCTGAGGGACAGGGTGCAAATCGCCCCATTGGCAGCTTGCAACTGGATACTCATGTCCATGGCGATGCCTAAGCTGGGGTGAATCGGCCCTTGAATCGCATTAGCCTTCACCACAGGACTGCCTGCTTGGTAGGCGAACAAATCCACTGTGTGTGCGGCATGGTGCCACAGCAGATGGTCTGTCCAACTGCGTGGTTGACCTAAGGCGTTCATGTTGGTACGGCGAAAAAAATAGGTTTGCACATCCATTTGAAGCACATTGAACTGCCCAGCCTTGATCTGCTGGTTAACAAACTGATGGCTTGGATTGAAGCGCCGCGTGTGACCACACATCGCTACCAAACCCGTTTGCTTTTGCAGAGCAATCACCTCGGCACCGTCTTGGTACACATCGCATAAGGGGATTTCTACTTGCACATGTTTGCCAGCTTTAAGGCAAGCAATGGACTGAAAGGCATGCATTTGTGTGGGAGTACACAAAATAACCGCATCCACCTCTTTGATCGCCAAACTTTCATTCAAGTCGGTGGTGACGTGCGCAATGCCGTATTTGTTGGCTACTTCTTGGGTTTTTTCCAACTCACGGCCAATGAGGGACACCACTTCAACGCCATCAATGAGCTTGATGCCATCTAAATGTTTGATGCCAAACGCACCTGCCCCTGCCAAGGCTACCTTGATAGTTTTGTTCATGTATTCTCCAAAATCAAATGTCCTACCGCCGTGTTGCTGGCAGGCACGTGATAGAAACGGTGTACCACCTTGGGCGAGTGCTTGCCTTCATTCACATCGCTCATAGCTCCACGGGCAATGAGCCACATCACCAACTCGATACCCTCGCTACCCGCTTCGCGCACATAGTCAATGTGCGGCTTTTGTGCCAAGCTTGCTGGATCAGCAATGAGTTGGTCTAAGAACGCATTGTCAAAATCTTTGTTGATAAGGCCTGCACGTGGTCCTTGCAGCTGATGGCTCATGCCACCTGTTCCCCATATTTGGATATTCAAATCTGCATCGAAACTTTTCACCGCCTTGGCAATGGCTTTGCCTAAGTTAAAGCATCGTTGCCCAGAGGGTACAGGGTACTGAACCACATTCACCGCAAACGGAATAACGGGGCAAGGCCAAGTTGGCGGTTGACCGCACATGAGGGACAAGGGCACAGTCAGGCCATGGTCCACGTCCATTTTGTTGACGATGGTCAGGTCAAAGTCTTGTTGGATGACAGAATGCGCGATGTGCGAGGCCAACTCTGCGTGACCATGCACCACGGGCACAGGGCGTGGACCCCAGCCCTCGTCAGCAGGCGTGTACTGTGCAGCCGTACCGATGGCAAAGGTGGGAATCATGTCCAAGCTAAAGGCCGTCGCGTGGTCGTTGTAGACCAAGAAAATGACATCAGGGGTGTTGTCCTTCATCCATTGTTTGGAAAACTCATAGCCTTTGAACAGGGGTTGCCAATAAGGCTCTTGCGTTTTACCCATGTCAATGGTCGCGCCAATGGCGGGGACATGCGATGTGTAAACCGATGCAGAGATGTGTGCCATGGCTCAGGCCTTTCCTGCTTTGCCTTGCGGCTGGCGATGCGCTTGAGCGCTGCCGTCTTCGCCCATGAAGCGGTTGCCTTCCACCGAGCGACCGCCACTGATCATCATATTTCTGTACTCCTCTTCGGTCATACCCGTCATGCTGCCCGCCATTTGCTGAAAGCTTTTGCCGTCAGTTGCGCCAATCTTGGCAAGGAAATAAATATTGCCGCCCGTGCGAATGCACCAGTTGAGGTCGCGAGCCATCACTGCATCTTTTTGCTCTTCGCTCATGGCCCATTCATCAAGGTAGGCGCGTTCATTGGCTTTGAAGCGGGCACGGTTGTTGGCTTTCATGAGGGACATACAAAATTGGTTCAACCCATAGCCTTTGCGTGACTGCTCCGCATCAAAAATAGTGGTGCCGGGTACATCCAAGTAAGGTTTATCTAGTGCCATGGTTTAAGTTTCCTTAGGACCAATACAAACGCATGGGGTTGTCCACGAGCAGTTTTCGCCGCAACTCCTGACTGACCGCGATGTGGGGAATGAAGTCCACCAGCAAACCGTCATCGGGCATGTGGTCCTTCAAATTGGGGTGCGGCCAATCGGTACCCCACAGGACACGATCAGGAAAAGTTTCCACCACCAGCCTAGCAAACGGCACTACATCTTGATATGCGTTTTGTTCGCCATTCAAAGCTCTGGGGCCGCTGATGCTTAAACGCTCGGGGCAAGACACTTTGCTCCACACGTTGTCATGCTCGTGCATGAATTTCATGAACAAGCTGAACTCGGGTCCATCCACAGGATGCTGGACATTGGGTCTGCCCATGTGGTCCACGACCACGGTGGTGGGCAAAGCGGTGAAGAAGTCCCACAACTCGGGCAGGTCCACCGCCTCAAAGTAAATGACCACATGCCAGCCCCAAGTTTTGATGCGCTGGGCGATTTCCATCAATTCGTCTTTGGGTGTGAAGTCGACCAAACGTTTGACGAAATTAAAACGCACGCCACGGACACCGGCGTCGTGCATGTCTTGCAGAGCTTGGTCACTCACATTACGTTTGACAGTAGCCACGCCCCGTGCCCTGCCCTGAGAATGCCGCAAGGCGTCCAACATGGCGCTGTTGTCAGCACCATGGCAAGTGGCTTGCACGATCACGTTCTTGTCAAAGCCCAAGTGGTCGCGCAGCGCAAACAACTGCGCCTTGGAAGCATCACAAGGGGTGTATTTGCGCTCGGGCGCATAAGGGAACTCTGCACCTGGGCCAAAGACATGGCAATGTGCATCGACTGCACCTGCAGGTAGCACAAACCGCGGCTTAGCAGGACCATCGAACCAGTCCAGCCAGCCATCAGTTTTGGTGAAGTTTCCTGTCGTGGGTTTCATGAAGGTCAATCGATGTATTTCAGGCCTGCCTTGGCCAGTGGTTCGCGCATGTTGTACATGTCCAAGCCCAACACGCCAGAAGCCAACTTGCCACGCTTTTCGCCTTCATTGGCTTCACGTGCCGCTGCGGCATCTGCCACTTGAGGCGCTAAGCTGGCAGGGACCACCACCACGCCATCGTCGTCAGCCACGATAGCGTCACCTGGGTTGACCGCAGCACCCGCACACACCACAGGCACATTCACAGAACCTACCGTGGCTTTGATCGTGCCTTTCGCACTGATGGCACGACTCCAGACAGGAAAACCCATTTGCCTGATCTCTGCCACGTCGCGCACACCCGCATCGATGATGAGGGCACGTGCACCCCGCGCCATGAAAGAGGTGGCCAACAAGTCGCCGAAATAACCATCGGTACAGGGGGCAGTGAGCGCGGCCACCACAATGTCACCAGGTTGGATTTGTTCGGCCACCACATGCATCATCCAGTTGTCACCGGGATGCAGCAACACAGTGACAGCGGTACCAGTCACACGAGCACCCGTGTAAATTGGTCGCATGATGGTGTGCATCAAACCTATACGGCCCATGGCTTCATGAACGGTTGCAACACCGTAAAGCCCAAGCTGCTCGACAGCGCCTCTGTCAGCACGTTGAATATGACGTTTGACGGTTCCTAGGGGGTAATGCATTTAAAGTCCCTTCTGTTTCAAGCGTGTGTCCAAGCGTGGGAATACGCGGCGCACATTGGCTTCGTAAATCTGGTGACGGTCTGCGTCGCTCAGCAAAGTACTGGCTTGGATATAGCGTTTGGTGTCATCGTAATAGTGGCCTGTTTGCGGATCGATGCTGCGTACAGCACCAATCATCTCGGAAGCAAACAAGACGTTTTTCACGGGAATGACCGTGTTGAGCAAATCGATACCCGGCTGGTGGTACACACAGGTATCAAAGAAGATGTTGTTGAGCAAATGGTCTTCGAGCAAAGGTTTTTTCAGCTCTTGGGCCAAGCCCCTGAAGCGCCCCCAGTGGTAAGGAACCGCACCACCACCATGGGGAATAAGGAACTTCAAAGTGGGAAAATCTTTGAACAAATCGCTGGTGAGACACTGCATAAAGGCCGTGGTGTCAGCGTTCAAATAGTGCGCACCCGTGGTGTGAAAGCAAGCATTGCAACTGGTGGACACATGGATCATGGCGGGCAAGTCGTGCTCCACCATCTTTTCGTAAATCGGGTACCAGTGTTTGTCACTCAGTGGTGGACTGGTCCAATGACCGCCTGATGGATCAGGATTCAGGTTGATACCTACCGCGCCAAAGTCTTTGACGCAGCGCTCCAACTCTGGAATGCAAGTGGCGGGGTCCACCCCAGGCGATTGGGGCAGCATGGCCACCGGCACAAAGTGGTCTGGAAACAAGGTGGACACCCTGAAGCAGAGTTCGTTGCAAATTGCAGCCCACATACTGGAAACCGCAAAGTCGCCAATATGGTGCGCCATGAACGAAGCGCGGGGAGAAAACAAAGTGATGTCACTGCCCCGCTCTTTCATCAGCTTCAACTGATTTGATTCAATGCTGTGGCGCAAGTCGTCATCACTGATCTTCAAGTCCGACGCCTTTGGCATCAGCGCGGGGTCTTTGATGCCAGCGATTTGTTGGTTGCGCCAATCTTCCAAAGCTTTAGGGGCTGTGGTGTAGTGGCCGTGGCAGTCAATGATCAAACTCATGTCTTGTCTCCAAAATTCCAAACTGAGGCAGGCACCATGGCCTCGCCGCGCATGATGAGTCGCGCCGTGCGCAACAACGCAGCTTGCGTCACCTCATGGCCACCGGGCAAGTGGGGGGCGGTACGGGTTTGCAACGCCACACTGAATTCACCAGTGGGATGCTCGACCGACAAAGCCTGATGGTCGCCGGCTTGCATCACCGCCACGCCTTCGCACACCGAGCCTTGCAATACACAGGCCGTGCCCACGGTAACAGCTGCCAGCACACCTATGGCGTCGTGGCAGACATGGGGAATGAAGCTGCGGGTGGTCAATGCGCCGCCGTTGACAGGCGCAGCGATCAAGGTCATCTTGGGATAGTTTTTGCTGCTGACGTCGCCCAACCCCATCAACAACGACACTTGCAAGCGCAGTGCTTCGATACGGGTTATGAGTTCTGAGTCAGCGTTCAGCGCGTCTACGGATTCATAGCCAGTGCGCCCCATGTCGCTGGCCTTGAACAATACCAAAGGCATGCCGTTGTCGATACAAGTGACGTCTATCTCGAATGGCTCAAAGCCTTGCAGCTTGTCGGTGGGAACCACACGAACACGGTCCTTCAATTGGCCAGTAGGTAACAAACCGCTGCACACCGAGCCAGCCGTGTCTAAAAAATCAATGATGATGGGGGCCGAGGTACCTGGTGCGCCATCGATACGAGCCTCACCTTGATCAGCGACAAAACGTTTGCCATCGGACCCCATGGGCGTTTGCACCGTGATGTCGCATTGCATATCGGTGTTGAGGGTCAGTACACGCAAAGTGGTGCTGTCGGCTTGCGCTTTCACCATGCCAGACGCCATTGCAAATGGCACCACGGCAGCCAACATATTGCCGCAGTTGGGCGTGGTGTCTACCGTATCTTTATCGGGTTGCAATTGGGCAAACAAAAAATCAAGGTCAACGCCCTGCGTGGTGCTGGGTCGCACGATGCCTACTTTGCTGGTGAGCGGGTGTGCGCCACCCAGGCCATCAATTTGTCGCTTATCCGGTGAGCCCATGATGGCCAACAGAACCCGGTCACGGGTGGCGGTATCACTGGGCAAATCCGCTTCTTTGAAAAATGGCCCCTTGGAAGTGCCGCCTCGCATGTACATACAGGGAACGGCGAAAGGGGGTTGAGGCAAAGTGTTCATAGCGACAAAGAGTTTAAAAAGAATACAAACCGTTGTGCAAATCCACCGCAGCACACACAAGACCCGCCAAAACCAAATAAGGGCCAAACGGCAAAGGCTCGCCGGCTTTCAAACTTCCCCGCCATCGCATTGCCAAAGCCACGACCACGCCAAGCAATGAGGCGATCAACAACACCATGGGCAAGGTCAGCCAGCCCAGCCAAGCACCCAAGGCCGCCAACAATTTGTAGTCCCCCTCGCCCATGCCTTGCTTACCTGTGATGAGTTTGAAGACGGTTTGCACTACCCATAAAACGCCATACCCCGCTGCAGCACCCCACACGCTTTGCAAAACAGGGATTTGAATCACGCCAAAAGAAGCACACAGGATACCTGCCCACAACAAGGGCAAGGTCAAACTGTCGGGCAGCAACATAGTGTCCAAGTCAATCAAGGCCAGCGTCACCAGCACACTGCCAAAACCAGCCCACGCCAATGCCTCGACAGAAAACCCCCAACGCCATGCACAAAAGCCCCAGAGCAAGGCCACAGCCAACTCCACCAAGGGGTAACGCACAGACACCGCCACACCACAATGACCACACTTGCCTTTGAGCCAGAGGTAACTCAACACCGGTATCAGGTCCGCGGCACGCAAAGCTGTTTTGCAAGCAGGGCAATGCGAGCCAGGCGTGGATAAATTAAAAGGCTCTGCTGGCTCGCTGTTGGTTCCTTGCAGTTGAGCGCATTCAGCCTCCCATTGACGCTGCATCATTAAGGGTAAGCGCCACACCACCACATTGAGAAAGCTGCCCAATTGCAAACCAATGAGCGCCGCCAAAATGCAGACCAGATTAGAGTAAGAAAACAATATATCCATGCAGTCAATCCTTAGGGGTGGCAATGCCCAACAAGCTGTCAAGCAACTCAGGCTGTGCTTGTAAATCTGAGGCCGAACCAAAGTGAATGACACGCCCTTGGTCCAACACCACGGCTTGGTGGCTGATGGCCAAAATCGCTTGAGGGTGTTGTTCAACGATGATGGCTGACATACCTTCATCACGGGTGATAGCTGCAATGGCTCGTAGCAACTCCTCCACGATGATGGGGGCCAAACCCTCCAAAGGTTCATCTAACAAAAGCAATTTGGGGTTGAGTACCAAGGCGCGACCTAATGCCAACATTTGCTGCTCTCCGCCAGAGAGTTGATTGCCCATATTGCTTTTGCGCTCGGCCAAGCGCGGAAACATCTCAAAGACACGCGAAGGCGTCCAAGCACCTGGTCTGGCAACGGCTGTCAGGTTTTCCAGCACCGTGAGCGATTTGAAAATATCGCGTTCTTGGGGTACCCAACCTATGCCTGCTGCAGCCCTTTGATGCGCAACCAATGTGTGAAACGTAACTCCGCCTAAAAGAATGCGGCCACCATGCTGGCGAGCAGCACCCGCAATGGTGTTGATCAGCGTGGTTTTTCCCGTGCCATTGCGACCCATCAAAGCCAAGGTTTCGCCTTGCGCCAACGACAAGCAGATGTCATGCAAGATGACCGCTTCGCCATAACCTGCGCTCAGGTTGTCAATGCTTAGCAACTCAGCCATGGCCGCCCCCATGACCCAAGTAAACCTCGCGCACACGAGCGTCCGCCGCCATTTCTGCAGGTGTGCCTTCTGTCAGTACCGCACCATTGACCATGACCGTCATACTTTTGGCAAAGCTAAACACCAAGTCCATATCGTGTTCGATCAGCAAGACGCTCACATCCGCTGGCAACGACGCCACGGTGCGTAAAAGTTCTTCACGTTCACCCGCAGGCACACCCGCCACCGGTTCGTCCAGTAACAACACACTGGGCTCACAAGCCATGGCAATCGCCATTTCCAGCAAACGTCGTTTGCCATAGGCGAGTTGCTGCGTGGGTTGGTCCATGACCTCAAGCAAATGGAACTGGCTTAACAAGTTTTCACATCGCTTAGCAACCCGCGGGTCATGCCCCAGCGGTCGCAGCGCAGTGGCGCCCATACCTAGGTGTTGCGAGACTGTCATGGCCAAGGTTTGCAAAGGTGTGAGTCCGTCAAACAATTGGTTGATTTGAAAGGTACGTACCAACCCTCGTTGAACACGCTGATGCGGTGCTAAATGGCTGATGTCTTCACCCAGAAAACGAATGCTGCCTGAGGTGGGTGGCAACACGCCGGTGAACAAATTGATGAGCGTGGTTTTGCCTGCACCATTGGGGCCAATCAGGGCATGACGAGCGCCACGCAGCAACTGCAAACTGACGTTGTCTGTGGCGGTGATGCCACCAAAACGTTTGACCAACCCCTTGCAGGACAACACGATGTCTGCACTCATGCGCGACGCCCCCAGGTCCAAGGGCGAAGCAAGCGGGCACGGCCCAGCAACATCAGCAGCACCAAGAAGAGCCCCAACCAAAACGTCCAGTACTGTGGCGTCCAAGCCGAGATGATGCTGTGCAAACTCTTGAAAACCACAGCCCCCACGATGCCGCCCCAAAGCCATCCCGTGCCACCAATGACCAACATCAGCAACACATCTGCTGAGCGATCAAAACCGAATACATCCAAAGAGGCAAAGCCCGTGGTTTGCGCTTGCAAACCGCCCGCCATGCCAGCCAATGCTGCAGCCAATGTGTACGCCGCTATCAAACGGGCATGAACAGGTATGCCAATGGCTTGTGCGCGAAGTGCGTTGTCACGTATGGCTTGCAAACTAAAGCCAAAAGGAGAAACCACCACTTGACGCAACAATAAAAAGACTGCCAAAGTGATACTCAGGGTGTACCAAACTGCGGTTTGACCCATCAAGTCAAACTCAAACTGACCCAACACGGGCCCCATGACAACGCCTTGTAAACCGTCGGCGCCTCCAGTGATGAAGTCCAGCTTATTGGCCAACTCTTGCAGAATCAAAGCCACGCCCAGCGTCACCATCAAGCGGGTCAAATCCGAGCCGCGCAGAACACCCAAACTGCAGAACGCGCCCAACAAGGCTGTGACCGCTGTTGCAACTGCCAAACCCAGCAAGGGGTCAGGGTTGATGTACTTCGCAAACAAAGCGGCGCTGTAAGCACCCATACCAAAAAACGCTGCATGCCCCAAGGACACGATGCCGCTGTAGCCCAAAATCAAATCCAAAGACATGGCAAACAGGGCAATGATGGTGATTTCACTGATCAACAAAGCATGTGTCGGCAGCAACAGGGGCAGGCTCAGCAAGAAAGCCCACAACGCAAACTCCCACCAACGCGGCTTGGCAGCAAGCGACAAACTCAGCGCAACACGGTTCATTTGCCACCCCTTGAAAACAAGCCTTGGGGTCGCCATAAAAGGATCAGGATCATCAAGCTGTACACAATGAATGCACCCAACTTCGGTATGTAGTATTTACCGGCTACGTCCGCGATGCCCAAAAGCAAGGCCGCTAACAAGGGGCCCGTCAAGCCTGAGGTGCCACCCACCGCCACCACAATCAAAAAGTAAATCATGAACTTGAGTGGAAAGATGGGGTCCAAGCCCAACACTTCTGCGCCTAATGCACCGCCCAAACCAGCTAAACCGGAACCCACCGCGAAGGTGAGAAAAAATACCTTGTTCACATCAATGCCCAAACCTGCGGCTACGCGTTGGTTATCCACTGCCGCTCTTAGCTGAGAGCCAAAGCGGGTGCGAACCAGCAGAAGTTGAAGCACCAGTGTCAATACTGCACACACCGCGATGATGGCCAAGCGGTAGTGGCCCATGCCCAAAGCGCCGTCCCAAAGCTCGGTACGACCTTTTAAAAATTCAGGCAGTTGCACCAGTTGCTGGGTGGAGCCCACAAAGTAGTCCACGCCAGCCACCGCCATGAAAGTCAGGCCAATAGAGAACAGCACTTGGTCTAAGTGCGGTTTGTTGTACATCCGTCTGTAAAGCGTGGCTTCCATGACCGCCCCCAGCAAGGCGGTGACCACGAACGCCAGCGGCACACACAGCAAAAACGGTAGACCTGCATGCTGCATCAGCAGCACCGTGGTGTAGCCCCCTGCCATGGCAAATGCGCCATGCGCCAAGTTGATGAAGTTCATCAAACCCAGTGTGACTGCCAAGCCAATCGACAGGATAAAAAGCAACATCCCGTAGGCCACACCATCGAACAGCAATGTCAGCATGACTGTGCTTATTTGGTTTTGCCAGGGTCTTTCATGTCTTTGATGACGTCAAACTCCACGTTGTAGAGTTGGCCATCCCTTTTTTCCACTTTGCGCAGGTAGATGTTGTGCACCACATCCCTGGTTTGCGCATCGATATAAATCGGACCACGTGGACTCTCGAAAATTTGACCCTTCATGGCCGCCAGCATGGCCTCGCCTCCACCTTGGCCACCCTTGGTGTTTTTCAATGCTTCATAAATGACCCGCATGCCGTCATAGCCACCGACCGCCATGAAATTGGGACGCAAGCCATTGTTGGCTTTCTTGAAGGCTTCAACAAATTTTTTGTTCAAAGCAGAAGGGTGTGCCGCAGAGTAATGGTGAGCAGTGACCACACCTAAAGTACCCTCCCCCATGTCATTCAGCTGGTCGTCGTCCGTCAGGTCACCTGTGCCAATCAGCTTAATGCCAGCCTTGTCCATGCCGCGTTCCAAGAACTGCTTCATCACCGCCGCACCCGCGCCTGATGGCACGAAGACGAAAAGCGCATCGGGTTTCAAGTCACGCACTTTTTGCAAAAAAGGGGCGAAGTCGGGGTTACGCAAAGGCACGCGCAGACTCTCAATCACTTGAGCGCTGTTGAGTTGCATACGCTCTTTGAAATAGCGCTCGGCATCGATGCCAGGGCCGTAATCGCTGACCAAGGTCACCACCCGCTTCAAGCCGTTCTTGGGTGCCCAGTCGCCCATGGCCACGGCGCATTGAGGCAAGGTAAAGCTGGTTCGCACAATGAAAGGCGATGCCTCGGTGATGCTGGAGGTGGCGGCCGACATGACCACCATGGGAGTTTTGGATTGGGTGGCGATAGGCGCTGTGGCCAAAGCCAAAGGCGTGAGGCCAAAGCCACTGAGTACGCCTACTTTATCGTTCACCACCAGCTCTTGCGCCATGCGTTTGGTGGCGTCAGGGACGCCGCCGTCGTCTTTGATGATGAGCTCAATTTTGCGACCGGCCACCGTGTTACCGTTTTGCGCCATGTACAAAAGCGCTGCCGCTTCGATTTGTTTACCGGTGGAGGCTGATTGACCTGTCATGGGCAGGATGAGCCCAATTTTAAAAGCTTCTTGTGCCCATCCAGCACTAACACTGAACAAGAGAGTCAAAGCCATCAAGGGAAATAAAAAACGTGTTTTCATAAAGAAACTCCGAGGGATGACTGGGGCTTTAGACTGCAAGTGATTCTAGGGCTCACGTGACTGGGCATGTCAGGTTTTGCGGCGAATCAGGCGCACGCTGGGCATATGCTGCAAATCAGGGCTGCGCATGGCTTCGTTCAAATTCCGCTGGGCCATGCGCGAATGCTCACGCATGATGGACTCAGCCCTTGCGCCTTCGCGTTGTTCTATCGCCGCCAAAACTTGACGGTGCTGGTCTTGGGCAATGATGAGCATGTCTCTGGACTTGGCGCTGTTGGCTTGGCTGATAACGAAGCTCGAAGGCGAGGCAAAAGGCAAACCAATCACCCGCTCCAACTCTCTTTGCAAAACAGGGCTGCCGGTCATCTCTGACAACAAAGCGTGAAAGCGCTGGTTGTGCGCCACATAGGCGCTGAAAGCTTCGTCGTTCAAGCTGTCACTGGCCAACAACTGGTCGATCAGGTCCAAGCAAGCTTTGGCCTCTGCCAACACCACAGGCGCACATCCGCGCTCGGCCGCAAAACGTGCCGCCAAGCCCTCTAAGGTGCCGCGCAATTCGATGGCGTCAGACACGTCGCGCTCGGTGAAGGTGCGCACCGCGTAGCCGCCGTTGGTCAGCGACTCCAATAAACCCTCTTGCTCGAGCTTCATCAAGGCGGTGCGAATGGGGGTGCGTGACACGCCCAATTTGTCTACCAAGGTGAGTTCTGCAATGCGTGACCCTGAAGCTAATTCGCCCGCCAAAATCATCTCGCGCAAACGCAGTTGCGCTTTGACTGATTGCGAATGGGTGGGGAGTTCGTCAGTGTCTGGGTTTGGGCTCATGAGGCTTAATTGTATGCAAAACAGCTCAAAAAAGGCCTAAAATAGCGTTGAAAATAGACTAAATTGCATTTTTTGTATACCAAAACCAGCCTTCACCATGGAGCCTCCTATGACTGTCCCCCACATCCCCGCCCGCTACGACCACGTTGGCAGCTTCTTAAGACCGGCCTACCTCTTGGAAGCACGCGATCAAA
>CAMATW010000009.1 GCA_945861305.1 Bordetella parapertussis | reverse complement strand
CACGAATTCACGGCTGATGCCATCGTCATTGAAGGTGATCTTTGGCTAACAGTAGAAGGTAAAACGCGCCATTTGCTTCCAGGTGACTCATTTCACGTACCAGCACTGGTCAGTCACAAGGAAAAATATGGGCCTGAGGGGTGTGTTTTTTGGGTCGCAAGAATCTGAATAACCTCAAGGGCAGTTTGGAATTTCGTCCAATTCTGCAAATACCAAGCGCAGGGAAAAAAATGTTTAAACTGCACTAAGCTAAAGGATACGCCTCAAGATAAGGGCTTTCGTCCATGCTGGTCTTTGATCCTTGGGGTCAAACAACTGCATATTGATTCTGCATTTAATATTTGAATATGACAATTTATATTATTCGCTTCTACTGGTAAACCCTTCAAATATATTTAGAAAGAAGACTATGTTAGCGAACTAAAAGCATATTGTAGGTGGGAGGTTTATTCTGCAAACTCTCATTGATTACATTTAGGGGAGTGAACAATGAATAGCATTGGACAATTTTTAACCCAGCACATACAAAAAATATATTCGGTTTCGCCACAATCCACAGTCAGGCAAGCTCTTGAGTTGATGGCCGAAAAAAACATTGGCGCACTGCTGGTCCTCAAAGAAGACCAATTAGTAGGCATGTTTTCTGAGCGTGATTATGCTCGAAAGGTGGTTCTTAAAGGTAAAAGCAGCATCGACACTCTAGTTCAAGACATCATGACAACCGAAGTCATTTGTATCAAAGTTAGTCAAACATTTACCGAATGCATGCAAACGATGACAGATCACCACATTCGACATCTACCAGTAATGGATGGGCAAAACTTAATTGGACTGATTTCCATTGGAGATGTGGTCAAGGAAATTCTAGAAGAACAGACTCAAACGATTGAACAACTAAAAAGCTATATTGTTAATTGAAAAGTAATTTCACTAGGTTTATACACCAACATCTTGAGAAGGCATATTGCTTCCAGCACCAGGTCGAGACAGCGACGGTGGTTCCAGCACAAATGCATTGACAGAAACCACGATATTTTTACCCGACCAAGTCGCAAAACTAAGCTTGATGGACACAGTGATTTTTTTTTACTTCTAAGACTCATTCAAAAGGGAAGGATCCCCACTCTGATCAATCAATGAATCAATTTTTTGTAATCTTTTTAATGGATCAAGCTCGCATAAAAGCTGGACCTTTAACTCTGTGCTGATGTCTAAAGCTTCAGCATATCGATTGGCAACCCAGCCGCATTGGTCTAAATAATAGGGCTGCAAAATAGGCAGTCTATTAAGTTGTCCTTGCTTTTGGGCACTTGAAATGATTTTCCCCAAAAGACCAGCATGGCGCTCTAAATGAGCAGGTAATTCAACATCTGGGTCTGGTGAAATGATGGAGATATCCCCCTGCCAAACACCAAATGGTCCAGGCAGTGTGTCGTTCAACTCAAAACGAAGTCCGCCTTGGCAAATGACATGAAATAAGTTGGGTTGCACCTGTTCAAAGTTGCGAATGTGCGCACTGCAACCATAGCCGTGCAACATGGGCGTCTCGCCAGGCACTTGGACCTCGCTGCCTTTTTTTAGCCACACCACACCAAACGGCAGTTGCTGTTGATGGCAACGTTTGATCAAGTCAAGATATCGGACCTCGAAAATTTGAAGCGACAGCATGCCATCAGGAAACAGTCCGTGTGAAAGAGGGAAAAGAGGAATTTGGTGCATGATGAAGTCTGTCTAAAACGCATAAAAATCATTGAAGAGTTGTTTATGTCAATTAATTTATCCTACTTAAAAACATCAACTTGGCAAATAAAGTTGAGTGGTTAGTACTTGGCCCGTACCGTCTCTAACGCAATATTCACATGGAACCATCGGATATTTATTTTTTTCCTGATAGGTCTATAAAGCCTTCACGGTTTGGCATCTTGACGTTGGGAAGATTTGTTGAATTCATCACGGAATCAACGTCGACAATATTATTGAGATTAAGAATATACGCAGTCACTGCATACACCTCATCATTACTTAAAGATTGAGGCGCCGAAGTTGGCATTGAGCGGCGAACATAGTCAAACAAAGTGGTGGCAAAAGGCCAGTAACTACCTACTGTTCGAATGGCAGCCCTACCACTGGCCAAAGTATTAATCCCACCGACCAAAGCATCTGCAGGCTTTCCAACGCCCTTTTCTCCGTGACAAGATTGGCATTTGGCCGCATAGACCGCAGATCCTTGCAAAACGCTACCTGAACCGGTCGGCAACCCATAACCACTGGGTGGAATACTGATGTCAACCGAAGAAACCAATTCAGGACTTGCTGGTTTTCCAAGCTTAGGGCTTTGCAATGCAGCAGTGCTGTCTTGAGATCGACTCGCACAAGGTAAAAGAAGCCCACTAAAAACTAAAGTTAAGAGTAATCTATGCATAGACATTATTGACTCCTCCATCAGCCGCGATTGACCACGACTGAATCATATTGTTATGAAATCGATTAGCTGGTGAGTAGATGGCCGTCCATGATGCACGGGAGGGCTGAATATTTCCTTCCTCATCGGTCGCACGGCTTTGCAAGATTGCAGGCGACTCCGTCCAATTCCACGGATACCGAAAACGCACTGCCGCTTTGGAGTGCGCCTGTCCATCTAGCTTTGCCTCTTGCCACTTTAAACCGCCATTGGTTGAGACCTCAACCTTGATGATCCGCCCCACCCCTGACCAGGCCAAACCGGAAATTTCATAAAACCCCTTACCCGGCATCGTGGTGGCGCCCGACGGATGCGTGATGATGGATTTAACACCCAGCACAAACGGAAATTGATGTGCCTTTCCATCCGGCAATAAGTTGGTGTACTTCGAAGTTTCGTCTTTTGTGTGCGTGGGCTCGTTGGTTACTTTGAGGCGGCGCAACCACTTGACATTCATATTGCCTTGATAGCCCGGCAGCAAGAGTCTTAATGGATAGCCCTGCTCTGGACGGATGCGTTCCCCGTTTTGATAGAGCGCTAAAAATGCGTCATTCATTCCCTTGCTAAATGGAAAACTCCTACTCATTGCCGCGGCATCAGCCCCTTCAGCCAGCATCCAAGATGCTTGCGGATCAACACCGGCCTCCTCAAGCAACAGCGAAAGTGGGATTCCTGTCCATTCGGTATTGGAGAACAAGCCATGAATGGCTTGAACATTTTGCAATGGAGCAGCGGGCAAGGTATTACCACCACTATTGCCGGCACACTCAATGAAATGAACCCTGCTCACCATGGGATAGCGCAACAAGTCTTGAACGCTGAACACCAGTGGTTGTCGAACCATACCGTGAATGATCAATTCATGCTTTGCGGGATCGATTTCTGGAATGCCGTTGTGGTGACGCTCGAAATGCAATCCGCTGGGCGTTATGGATCCGTTAAGTGATTGAAGTGGCGTGCGAGAAGCACCCGTTCCAGGCGATACGGTGGCATAACCCGATCCCCATACACGCTGGACCTTTTCTTCAAACTTTGAGGGTTGACCATAACCTTTAGGCAGGCTGCCAGGTTGTCGCATCCATTCTGGCGCAGCAACTTGAGCCGTTGCGTTTTGTAGAGCTGCTGCACTTGCGGCAACAATGACGCCTGCTGTTTTAGAGCCTTGTTTCAGAAAATGACGACGACCTTTGCTCTTGATCCCTTTTTCAGTCTGAGTGTTCGTTAGACCTTGTTCCTTGTCATTCATTGCTTGCTCCTAAATTTGATTGAAGGTTTTCTGTTGAGCAACAGCTGCCCTCAGGGAAGCGTGCGAAAGGAATAGGTCATGAAGCTATTATCAAGCTTACGAAGATATATGCGTATCTGCACGAAAGCATCTTCGCATCCTTGTTTCAAGTTGTTTGAAGCTTTTGATTCACGACTGGATCTTTATGTCATCTCCACGTTATAACCGAAGACAATGGCTTCAAAAATCTGGTGCCTTAAGCCTTGCATCCTTGGCCGCAGCCCCGGCTGAGACGCTTGCTGGCAATGAAGATTTGCCTCCCCATGTTCCCAGTTGGACCAAGAACATGGGCGCGCCTTTTCTCAGTCCTGCTTACGGCGTACCTTCTGTGCATGAACAACATGTGAAACGCGCCTTGTTGCCCAAGCCAGGCCCTTACCCAACGGCCTCACGCACACCACTTCAGTCCTTACACGGCATCATCACGCCCAACGGTTTGGTGTTTGAAAGACACCATGCCGGGTTTCCCAGCATCACGCCACAAGACCACCGGCTCATGATCCATGGCATGGTCGATAGGCCTTTGATATTCACGATGGAAGATATTGCGCGTTTTCCTTCTGAGTCCAACATTTATTTTTTAGAGTGCTCGGGTAACACGGCCTTGGAATTGAAAAAACCAAGCGGTATCACTGTGCAAGACACACACGGCATGGTTTCATGTTGCGAATGGACAGGGGTTCGGCTCTCTACCGTGCTACAAGAAGCCGGTGTGCACAAAGATGCAACCTGGCTGCTAGCTGAGGGGGCAGACGCTTCAAGTATGACGCGAAGTATTCCCATGGCTAAAGCCCTGGATGACGCCATGCTGGTGTATGCGCAAAACGGTGAAATGCTCAGACCTGAGCAAGGCTATCCCTTGCGTTTGCTTTTACCCGGCTATGAAGGGAATATGAGCGTCAAGTGGCTGCGTCGTCTCAAGCTTGGCACAGAGCCATGGCAAAGCCGCGAAGAAACCAGTGCCTATACCGACTTGATGCCCGACGGTAAAGCTTTGCAATTTACGTTTCACATGGAAGTCAAATCCGTCATCACCTCACCTTCTGGCGGACAAAAAATGCACAACCATGGTTTTCACGAAATCCGAGGACTGGCTTGGTCTGGGCGAGGAAAAATCAATTCGGTGGAAGTCAGTGTGGATGGGGGAGTCCATTGGCAGCAAGCAGTGATTCAAGAACCGGTGTTGAGCAAAGCTCTGGTACGGTTTCGCTTTCCTTGGGAATGGCATGGTCAGTCTGCCTTGATACAAAGCCGCGCAACCGATGAATCGGGGCGTATTCAGCCAACACGTCAGCATTTGATCAAAGAAAAAGGTTTAAATTTTTACTATCACAACAACGCCATTCAATCCTGGCTGATTAACCAAGAAGGTGATATTCAAAATGCGCACAATTAAGCCCCAACTTTTAGCCGCACTGATCAGCACTTGCTGCCTTTTACATACCAACCAAGTAATGGCAGACAAAGGCTTGGGACTTGGTCAAACTTTGGATGCACGCACTTTGTCCGGGTGGGATATCGATATTTCCCCCTCTGGAAAAGGCTTACCTGCAGGCTCGGGAAATTCACTCATGGGAGCAGAGATTTACGGCCAAAAATGTCAGGCATGTCATGGCGAAAACGGCACTGGCGGTACGGCCAATAAATTGACCGGCGGCACTGGCAGTTTGAACGGTTCCACGCCTTTGAAATCCATTGGCAGCTTCTGGCCTTATGCCACTACCTTGTTTGACTATATTCGCAGAGCCATGCCTTTGAATGCGCCTCAGTCCCTGACCAATGCAGAGGTGTATGCCTTGACCGCTTATATATTAAGCATCAACGCTGTGGTCGACAAAAAAATGACCATTGACGCCAGTAACTTGGCACAGATAAAAATGCCAAACGCCAATGGGTTTATTCCTGTTGTGGAATAGGTGAATTCAATCAACGCATTGCACGCAACTGAATGCTGGCACGCAGTCCTGCACCTAAGTTTTTGCGTGCAAAGTGACAGCGCTGAGTGCAAAATCTACGAAAGTGCTGGAAAAATTGTAATATTTAAAATATTTTCTAGAAAAATTTTATCTCGGCGTTATTTGGCAATTCCACACGAAAGGTCGTACCTATATTCAACTCTGTTGTGAAGTTGATTTTTCCTTGATGCGACTCAACAATAGCCTTGGAGAGCCATAGCCCAATACCCATACCAGTGTCTTTGTTGGTTCGCAGCAATTCAAACACCATCGCTTCCGTGAAAGGCTTAATGGCAGACACCATTAAGAAATACCGTGGCCAGATTCTGTCAAAGATGCAAGTCAATTCGTTGGCTGAGTTGCTTACGTTGTGCAAAGGTTATATCCCTCCAACAAGCAAGCATTAAATATTGGCTTTTAAAAACTCCAAGATAGCCTGAGCCACTTTGCTGGGCGCTTCGCGCTGAGGGAAGTGCCCCACCCCCGACAACAAATGGCGCTGATAAGGCCCGCTGAAAAACTTTTCCCGGTTGGCCGAGGTGGCGGGTAGGCTGACACCGTCGACTTCGCCGTGCAACATCAAGGTTGGCACATTCAGCAACGGTGCGGGGTGCAACAGCGCTTCATCAGCGTCGTAATAGGGGTCGCTGGGAGCGTGGCCCCAGCGGTGCTGGTAGGAATGCAAGGTCACCTCAGCCCAATCGGGGTTGTTGAACGCCATGGCGGTTTGCTCGAATTCATTGGGCATATACCAGCCCTTGGGCGCCCAGGTATCCCACATGCGTTGCGAGAACTCTTTGGCGTTGGCGCGTACATAGCGCTCACCGCGAGCGGTCGCCATGAACCAGTGGTACCAATACAGCTGGGTTTGTTCCATACTCAAGTCTTGCGTGGGGTCGTTGGTGCCGTACCCCACAGACATCAACACCATGTGGCTGGCAATGCCAGGTTGTAAGCCGCAGGCATTGGCAACAGCTCGTGCACCCCAATCGTGCCCAACCAAGACAGGTTTTTCAAGGCCCAAGGCCTGTACAAATTCGACCATGTCACGCCCAAGGCTAGAGAGTTGCCCCGTGCGTGGCGTGTCTTCTCGCAAAAATGTGGTAGGCAAAAATCCGCGCAAAGCCGGTGCAATGATGCGGTAGCCGGCTTGCACCAAGTGCGGCACGACTTCATGCCAACAGCGTGGGCTGTCGGGCCAGCCATGCGTGAGCACGATGGCGTGTTGTCCCTCGGGATTCCATTCTTTGTAGCCTATACGCAGCAACGCGGTTTCGATGAATTGCATGGAGCGAATGTTACTCAACACCTTAGGCTGCAGAGCCAAGTCTGTGCCACACTGGCGACATGGAAACCGAATCTTCTCAGGACTGGGTTGGCGCTCAAGCAACGGCTGCCGAATTGCTTCGCCAGCAAAATAGCCGTGAGCCTTTTCATGCCTTAGTGCCACCGTTTGCAATTCAGTCACTGGGGCAAGCCTATGCCAGCCAAGGCGCTTTTGTTCAACAACAAGCAGCGCAAAGAAATACGCAGGTGGGTGGCTACAAAATAGCCATCACCACGCCAGCCATGCGGGCCTTTGTGGGCTTTGATGACGCCATCTCGGGTTGCGTGCTGGCTGACACCGTGTTTGCCAATGGTCAAAAGGTGCAGGCCTCTGAGTTCCAGCACCTCATCGTGGAGTTTGAGTTGGCCTTGCAATTTGGCCAAGACTTGCCAGAGCGCGAAGACGATTGGGACCGGTACAGCATCTTGCCTTACCTAGACTGTGCTTACCCCTCACTTGAAATCGCCGATGACCGATTCGCCGACTACGCTTTGTTGAAAAAAGGCTTTTTCAGCTTGGTGGCTGAAAACGCTTGGAACCATGGGGTGGTGTTGGGCTCGGCCATTGCGGCTAAAGACTTTGACAGGCTGTGGCAAACCAAAGCCAACGCCTTCATCAACGACCAAGCCATAGGCCAAGGTCATTGCAGCGATGTCATGGGACACCCGCTCATTGCCATGGCTTGGATCGCCAACCATTTGCTTAAGCGCGGTCGCCGCTTCAAAGCGGGCGACTGGGTCACCACCGGCAGTTGGGTGGCATCGCAATTTCCGCTGACCGGTCAGACCCTTAGCTTTGAAATACCGGGCTTGGCTGAAGTTACTTTGACGGTTTGTTAAGCACACCTTCTTGGCGTATGAAGGGGCCTCTGGTGCAAGCAATTTGCTGAAAACTTTTCATGACAGTGCCAAACTCCACTGGCACAAATACACTGGATTGGATTTTAGTGATCAAACGTGCACCGCTTTGCATTTGCCCTTCATAGCCGTAGAACTGCAAATACCTGACTTTATTTTTATCGCAATCAAACTCCAAATGGGTGGTAGCCGACAAAAGTTGGGTGGCGGTCACACTGCTGTAGTTGGTCAGCATCCACACCAAGGCATTGCGACCTTTGAGTTGAACCGAGTTGCGGTCAATCATGACGGTGTGGCCATCTATATGGCCCAAATAGGTCCACGCGGCATTTGCCGCGCCCTGTGCAAGCCCCAAGCCTATGCAAAACACAATGCACAGGAAACGTGGCATGGTGGCTCTGGCAGGAACGCGTTTCAGTGCGAAGCCACCGGCAAGCTGGGAGCTTTGGCGAAATCGGCAGGCACCTCGCCCGTCAAGCTTTCCAAGAAGCTGACAATATCTGCCACTTGCGTATCGCTGAGTTGCTTGCCCAGTTGCAACTGCGCCATGATGCGCACTGCTTGCGGCAAAGTGGCAGCTGAGCCGTCGTGGAAATAAGGTGGGGTCATCGCCACATTGCGCAATTGAGGCACCTTGAACATGAAGGCGTCTGCCTCGTTTTTGGTGTCTTGAAAGCGACCTTTGTCGTAGCCCTTGAAAGCCTCTTTTTCGGTGCTGCCCGTGACCAACCAATAGTCTTGGGTGATACCAAATTTTTGGAAGCTTTGGCCACCCACGGTGACACCGTTGTGGCAACCGGCGCAACCAGTGTCGATGAAGGTTTTCAGCCCTTGCTTGGCTTGGGCACTCAGGGCATTGCTGTCGCCTTTCAAGTAACGGTCAAACGGCGCGGGGGTCAGCAAGGTGCGCTCAAACGCGCCTATCGCTTTGCCCCAGTTCTCTGCGCTTAAAGGTTTGGCGTCGCCAGCAAAGGCTTTGTCAAACCAAGGCTGGTAACCCAGTAAGGCCAGCTTTTTTTCGGCTTGCTCGAAATTGGCATTGCCATAGGCCACGAGACTGGTCAGCGCCTTGACGGCTTGCTCTTCTACGCTGGCACGGTTGCCGCCGTAATGCTGGGCCACCAACAAAGAAGTATTGAAAACCGTGGGTGCGTTTCGAGGCAGCACCTTGCCATAGACGCCCATGGACAAGGGCAAGCTATCCCCGCCATGGTAAGCAGGATTGTGGCAACTCACACAGCCTTGGCGGCCATCGCTGGACACACGGGTTTCGTAAAACAGCGCTTTGCCAAGCGCCACACGGTCAGGGGTAAGCGCAGTGTTTTCCAAGGCAGAACTGTCTGGTAAAGGCTGGAACAAGGACTTGGCCTTGTCGAGCAAGGCTTGGTCATCGCTTGCAGCACCTGCTGATGTTGCCATCAACAGCGCCACGCTGCACAAAGACGCTGCCGCCACCGAAGAAATCATCCATGTCAATTTATGCATCACAAGCCTTCACGAAAAAACACATTAGAACAAACCGGTAATATTGCCTTGCGCATCAACGTCGATGGCATGGGCAGAAGGCACCTTGGGCAAGCCAGGCATGGTCATCACGTCGCCGCAAACCATGACAATGAACTCCGCTCCTGCAGCCAAACGCACTTCTCTGATATTCATGGTGTGCCCCGAAGGCGCACCCAACAGTTTGGGATCAGTGGAAAAAGAATACTGGGTTTTGGCAATGCAAATCGGGTAATGGCCATAGCCTTGTTCTTGCAATTTGTCGATTTGACCGCGGATTTTGGCGTCAGCAGAAATACCTTGTGCGCCATAAATTTTTTGCGCAACGGTTTGCGCCTTCTCCCACAGCATGGCGGTTTCGGGGTAGACAAACTGAAATTGGTTGGGTTGTTCGCATAAGGCCACCACCGCATTCGCCAACTCGACTGCACCAGCTCCACCCTCAGCCCAGTGCTTGGCTACCAACACTTGGGCGCCATAAGCCGCGCAAGCTTTTTCCAACAAGCTGATTTCTGCAGGCGTGTCTTCGGTACGGTGGTTGATGGCCACCACGCAAGGCAGGCCGTAATGGTTTTTGATATTGCCCAAGTGACGCTCAAGGTTGACCATGCCTTTTTTCAAGGCGTCTAGGTTTTCAGTGGCCAGTTCTTTAACTCCCACCCCGCCGTGGTATTTCAGCGCTCGCACGGTTGCCACCAAAACTACCGCGGAGGGTTTCAAATCGGCCTTACGGCATTTGATGTCAATGAATTTTTCGGCGCCCAAGTCTGCGCCAAAACCGGCCTCAGTCACCACATAGTCAGCCAATTTCATGGCGGTAGTGGTGGCGATCACCGAGTTACAGCCATGGGCGATGTTGGCAAACGGGCCGCCGTGGATGAAGGCCAGATTGTTTTCCAAGGTCTGCGCGATATTGGGTGCCAAGGCGTCTTTGAGCAAAGCGGCCATCGCGCCATGCGCTTGCAAGTCACTGGCGAGCACGGGTGCGCCCTCGGTGTTGTAAGCCACCACGATGCGACCCAAGCGGGTCTTCAAGTCGGCCAAGCTGGTGGCCAAGCAAAAAATAGCCATCACCTCAGAGGCCACCACGATGTCGAAACCATCTTCGCGTGGCACGCTGTTGGCGGTGCCGCCCAAGCCCACCACCATTTGGCGCAAAGCGCGGTCGTTCATGTCCATCACCCGCTTCCATACGATGCGACGCGTATCGATCTTGAGGGTGTTGCCATGGTGGATATGGTTGTCGAGCATGGCCGACAAAAGGTTGTGCGCCAAGGCAATCGCACCAAAGTCGCCCGTGAAATGAAGGTTGATATCTTCCATGGGAACGACCTGCGCCATGCCGCCACCGGTGGCGCCGCCCTTCATACCAAAAACTGGGCCCAGCGACGGTTCGCGCAGGCAAATCAGGCTCTTTTTGCCGATCTTGCACAAGGCGTCGCCCAAGCCCACCGTAGTGGTGGTCTTGCCCTCGCCCGCAGGCGTGGGTGAAATGGCAGTCACCAAGATAAGCTTGCTGCCCTTTTTGACTGGCAAACTGGCGATGTGCTTCAAAGACAGTTTGGCTTTGTGATGACCATAGGCATACAAATGGTCATCGGAGATGTTCATATGCTGCTTGACCAACTCGGGGATTCGATGGAGGCTGGCGGCTTGGGCGATTTCAATGTCACTTCGCATGATGGTGTCTTGGTTAAAAATAAAGAGACCGTAGAGTTTACAAGCACCGCTTTGACTTAGCGCAAAATAATTGGGGTCAGACCCCGATTTAATCAGGGAATCGACCGAATGAATGATGGAGATATGAATGAAAAAACACTTTCTGCTTTGGGCCGTGTTGGTGGTCCCTGGGGCTTATGGCCAATCTAGGCTGGATGTCGCATTTACTTGGAACATCAGCCACCGCTGCTCACCGGTATCGCCTGAGATTCGCCTCAAAGACATCCCCTCTGGCACAACCACCATTCGGGTGAAGATGACCGACTTGGACCAAAAAGACGACGACCATGGTGGTGGCGACATCAGCCAAAGTGAGCCTTTTGGCAGCAGTTTCACCATCGCTCCCGGCGCTTTGAAAGTTTACAAAGGCCCCTGCCCTGAAAACTTCACCACCTTGGGACATGAATACCAGTTCAGCGTCACCGCCTTGGGCGCTGACGGCAAGCCTTTGGCTGTGGGCAGCGCCAAAGCTGCGTTTTCCGCGAAATTTGTGATCTTGCAGGGCCTGTTAAAAAGCCCTTGAGCCTTGAATGTCAACCAGCAAGTCGCTGTAAAGATCTTTAAATTCAAAGGAACTCAAAGTGGGCATCGCCAAGGTAATGGGCATATTCGCTTGAACCCTGTGCTTGGGCCACGGCAGCACATTCAGCCAGCATTTGTTCACCGCGTATTTCAGGCAAACCCGCAAACTCAATATCACTTGTTCGGTATTTGCTTGAGAGAGACCTGTGCGCACTAGCTCGCTCGTCAAATGGCGGATACGCATGGCGGTGATGTCGTAGAGCTGGGTGTCACCCAACAATGGCAATAAGTGGTCCTTTAAATGCGCTTCGCGGCGAGTCAAAACAGCTTGACTTAAACGCGAGGATTCATGCGCCATGTAAAGCTGGGCGAGCTCTTTAAAATTATCTGGCTCGCTCAGGTGTTTAGGCAATGATCATCTCCCGCAGGCTTTCGACCCGCAACATGACGAGTGCGATGTCCGGTTTGGCCATCCCCGCCGCTGTCAACACATCTTTGAGCACATCGGCAACCTCGTCGAAGTGCATCCCATTAATATGGTACTTGGCATGTGCAGTGTACATATCTCTACCGGTATAGAACTCTGCGGGTTTACCCATGACAAACGCCACATATTTCACCGTGTGCTGGGCCAAGTGCTCCATATCAATGCCCTCAAAGTAAGCCGCCAGTTGATGACGCGCCATGATTTCATGGTGAAAGGCTTTGACAATTTTGGCAATGGTGGGAATGCCGCCGTATTTGTCGAACAAGGTATCAAACTCTGGGGGCTTGGGCTGCACAGGCGCTGTCTCCACTGCCACCGACACTGGGGTGCTGGCTTTTTTGCCAAAAGCCGAGCCTAGGCTGTCGTGGAAATCACGGGAACCACATTTTGAACACTTCGATGGTTTTGCCTCTTCAGAAGCTACCCCGCACTTGCTGCAAACTTTGGTGGACATGTATGCGCTACCTTTGAGAAAATTGACAAGATATTACGATAAAAATTGCAACTATATTGATTTAATGGGTTATTTTGAAGTAAATCTGTGGCGGCGTGGAATTTGCTTATCCCTTGGCAGTGTCAATATTTCGTTGACTTTAACCGTCACCCACAGGTGGCAAAGGGGATATACATGCTGAGATTAATCGCTTTCATAGTCACTTCAACCCTCTTAACCCCCCTTGCCCACGCGGAACACTGGCGCTACTGTGCAGCCAACGCGCCCGAATCTACGCCCTGCAAAGCCTATGTGGCGTCTGCTTTGTCTGGCAATCTACCCGTTTCTGACAGCAATGAGGTACCTAGGTACGCTTCAGCCAACCCAGTTTCCTTGACGATCAACCACCTGCAATCAGGCGACGTGCCCAGTTTTGGCTACACCCCCGCCAGCGCTTTGCAGCCTTTTCTTCAAATGACCGCTTCCATCTTGGTGAGATAAACCCCATGAACACCCACGTCCATTCCACCTCCCTCGGCGTACAAAGTTTTCACATCAACCCATGGACCTTTTGGCTGATGCTCCAAGTGGCTTTCATCGTGGCCATCACCATGGTCACGCTTTGGGCCATACCACATGACCCGCAAAGTGATCGCGAGCGCTTGGATATTGAACACACCATTGAAGAGCGCGGCCTGTGGCAGCAACTCAATGCACGTCAATGCAATTTGGCCGATGAAAGCGTACAAGCTTTGCAGCAACAACTCAGCGCCTACAACCTCAATGGACGCAGTCGGGTGCAAGCCGAAATCAAACAACTCAAACTCAAGCTCAACGAAGCCCAAGCCATGGTCGACTACGCTGTGCTGCAGGGTTACCCCAACGGCATGATCGTGCGCGAAGAAATCACCAAAGTGAATTTTTACAAAAAGAAAATTGCCGAACAGCGCTGGGAAGACCAGTCATTCAGCTACGACTTGATTGCTGACCCCGATATGCGCAATTACGCGGTGCAATGCGCCAGCAATGACGGCTTGCTTTCGCAAGCACGCTCCGCGCTAGACGACGCCAATGTGCAGCACACGCAAACCCAGCGCCAAGGAACTGTCATCTATTTGCTGGCCTGCCTGAGTTACATCGTTTTGGCGATGGGCAGTTTGGCTGTTCAACACCGGCGCCTGCGAAATTCTTGACCGCCTAGGGCTATTGCTGATTGCTAAACCTGAGCACAGAAAGATAAAATTCCTCTTAACTCATAGAGGACCACAGTGAAATACTTGCCATTTGTTAGCCTGCGTCCAAAGCTGTTATCTGCTATTTTTATTGCTGGGCTCATGACCCTACAGCCTATTGTTTACGCACACACAGGTGCTCAGCCGGATGAAAAAGAAAGCAAAGTGGATTGCCGAGCGGTGTTTAACTTCACCTTTCCCAAAATCCTAGACTTCATGGCGGAAATCGATTGCAACCAATTTATTTCCAGCAACAGCGACTGGAACTGGCGCTACCCCAACAGCTACTTTGACCGACCCTTCATTTCTGCCTTCTCACCCCGCACCCGCAAGGCAGAACCGGGCATGCGGTTTTTCAGACGCATTGCGGCTTATGAAGTTCAAGGTCAAGATATCCAAGACGCCTATGACAATATCTTCATCAAGCTTAAGAATTTTCCAGAAAAGCAACTGCCCAAGCGTTTGATCCGCATGGACACGGTCAACGACATCAAAGATGAAACCCATATTTGGTTTGGTTTCTCTAGCGAAGACAAAGGCTGGGCTGTGGTCTGCGCACCTGAATGTGCGCCTGAATATCTTTTCATCATAGAGAGAAGATAAAAAAAGCACCTTCCTTTCGGAAGGTGCTTGGATGACTTAAGTCAGATCAGGTTCAATACAAAACAATGGGGTTGCCAGGCGAGCCTGTTGCACCAATGATTTTCAAAGGGGCCCAAATGAAGGCGCCTTCCTTGACACCAGCGTTGAGCAGACTCTCGGTGTCCACGTTTTCCAAATTCCAGATGCCGCGCCGAGTTTGCATATCGGTGTGGCAAGGAACGGCATAGCCCATTTCCTCATTGCCAGGTTGTGCATCGTTGGCAGAAGTGTCGCCCATGGTCAAGGCGATATCGCGACTGGCCAAATAGGTACAAGCACTGATGCCAAAGCCAGGCTCGCCTTCAGCAAAAAGTGCACGTGCTGCAGCGCGTTGTTCCGAGGTCATCTTTTTGTATTTAGAAGCGCCCCATGTATTGCCTTGGCCAGTGTGCAAAGCGACGCAGTCGCCAGGGCCAATTTCTTTGAGGCCTTGCGCTTTGACGATGGCTTTCACATCATCGGCTGTGACAATCCCGATGTCGCCAGGTTGCTTGGGAA
This sequence comes from Bordetella parapertussis, assembly GCA_945861305.1. Taxonomy (GTDB): domain Bacteria; phylum Pseudomonadota; class Gammaproteobacteria; order Burkholderiales; family Burkholderiaceae_C; genus Limnohabitans. Next base: position 51,768 of record CAMATW010000009.1, on the reverse strand, counting down.
CAGGCAACATTTCAGCGGCTGCGGAGAGCTTGCCCTGAGATTTACGGTAGGCAACTGCATCCAAGACCACGAGTCGGCAGACAAAACCAAACTCTGCAATGTGATCAACGCCGTGAGGACCCATGCCCATGACTTGGTCACCGGCGCCACGCTCATAAGCATCCCAGCTGATGATGCCGTTATAGCCCATTGGGCCTTTGGAGGTGTTCACATAGATGTGACCAGGGCCATCAAATTGAGTTTGAATCTGACCAATTTGGGTTACCACTAATTCATCATGGTAGACCAAGGCATTTTTTCCGAACGGGCCACCGGTAGGTGTTCCTGGGATGTACATATTCCATTTACGAGGACCAAATCCAGGCGCTTCTGAGTGGTAGTGTTTACCAATCGTGACGGATTTGTTTTGTTTGATGGTGCTCAAAGCACGGGCAATATTGGCCGAATTTTTGGTGTGGTTGGCACTTCCAATGCGGTCATCTGCACCCCATTTCGAGGGGGCCCAAGTGAGAGCCGCATCATCGATGGGCCCTTTCAGTGCGCGGTGCTGGGTGCCCTCTTGCGCAAAGGCAAGACCCATGATCATCGAAGCAGATACTGAAAGCAAAAACTTTAACTTCATACCGTTCTCCTTTAAAAAATTTAACACCCCATGGGTTCAAGCTAAAGAATAAGGAAGATTTGCCAAAATGAACAGGTGTTAATCTATGTATTATTTAGGGGTATTCCATTAAAGACTTAGAAGTTCAGGGTACGCTTGTCTACAGCCAAAGCCGCTTCCTTGGTAGCCTCGCTCAATGATGGATGGGCATGGCAGATACGGGCGATGTCTTCGGCGCTGGCCTTGAACTCCATGGCCACCACGGCCTCGGAGATCAACTCCGACACCTGCGGCCCGACCATGTGCACACCCAAAATTTCATCGGTTGTGGCGTCCGCCAAAAACTTCACCATGCCGGTGGTGTCGCCCAAGGCGCGGGCACGGCCATTGGCCAAGAACGGGAAGGTGCCAGCCTTGTATGCCACGCCATCAGCCTTGAGCTGCTGCTCGGTGCGGCCCACCCAAGCGATCTCGGGGCTGGTGTAAATCACCCAAGGAATGGTGTTGAAGTTCACATGCCCGTGTTGACCGGCAATGCGCTCAGCCACGGCCACGCCCTCTTCTTCTGCTTTGTGAGCCAGCATGGGGCCACGCACCACATCCCCCACAGCCCAGACACCTGCCAAATTGGTTTTGCAGTCCGCGTCCACCACGATGGCGCCTCGCTCGTCAAGCGCCAAGCCCACCGCATCAGGTTGCAGACCCGTGGTGTTGGGCACACGACCAATGCTGACGATGAGCTTGTCGGCGTCCAACTTCACGGCTTCGCCTTTGGCATTGGTGTAGTTGACGGTCACACCTTTTTTGCTGTTGACGATCTCACCGACCTTCACGCCAAGCTCGATCTTCAAGCCTTGCTTGTCAAAAGCTTTCTTGGCTTCTTTGGCGATTTGTTCGTCCACCGCGCCCAAAAATGTGGGCAGGCCTTCGAGGATGGTGACTTCAGCGCCCAAGCGTCGCCACACCGAACCCATTTCCAAGCCAATCACACCCGAGCCAATGAGGGCCAATTTTTTGGGCACAGCGCCCACACGCAGAGCACCGTCGTTGGACAGCACATTGACTTCGTCAAAAGGGATGCCAGCCAAGGCACGGGCGCTGGAGCCTGTGGCGATGACGATGTGTTTGGCAGTCAGAGACTCTTCGGTTTTACCCGACACCTTGATTTCATAGCCTGCATCGGATTTGCTGGCAAATGCACCACGGCCATGGAAAAACGCGACCTTGTTTTTCTTGAACAGGAACAAGATGCCATCGTTGTTTTGCTTGACCACGGTGTCTTTGCGCTTGAGCATTTGCGCCACGTCCATCGTCACGCCGGTGGCTGTGATGCCGTGCTCGGCAAAGTGGTGGTTGGCTTGGTCAAAATGCTCCGACGATTGCAGCAAGGCTTTGGAGGGAATGCAGCCCACGTTGGTGCAAGTGCCCCCAGGGGCTGGGCCGCCAGTTGCGTTTTGCCACTCATCAATACAAGCGACTTGAAAACCCAGCTGGGCCGCGCGGATGGCGGCGATGTAGCCACCAGGGCCAGCGCCGATGACGATGACGTCGAATGCTTTGCTCATGTTGATTACCTTAAATGTCAAACAACAAGCGAGCCGGATCTTCCAGCGCTTCTTTCATGGCCACCAGACCCAAGACAGCTTCGCGGCCGTCGATGATGCGGTGGTCGTAGGACATGGCGAAATAGTTCATGGGCCGCACCACCACTTGGCCGTTTTCCACCATGGCACGGTCTTTGGTGGCGTGAACCCCCAAAATGGCCGACTGAGGCGGGTTGATGATGGGCGTGGACATCATGGAACCGAAGGTGCCGCCATTGCTGATGGAGAAAGTTCCACCCGTCATCTCTTCCATGCCCAGTTTGCCGTCGCGGGCTTTGACGCCGTACTCAGCAATCTTTTTCTCGATGTCGGCAAAGCTCATTTGGTCGGCGTTGCGCAAAATGGGCACGACCAAACCCCTAGGGGAACCAACAGCAATACCAATGTCGAAGTAGCCGTGGTAGACGATGTCGTTGCCGTCCACCGACGCGTTCAAGACAGGGAACTTCTTCAAAGCATGAACTGCCGCTTTGGCGAAGAAACTCATAAAGCCAAGCTTCACGCCGTGTTCTTTTTCGAAGCGCTCTTGCATACGCTTCCTCATCTCCATGACCGGCGCCATGTTGATTTCGTTGAAGGTGGTGAGGATGGCGTTGGTGGATTGGGACTGCAGCAAACGCTCAGCTACACGGGCACGCAAGCGTGTCATGGGCACACGTTGCTCGGGACGTTCAGCTAAGTCAATTGCAGGCCCAGCAACTTGTGGCAAAGCCTTTGTGGGTACACCTGTAGGAATGAAAGCAGCGGTAGATTGCACACCACCGGCCACAGCAGCCAGCACATCACCCTTGGTAACGCGGCCGTCTTTGCCTGTACCAGCGACCGATCCTGAAGACAGGTTGTTGTCGGCCATCAGCTTGGCAGCTGCGGGCATGGCAACGCCTGCATGACTGGCAGTGACTGGCGCAGAAGTGGCTACAGGCGCAGCAGTTGGCGCAACGGCTGCTGGTTTGGCGGCCGCAGGACCCGCAGCGGAAGCCTTAGCAGTAGCGGTGGTGTCGATGCGGGCGATGAGTTGCTCGGCCATGACGGTGGCGCCATCGGCGGCGACGATCTCGACCAACACACCCGCAGAGGGCGCGGGGACTTCGAGCACGACTTTGTCGGTTTCCACGTCGATCAATATTTCGTCAACAGCAACAGCGTCGCCGACTTTTTTCTTCCATTGCAACAAGGTGGCTTCAGCCACTGATTCTGAGAGTTGTGGTACTTTGACTTCAATGATGGCCATGATGTGTTTTTCCTATTTGGTCAATATGAAACCCTTGAGGCGTCCGAACGCACCGTCAACCAGCGCTTTTTGCTGGTCTTGGTGCAAATGGGAGTAGCCCACAGCGGGTGAGGCCGAGGCAGCGCGACCGCTGTAGCCCAGCTTTTGGCCAGTGGCCATGTTTTCAAACAAATAGTGCTGCACAAAGAACCAAGCGCCTTGGTTTTGTGGCTCGTCTTGGCACCACAACACTTCGCTGGCATTGGGGTATTTTTTCAGCTCAGCAGCAAAGACTTTGTGCGGGAAGGGGTAAAGCTGCTCCAAGCGCAGCAAGGCCGTGTCATCATGACTGTTGTCTTCTCGTTTTTTCGACAAGTCGTAATACACCTTGCCGCTGCAGACCACCACACGCTTGACCTTGTCAGCCTTGATGTCTTTGGACTCAGGAATGATGGTTTGAAAACCGCCCTTGGTGAACTCGGACACAGGAGATGTCGCGTCTTTGTGACGCAACAAGGACTTGGGCGTGAAGATGATGAGGGGCTTCCTCAGGTTGCGCACCATTTGGCGACGCAGCACGTGGAAGATTTGGCTGGCGGTGGTGGGCTGCACGATTTGCATATTGGTATCCGCCGCCAACTGCATGAAACGCTCAACCCGAGCTGAACTGTGCTCAGGACCTTGGCCCTCGTAGCCATGGGGCAGCATGAGCGTGATGCCGTTGACACGGCCCCACTTAACTTCACCCGAGGCGATGAATTGGTCGATGACCACCTGTGCACCGTTGGCAAAGTCGCCAAACTGGGCTTCCCAGATGACCAAGGTGTTGGGGTCGTTGGAGGCGTAGCCATACTCGAAGGCCAGCACAGCTTCTTCAGAAAGAATGGAATCAATCACTGTGAAGGGCGATTGGTTGTCCGCCACATTTTCCAGCGGGATATACGTGCCGGTGTCCCATTTCTCACGGCTTTGATCATGGATCACCGAGTGGCGGTGGGTGAAGGTACCGCGTCCGCAGTCCTCACCGGACAAACGTACTGGAAATCCACTGGCCACCAAGGAGGCAAACGCCATGTGCTCGCCCATGCCCCAGTCCACCGGCAAGTCGCCGCGTCCCATGGCAGCGCGGTCGTCATAAACCTTTTTCACCAAGGAATGTGGCGTGACAGAAGTTGGAATGGTGCTGATGCGCTCGGCCAAGCGTTTCCACTCGGCCGTGGGCAGGGCGGTGTCAGCCGCATCGGTCCATTTTTTGCCCAAGAAAGGCGACCAGTCGACAGTGAACTTGGTTTTGAAATTGCTCAGCACTGGGTCCGAGGTGTTTTTGCCAGCATCGAGTGCTGCGCGGTAGGCCTTGACCATCTCGTCGCCCAAGCTCTCGCCCATGCCTTGTGACGCCAAACGCTCGGCGTACATCTTGCGCGTACCGGGGTGGGCCGCGATTTTTTTGTACATCAAGGGCTGTGTAAGGCTGGGGGTGTCTTGTTCGTTGTGGCCCAACTTACGAAAACACGTGATGTCGACCACCACGTCTTGGCGGAATTCCATGCGGTATTCCAGCGCAAGTTGCGTGGCCAATACCACCGCCTCGGGGTCGTCGCCATTCACATGCAGCACAGGTGCTTCCACCATCTTGACGATGTCTGTACAAAACACCGAGGAGCGCATATCGCGGGGGTCAGAGGTGGTGAAACCGATTTGGTTGTTGATGATCATGTGCACCGTGCCGCCTGTGGAGTAGCCACGGGTTTGCGCCAGCGCCAAGGTTTCTTGGTTCACGCCTTGGCCACCGAAAGCGGCGTCGCCATGCACGAGAACAGGCAGCACTTGGCTGCCCTTGGGGTCACCACGGCGGTCCATGCGCGAGCGAACCGAGCCTTCCACCACAGGGTTGACGATTTCTAGGTGCGAGGGATTGAATGCCAAGCTCAGGTGAACCGGGCCGCCGGGGGTGGACACGTCTGAGCTGAAGCCTTGGTGGTATTTCACGTCACCTGCAGGCAGCTCTTCTGGAGCGGTGTGGTCGAACTCGGCGAACATATCTGCTGGCAATTTGCCCATGGTGTTGACCAGCACATTCAAGCGGCCACGGTGGGCCATGCCAATCACCACCTCTTGAACGCCCTTGATACCAGCCATGTGGATCAACTCATCCATGGCGGCGATAAAGCTTTCACCGCCTTCCAAGGAGAAGCGTTTTTGGCCCACGTATTTGGTGTGCAAATAACGCTCTAAGCCTTCAGCAGCGGTCAGGCGGTCGAGGATGTGTTTTTTCTTCTCGGCGCTGAAAGTGGGTTTGCTGCGAATGCTTTCCAACTTTTGCTGCCACCAACGCTTTTGCCCCATGTCGGTGGTGTACATGTACTCCGCGCCCAAGGTGCCGCAATAGGTTTCGCGCAAGGCGTTGACCAATTCGCGCAGACTCATGCGGTCTTTGCCGAAAAAGGTGTTGCTGGTGTCAAACACGGTTTCTTGGTCGGCGTCGCCAAAACCATAAAACGAAGGCTCTAGCTCAGGGATATTGGGTCGCTCGGTGCGTTGCAGTGGGTCGAGGTTAGCCCAGCGTTGGCCCACATTGCGGTAGGCGGCAATCAGCTGCTGCGCGGCGGTGCGTTTGCGCCCCATTTCGGCGTCGGCGCTGGCCATGACGACGCGGGTGCCGCCTTGTTTGGCGCGTTCGGCGAAGGCATTGACCACAGGCAGATGGGGTACGTCTTTGGCATTGCTGCCATCGGACGCAGGAACGTGTTGGAGGGCATCGAAATACTGGCGCCAGCTGTCAGGGACGCTGCCGGGGTTGGCGAGGTAGTTTTCGTACATCTCTTCCACGTAGGGAGCGTTGCCCCCGAAGAGATAAGTGTTGCCCGCATAGGCTTGATAGACGGACGAACCCGTCTGCGATGAATCGCTCATGGCGCTGACCTCCGTTTCCCTGAAGGAAACATTAGCTTGGTTGAAGAACCCTCCACGACACGGCTGAACCGGCTGGTGGATGCGACCCAAGAGGCTGCCCCTTGGGTATGTTGGGCCATTGTGCCACCGAAGCCTGACAGTTCTAAGACAAACTTTAAATTTGTCTTCTTTAAACCATCAAGCCAGTTGTTCCTTGATTTGTTGCAATGGTGAGGGGTCATCGATGGTGGTTAGGTCGCCGGGGTCGCGCTTTTCGCATACCGCTTGAATGGCTCGGCGCAGCAATTTGCCGCTGCGGGTTTTGGGCAAAAGGCTCAAAAACAGCACCCTTGAAGGTCTTGCCACGGCACCCAGCTGGCTATCCACCAGCTTCATGATCTCGCCTTCCAACTTTAGGCGCCCTGCTGCATCGCCCAAGGCGGAAGTGTCTTTGGCCACCACAAAAGCCATGGCCACCTGCCCTTTGAGCTGATCGGCCACGCCCACCACAGCGACCTCGGCCACATTAGGGTGGCTGGAAATGCTTTCCTCAATTTCTCGGGTGCCCAAGCGGTGGCCGGCCACATTGATGACATCGTCTGTTCGCCCCAAGATGAAGTAGTAGCCGTCTTCGTCGCGTACACCCCAGTCGAAGGTGGAGTACATCAGCTTGCCTGGGATGCTTTGCCAATAAGTTTTGACAAAGCGCTCATCGTCGCCCCAAAGGGTTTGCAAGCAGCCCGGCGGCAAGGGGCCTTCAATGACCACCACGCCTTTTTGGTTGGCACCCAGCAAGGGTTCACCGGTGTTTTCATCCACCAATTTCACGTCAAAACCATACATGGGAATGCCTGGGCTGCCGTATTTGCTGGGCATTTTTTGCACGCCGTTGGCCACCGTAAGAATGGGCCAGCCGGTTTCGGTTTGCCAGTAGTTATCGATGATGGGCTTTTTCAAGCCGTCGGCAATCCATTGCGCGGTGGGTTCATCTAAGGGTTCACCTGCCAAGTACAGCGCTTTAAGACTTGAAATGTCGTATTTGCTCAAGAGCGCAGGGTCTTGTTTTTTCAGCACCCGAACGGCTGTGGGTGCGCTGAACATGTGGGTGACTTTGTATTTTTCGACCAACTGCCACCAAATTCCACCGTCGGGGCGGGTGGGCAAGCCCTCGTACATGAGCGTAGCCATGCCTGCCAAGAGCGGGCCGTAAATGATGTAACTGTGCCCCACCACCCAGCCGATGTCGCTGGTGGAGAAATACACCTGCCCTGCATGGCCCTCGAAGATGTGCTTCATGCTGGCCGCCAAGGCCACCGCATAGCCACCCGTGTCGCGTTGCACACCCTTGGGCTTGCCGGTGGTGCCGGAGGTGTACAGGGTGTAGCTGATGTGGCTGCTGTCCACCCACTCGCACGGTACTTGCGCGTTCAGGTGGGTTTGACGCAAGGCAGCGTAGTAGTGGTCACGAGAGGCAACCATGGCGAAGGGACACAAGCACCTGTCAACCATCAACACCGACGCTGGTTTGTGCTGGCTGAGTTGAATGGCCTCGTCCAACAAGGGTTTGTAGGGCACCACCTTGCCACCGCGCGAACCCGCGTCGGCGCTGATAACCAATTTGGGCGTGGCGTCCTCAATGCGTGTTGCCAAAGAGTGCGCCGCAAATCCGCCAAACACCACCGAATGGATAGCACCAATACGCACACAAGCCAACATGGCAAACGCCGCCTCGGCGATCATGGGCATGTAAATCAACACACGGTCACCTTTGCCAACGCCCAAGCTTTGCAAAATGGCCGCCATGCGTTGGACTTCCACGCTCAATTCATTAAAGCTGTAAATCACCTCGGTATCGGTTTCGGTGGAAACGTAAATGAGTGCGGGTTTGTCGCCGTGCTGGGCCAAATGGCGATCCACCGCGTTGTGGCACAAATTCGTTTTCCCGCCTAGGTACCAATTAGCGAAGGGAGGACGGCTGTAGTCGCAAATCTGGGTGGGCTGCACATGCCAGTCGATCAACTGGGCTTGCTCGCCCCAAAAAAACTCGCGGTCGTCCAAAGAGCGGCGGTAAAACGCTTCGTAGTTACTCATCGTGTCTCCCCCTTTTGGGTTCTTCTTATTTGATCAAAGCTTGGACGTCTTTGAAGTGAGGATGCTCGGCGGTTTGCAACCATTCAAACAAAACCATTTCGGTGGTGACCAACTCGATGCCAGCACCAGCTAGGCGGTCAAAAGCAGCGTCGCGGTTGCGCTCTGTACGCGAACTGCAGGCATCTGTCACCACCCAGACTTCAAATTCATCCTCTAGCAAGTCCAAAGCGGTTTGCAACAAACACACATGTGCTTCGATGCCCGCCAACAAAATGGTGGAGCGGCCAGAGGCAGGCGCGGCGGGCTTTTGCAAATGCTTGGGCAGGCTGCGGGCATTGCCTTGAGTTGGTTTGGCGTGTGCGGCGGGCCGCAAAAGCTCCATCAAACCTTCCTCGCAGGCGCTGAACTGCATCTTGGCCAGCGTTTGCGTACACATTGCTTTCATGGCGGTGGGCAAGCTGCCCAATTTTGAGGGGTTTTGCTCGGTACCCCACACAGGCACGCCCAAAAGATGGGCGGCTTGCGCCAGCCGCATGGCGTTATCCACGCAGGCTTGGCCCTCGAACATGGCTGGCAGCAACCTGTCTTGGTAATCGATCAAAACCAGTTGGCTGTCGTCTGCGTCCATCAACATGGCTTAAATCCTCACCACCACGCGACCGCGCACCTGACCCGCCATCAGCGCATGGGCTTTGTCGGTGGCTTGGTCTAAATCAACTTCTTCAATCATGCTTTCCAGCTTGGCGATGTCCAAATCAGTGGCCAAACGCTCCCAAGCTTGCTGGCGCAGCGCCAGCGGCGCCATCACCGAGTCCACACCGATCAAACGCACGTTGCGCAAAATGAAGGGCATGACGGTGGTGGGCAAGTCCATGCCCTGCGCCAAGCCGCAGGCCGCCACCGCGCCGCCGTAGCGGGTTTGCGCCAGCGCATTGGCCAAGGTTTGCGAGCCCACCGCGTCGACCACGCCAGCCCAGCGTTCTTTTTGGAAGGGCTTGCCAGCGGCCGAGAGTTCCGCACGGTCCATCAGGCTGGTCGCACCCAAGCTTTTCAAATAGGCTTCCTCGCTGGTTTTGCCCGTCGCGGCCACCACTTGGTAACCCAGTTTTGCCAGCAAAGCGATGGCTACGCTGCCCACGCCGCCGGTGGCACCGGTCACCAAGACCTCGCCGCTACCGGGCTTAACGCCTTGCTGCTCCAAGGACATGACACACAACATGGCGGTGTAGCCTGCCGTGCCAATCGCCATGGCTTGGCGCGGGGTGAATGCGGCGGGAAGCTTGACCAACCAATCGCCTTTAAGTTTCGCTTGCTCGGCCAGACAGCCCCAGTGGGTTTCGCCCACGCCCCAGCCGTTGTGGACAAAACTGTCGCCCGCTTTCCAATGGGGGTGGCTGGATGAAATGACGGTGCCCGCACCGTCAATGCCCGCCACCATGGGCCAAACCCTTACCACGGGGCTTTTGTTGGTGATGGCCAGGCCGTCTTTGTAGTTCAAGGTGGAATAGGCGACGCGTACATGCACATCGGCCTCGGGTAAGCGGCTTTCATCCAAAGATTGGACGCAGGCCTGAAATTGCGGTTCTTTTTCTAGTAGCAGTGCGCGAAACATAAAACTCCTATCAACAAATGGCAACAATAAACCCCTGATTGTGCTTCAGTAAACCCCTTGGGTGACGCGGTTATGATCTCCCCCCATGCTGAAACACCTTCTGTCACTGTCAATGCTTTGCGCTTTGGGGGCCCATGCCGCGCCCAACAACGCCGCGCATGACGAGCTCGATCTGCTGCTGATTCAGCGCGGCGTGGTCAAGGCAGTGGTGGATGTTGGTCAAAAAGTAGGCACAGTCGGCCAAAACGTCGGCTCTCAAGCCTCTGACTTGGTGGTCAATGCCATGGGCTATTTGGGTGTGCCCTATCGCCGTGGCGGCACGGGTCTACAAGGCTTTGACTGCAGTGGCTTTGTTCAAGCCATGTATGAAAACACCTTGGGTTTGGTTTTGCCGCACAACGCCAAGGCGCAAGCGCAAGCCACTGAAAAAATTGACAAAACCGAACTGCAGCCTGGGGACTTGGTGTTTTTCAACACTTTGCGCCGCGCCTTCAGTCATGTTGGCATTTATGTCGGCGAAGGCAAGTTCATTCACTCACCACGCCCAGGCGGTGAAGTGCGCATTGAAGACATGCGCGAAAGCTACTGGGTCAAGCGCTTTAACGGCGCACGTCGGGTCAATACCGAGATGGCTAACGCGGTTTCCGACGCCTCTTTGCGATAAGCTCGGCCTGAGCAATTCGGTTTTCTCGCAAACCGCAGTCGCTTGATCTGTTCTTTTCAGAGAAACGCCATGTCTGAACCCCTATTGATCGCCCGCAACGCCTCGGCAGATTGCTTTTTACTGCCCCAACTGGCCAACCGCCACGGCCTGATCACGGGCGCCACCGGCTCGGGCAAAACCGTCACCTTGCAAACCATGGCGCAAAGCCTCTCGCGGATCGGCGTGCCGGTTTTCATGGCCGACGTCAAAGGTGACCTCACGGGTTTAAGCCAAATGGGCAAGCTGTCCGACAAAATGGCCTCGATTTTGAAAGAACGGAGTTTGGACACCCCCGCTTTTGCGCCCTGCCCCACCATCTTGTGGGATGTATTTGGCGGTCAAGGCCACCCTGTTCGCGCCACCGTCAGCGACATGGGCCCTTTGCTCTTGGGGCGCATGCTCAATTTGAACGACACCCAAGAGGGCGTGCTCAATTTGGTTTTCAAAATCGCCGACGACCGTGGCATGTTGTTGCTCGACCTGAAAGACCTGCGGGCCATGTTGCAGTATGTGGGCGACAACGCCAAAGAGTTCACCACCGAATATGGCAATGTCAGCGCCGCCAGCATCGGTGCCATACAGCGTGGTTTGATGCAAATCGAGCAACAAGGCGGCGACAAATTTTTTGGCGAGCCCATGCTCGACATCCATGACTTCATGCAAACCGATGGCAACGGCCACGGTATGGTCAACATCTTGGCGGCCGACAAGCTGATGAACTCGCCGCGCTTGTACGCCACGTTTTTGCTGTGGATGCTCTCAGAGTTGTTCGAGCAACTGCCCGAAATCGGTGACCCCGACAAACCCAAGCTGGTGTTCTTTTTCGACGAAGCGCATTTGCTGTTCAACGAAGCACCTAAGGCCTTGATCGAGCGCATCGAGTTGGTGGTGCGCTTGGTGCGCTCCAAAGGCGTGGGCGTGTATTTCGTCACCCAAAACCCGCTGGACATCCCCGACAGCGTCTTGGCGCAGTTGGGCAACCGTGTTCAACATGTGCTGCGGGCCTTCACGCCGCGCGACCAAAAAGCCGTGGCTGCCACCGCGCAAACCATGCGGCCGAAAAAAGGCTTGGACATTGAAGCGGCCATCACCGATTTGGCCGTGGGCGAGGCGCTGGTCAGCTTGCTCGACGCCAAGGGGCGCCCGAGCGAAACCGAGCGCGTCTATGTGCTGCCGCCTGGCAGCCAACTCGGCCCCATCACTTCAGAACAACGCCAAGCTTTGCTGCAAAGCTCGCTGGTGGCGGGTGTGTACGAAAAAACCGTGGACCGTGAGTCGGCCTACGAGATGATCAAAGGTCGCGCGCCCGCCATGGATGACAAGGCGGTGCAACAAAACCAAGCGCAAATCAAAGCCGCGCAAACCGAAGAAGGTGGCGGCTTGATGGCTGGCGTCTCTGAAATGTTGTTTGGCAGTTCCGGCCCCAGAGGCGGCAAGCGCGACGGTGTTGCGCAACTGGTGGTGAAAAGTGCGGTTCGCACCGTTGGCTCGGCCATTGGCCGCGAAATTGTGCGCGGCGTTTTAGGTAGTTTGCTTGGCGGCGGCGGCCGCAGGAGATAAGCATGAAGCTCAATGATGTACCCATGACAAGCTCAACGCCCTATGACCAAGCTTTCTTGGAAGCGCACTGGATGCCCTTTACAGGCAACCGAAACTTCAAAGCCAAGCCGCGCTTGATCGCCAGTGCCAAGGGGGTGTATTACACCGATGTGGACGGGCGCCAAATCTTGGACGGCTTGTCGGGACTGTGGTGTTGCGGACTGGGTCACTCGCGTCCCGAGCTGGTGGAAGCCGCAGCACACCAAATGGCAACGCTGGATTACTCCCCCGCGTTTCAACACGGCCATGCCAAGTCCTTCGAATTAGCCAACCGCTTGAAAGCCCTTACCCCTGATGGCCTCGACTATGTGTTCTTCACAGGCTCAGGCTCTGAGGCCGCAGACACCTCTTTGAAAATGGCCCGCGCTTATTGGCGAGCCAAAGGCATGGGCAGCAAAACCCGCTTTATTGGCCGCGAAAAAGGCTACCACGGTGTGAACTTTGGCGGCATATCGGTGGGCGGCATGCCCGGCAACCGCAAAACCTTTGGGCAAGGTGTCGAGGCCGATCACCTGCCGCACACACAGTTGCCCGAAAACGCTTTCTCCAAAGGCATGCCTACCCACGGTGTGCATTTGGCAGAAGAACTTTTGCGCTTGATTGCCTTGCACGACGCCTCCAATATTGCGGCCGTCATCATCGAGCCTTTCTCGGGCTCTTCAGGGGTGGTCATTCCGCCGGTAGGCTATTTACAGCGCATTCGCGAAATCTGCACCGCCCACAACATCTTGCTGATCTTTGACGAAGTCATCACCGGTTTCGGGCGCTGTGGCAGTTACACCGGCGCAGAGTCCTTTGGCGTCACACCTGACATCATGAACGTGGCCAAGCAAATCACCAATGGCACCCAGCCCTTAGGCGCGGTCCTGGCAAGCGCTGACATCTACAACACCTTCATGGCGCAAGGCGGCCCCGAGTACATGCTCGAGTTCGCCCATGGTTACACCTACTCGGCCCACCCTGTGGCCTGCGCTGTGGGCTTGGCCGCATTAAACGTATTGGTGAAAGAAGACATGCTTTCCCGGGTGAACGCTTTGGCACCTTACTTTGAAGCCGCGGTGCATAGCTTGAAAGGCGTACGCCACGTCACCGATATTCGCAACTACGGATTGGCCGCAGGCTTTACCTTAGAGGCCGTGCCAGGTGAGCCTGCCAAACGCCCCTATGAAGTTGCCATGAAATGCTGGGACAAAGGCTTTTATGTGCGCTATGGCGGCGACACGGTTCAGCTCGCTCCACCCTTTATCATCGAAAAAAACCAAATCGACAGTCTGGTTCAAGCCCTCGGCGAAGCCTTACAAGAAACCCATTGATTGCCCCTCATGCTTACACGTTTGATCTACATCAGCCGAGCGGTCGGTCCACAGACCACCACCGTCACCACCCAGATTTTGGAAACAGCACGGGCCTATAACAAGGCACACAACCTCACTGGCGTGCTGTGCCAAGGCAAAGGTTTGTATGTGCAAGTGCTCGAAGGCGAGCGAAGCGTGGTCAATGGGCTATTCCGACGCATCGTTGCTGACAACCGCCACAGCCAGACCGAGATCGTCCACTTTGGTGAGGTTGAATCTCGGCAATTCAAGGAGTGGTCCATGGCGCTGGTGAACCTCAGCATTGACGACCCCATGGTAGCCATGAAGCACCCAGAGTTTGATCCCTACTCCGCCAACAGCACCGCCATCATAGAATTGATTACCGAATTACTCTCATCGAGTTCGGCGATTCAACATCCAGGTTGAAGCTGATTTATTTGTTGCGGAAATTATCGTGACAGTTTTTGCAAGTGCCACCAGTTGCACTCACAGCCGCTTTCAAGTCGTCTAACTTACCGGTTTTGGCAGCAGCACCGAGCTTGACCACTTCAGCTTGCATTTTGTCAGCCGCATCTTTGAATTTAGCGTTGTCCGACCACACCTCAGGCTTGGCCTTGGTATTGCCGCCTTGGTCGGTGCCTTCGCCAAACGCGGTCCATGGCAACTTGGCCATGAACTCCACCACAGCGGCGTTGTCGGCAGCGGCTTTGGCGTCAAAAGGAATTTTGCCCTGTGCCATGCCAGCCAAGCGACCGAAATGCGCACCCATCACAGCCAAAGCACTTTGGCGGTATTTGATCGCGTCCTCGGCTTTGGCGAACTGGGCTTGTGCAGGAGACAAACTGAAACTGCCGATGAGTAAGATCGAAGCAAGAGAAAGAAATTTCATGAAAGGTCCCTTTAGAAATGTCTACGAAGTTTAGCGTGAAGGTATGGGACTTACCCACACGGGTTTTCCATTGGGGTTTGCTTTTGGCAGTCTGCGGGTCGTTTTACAGCGTGTGGATCGCCGAAGACATGGTTTTGCACAGCCGCTTTGGTTATGCGATTTTGGCGCTGTGCCTGTTCAGGTTGGTGTGGGGCTTCATCGGCGGACATTGGTCGCGCTTTGCGTCCTTTGTGCCTTCGTGGCGGCGTACGCGAGACTACCTGTCGTCCTCCGAGTCCTTGGTTGCGCAGCCTGGTCACAGCCCCTTGGGTGCGTGGTCGGTGTATGCGTTTTTGCTGTTGTTGTTGTTACAAGTGGCCAGCGGCTTGGGAAGCGACGACGATGCGGGTTTTAGCGGCCAGCTTACACCGCTGCTGCCCTCTGCTTGGGTGTCTTGGTTCACCAGTTACCACGCCGATGTGGGCAAAGGTGTGTTGCTTGGCCTCATCGTTTTGCATCTGGTGGCGGTACTTTTTTACACCTTGGTCAAGCGCCAAGCCTTGATTCAAACCATGTGGCACGGTATGCGGCAGTGGCCTGTTGCCGCCGTGGCCTCTGTTGACACATGGCGTCGGCGTTTGTGGGCTTTGGCGATATTTGCCGCAATAGCGCTGGTTATCGCCGCCTTCATGCTGTTTTGACCATCGCCTTTTCAAACAAGGGGTGCACCAACCACTGCCCCAACCAAGCCTTTACAGCTGGCAAAGGCAAGGCCTCAAACCATTCAGGGTTGACCGCTGCAAACTGGCGCACAAACGGAAAAATACCGATGTCCGCCGCGCAAGGGGTGACGCCTCCCAGTTGGGGCTGGTCTTTCAATTGCGCATCTAAGGGTTCTAACAGCAAAAGAACACCTTGCCGTGCATGGTGCTCGGCCCCCAATGCGTCGCTGTAACGCTGCGGGTATTTGTAACGGTCTAAGTGGTGTTTGAATTCGGTGTCACAAGCGGACCACAAAGACTGATTGGCAGGCGTTTGCGCCTTCGCCCACCAGGTGTCTTGGTCGCCGGTCTGTGCAAAGGCCCACCTCATGATGTCCAAGCTTTGCTCTAGAACCTCGCCTGTGGGCAGCAGCAACACCGGCACCGTCCCCTTGGGCGACAGTTCCAACATGGCGTGCGGCTTAGCGCGCAATGACACTTCATGCGCTTGGAAAGCCACACCCGCTTGCAGCAAGGCCATTCGAGCGCGCATGGCGTAGGGGCAGCGGCGGTAGGTGTAGAGAAGGGGTTGGATCATGACGCCAACATACCCGAAAATTTCAATGCTTTACTTGCGGACTGGCGGCAAATCCGTACAACTGCCATGTGCCACTTCAGCCGCCATGCCGATGCTTTCGCCAAGCGTCGGGTGTGGGTGGATGGTTTTACCGATATCCACAGCATCTGCGCCCATCTCGATGGCCAGCGCGATCTCACCAATCATGTCGCCCGCATGGGTGCCGACGATGCCGCCGCCCAAGATCTTGCCGTGGCCCCGGCCAGCATGGCCGCTGCCTGAACCTTCTTCAGAGTCGTCGAACAAAAGCTTGGTAAAGCCTTCGTCACGCCCGTTGGCGATGGCGCGACCTGAAGCCGCCCAAGGGAATAAGCCTTTCTTCACCTTGATGCCTTGCGATTTAGCTTGGTCTTCTGTGAGACCCACCCACGCCACCTCGGGGTCGGTGTAAGCCACAGAAGGGATGACACGTGCATCAAAACTGGCACAGGCGAGCTCATGCTTGTCCAGCAATTCACCGGCAATCACCTCGGCGGCCACATGGCCCTCATGCACCGCCTTGTGGGCCAACATGGGCTGGCCCACGACATCGCCAATGGCAAAGATGTGCGGCACATTGGTACGCATTTGCTTGTCCACATCGATGAAGCCGCGCTCGGTCACCGCAACACCCGCCTTGTCAGCGGCAATCTTCTTGCCGTTCGGTGTACGACCCACGGCTTGCAACACCAAGTCATACAACTGGGGCGCGGGAGCGCTCTCGCCTTCAAACGCCACCTCGATCCCCTTGGCCATGGCTCTGGCGGACACGGTTTTGGTTTTCAGCATGATGTTGTCAAAGCGCGGTGCATTCATTTTTTGCCACACCTTCACCAAGTCGCGGTCCGCGCCTTGCATCAGACCGTCCATCATTTCCACCACGTCCAGCCTTGCGCCCAGCGTGCTGTAGACGGTGCCCATCTCCAAACCGATGATGCCACCACCCACGATCAACATACGCTTGGCGGTCTTGGCTAATTGCAACGCGCCAGTGCTGTCGACCACTCTGGGGTCGTCGGGCATGAAAGGCAAATGCACGACTTGGCTGCCGGCCGCGATGATGCAGGTTTTGAAGCTCACCACCTGAGTCTTGCCGGTTTTGTCTTGCGCTTTGCCCAAGGTTTCTTCAACCGACACATGGTTTGCGTCGACAAACACGCCATAGCCACGCAGCACGGTCACTTTGCGCATCTTGGCCATGGCAGCCAAACCACCGGTCAGCTTGCTGATGACTTTTTCTTTGTGGCCACGCAAGCTGTCAATGTTCACCTTGGGCTTGCCAAAGTCTATGCCCACGGCCGACAAGTGGCTCACCTCGTCCATGACGGCCGCCACATGCAGCAAGGCTTTGGAGGGAATACAACCCACGTTCAAACACACGCCACCCAACTCGGCGTAACGCTCGACGAGCGCGACTTTGAGGCCAAGGTCAGCTGCACGAAACGCTGCGCTGTAGCCGCCAGGCCCGCTGCCTAAGACCAGAAGGTCGAAGTCACGGGATTGCTTCGCTTCGATTGCAATGACGGGAGTTTGCTTCGCTTCGCTCGCAATGACAGGCGGTGTCACTGCGAGGCCGGAGGCCGAAGCAGCCTCCAGGGTCAACACCACAGATCCCTGTTTCACCTTGTCACCCAACTTCACTTTAATGGCGCTCACGACTCCCGCATGGGAAGAAGGAATTTCCATCGAGGCTTTGTCGCTCTCCACAGTGATCAGGCCTTGGTCTACCGTAACTGTGTCGCCCACTTTGACCAGCATTTCGATGACGGCCACTTCGTCAAAGTCGCCGATGTCGGGTACTTGAATATCGATATTTGCCATGACTGTCCTTGGCCTTAAAGCAAGACGCGGCGGAAATCGCCCAGAACCTGGCCCAAATAGGCATTGAAGCGGGCAGCGGCGGCACCATCAATCACGCGATGGTCCCAAGTGAGTGACAAGGGCAACATCAGGCGAGGCACAAACTCTTTGCCGTTCCACACCGGCTCCATGGTGCTGCGACACACACCCAAGATGGCCACTTCAGGTGCATTGATGATGGGCGTGAAATAGCGCCCACCAATACCGCCCAAACTGGAAATGGTGAAGGTGGCGCCCGACATTTCAGCAGGACTCAGCTTGCCTTCACGGGCTTTTTTGGCCAACTCGCCCATCTCTGCGCTGATTTGCAAAATGCCTTTTTTGTCTGCGTCTTTGAGCACCGGCACCATCAAACCATTGGGTGTGTCAGCCGCAAAACCGATGTGCCAATATTGCTTATAAACCAGTGCATCGCCGTCAAGTGAGCTGTTGAACTGCGGAAACTTTTGCAGAGCTGAGACACAGGCCTTGATGAGGAAAGCCAGCATGGTCACCTTAACGCCGCTCTTTTCGTTTTCCTTGTTGGTCACAACACGAAAGGCTTCGAGCTCGGTAATGTCTGCATCGTCGTGGTTGGTGACGGCAGGAATCATCACGGCATTGCGTAACAAATTCGCACCGCTGATTTTTTGAATACGACCCAGCTCTTTGCGCTCAATGGGGCCAAACTTGGCGAAGTCCACCTTGGGCCAAGGGATGAGACCCAGGCCTGCGCCGCTCTCGCTGGTCGGTACTTTGGTGCTTTGCGCTTGGGTACGAGTCTCTCCCGCCATCACCCCACGGCTGAAGGCTTGCACATCTTCTTGCGAAATGCGTCCCTTGGGTCCGCTGCCTTTCACTTCGCTGAGCGGCACACCAAGCTCACGCGCAAATTTACGTACCGAGGGTGAGGCGTGGGGCAAGCCCGCGTCATTGCGAGGGCCATCGGCCCTTGGCAATCCAGGGGATTGCTTCGCTTCGCTCGCAATGACAGGTTGTGCTGCAATGACAGGTGGAGCCGCAATGACGGGTTGTGCCGCAATGACAGGTGGCGTTGTCACTGCGAGGCCTGCGGCCGAAGCAGCCTCCACCAACACGATCACCGAACCCCGCTTGACCTTGTCGCCGAGCTTGACACGCATCTCCTTGACCACACCCGTATGAGAGCAAGGTATTTCCATCGAAGCCTTGTCAGACTCCACCGTGATCAAAGACTGTTCAGCGCGAACTTTGTCGCCCACTTGCACCAATAACTCAATCACAGCCACTTCATCAAAGTCGCCAATATCGGGAATCGTCACTTCTACGGTTGCCATGTGTTTCTCCCTTGGTCAAGCGTGCAGCGGATTGATCTTGTCCGCCTGCAGCTGGTATTTTCGAATGGCTTTGGCCACGGTTTCGGCTGGCACTGCACCATCCTCGCTCAAGGCCTTGAGCGCGGCCACCACAATGTAGTGGCGGTTCACCTCGAAGTGTTCGCGCAGCTTGCTGCGGAAGTCACTGCGCCCAAAACCATCGGTGCCCAGCACCTTGTAGGCTCGGCCCGCGGGGATGTAGGCGCGGATTTGGTCTGCATAGGCCTTCATGTAATCGGTGGACGCCACCACAGGCCCCTCGCTAGTGCCCAGCTGCTGCGCCACAAACGACAAACGCGGTTTGTCCGTGGGATGCATCAAGTTCCAGCGCTCGGCTTCAGCGCCATCGCGGGCCAACTCGTTGAAGCTGGGGCAACTCCAAACATTAGCGGCCACCCCCCAATCGGCAGCCAATAAATCTCGCGCAGCAATGGACTCGCGAAGAATCGTGCCCGAACCCAGCAGGTTCACCCGTGGCATTTTTTTCGCGCCTTCTGCAGCTTGCAATAAGTACATGCCTTTGATGATCTGTTCTTCAGTGCCCGCTGTCAGGCCGGGCATGGGGTAGTTTTCGTTGAGCAGCGTGAGGTAGTAAAACACGTTCTCTTGCTTTTCCACCATTCGCTTTAAGCCATGTTGCATGATGACAGCTACTTCGTGTGCAAAAGTGGGGTCGTAGCTTACGCAGTTGGGGATGGTGCCCGCCAAGATATGGCTGTGGCCGTCCTCGTGTTGCAAGCCCTCGCCATTCAAGGTGGTACGACCAGAAGTGCCGCCGAGCAAAAAACCACGTGCTTGCATGTCACCCGCCGCCCATGCCAAATCGCCAACACGCTGAAAACCAAACATCGAGTAATACACGTAGAACGGAATCATGATGCGGTTATTGGTCGAGTAAGACGTCGCAGCTGCGATCCAACTGCTCATGCCACCCGCTTCGTTGATGCCCTCTTGCAAAATTTGGCCGGCCTTGTCTTCTTTGTAGTACATGACTTGGTCTTTGTCGACCGGGGTGTACAGCTGGCCATCAGGGTTGTAAATGCCGATTTGTCGAAACAAGCCTTCCATGCCGAAGGTGCGGGCCTCGTCCACAAGAATAGGCACCACGCGTGGCCCCAGCGCTGGGTCACGCAACAACTGGGTGAGAAAACGCACATAGGCTTGGGTGGTGGAAATTTCTCTGCCCTCCACCGTGGGCTCGGTGATGGCCTTGAATATCTCCATCGATGGCACGGTAAAGTGCTCATCGGCTTTGGTGCGCCGGTGGGGCAAATAGCCACCCAAGGCTTTGCGGCGCTCGTGCAAGTAGCGCATCTCGGGCGTGTCGTCGGCGGGCTTGTAAAAAGGCAGCTTGGACAACTCGCTGTCGGGAATAGGGATGTTGAAGCGGTCACGAAAGATTTTGATGTCTTCGTCGGTCAGCTTCTTGGTTTGGTGCACGGTGTTTTTGCCCTCGCCGGAGGAGCCCATGCCAAAGCCTTTGACGGTTTTAATCAGTAGCACCGATGGTTGACCCTTGTGTTTCACCGCAGCGGCATAGGCGGCATAGACCTTTTGCGGGTCGTGGCCGCCACGGCGCAAATTCCAAATGTCGTCGTCGCTTAACTTGGCCACCATCTCCAAGGTGCGCGGGTCGCGGCCAAAAAAATGCTTGCGCACATAAGCGCCATCGTTGGCTTTGAAAGCTTGGTAGTCGCCGTCCACCGTTTCCATCATGATGCGACGCAGTGCGCCGTCTTTGTCACGGGCGATCAAGGGGTCCCAGTTGCTGCCCCAAATCAGCTTGAGCACATTCCAGCCTGCACCTCGAAACTCACTCTCCAACTCTTGGATGATCTTGCCGTTACCGCGCACCGGGCCGTCCAAGCGCTGCAAATTGCAGTTGATGACAAAAATCAGGTTGTCGAGCTTTTCGCGAGCGGCCAAACCAATGGCGCCCAAAGACTCCACCTCGTCCATCTCGCCGTCACCGCAAAACACCCAGACCTTGCGGTTTTCGGTATTGGCAATGCCACGGGCGTGCAGGTACTTCAAAAACCGCGCTTGGTAAATTGCCATCAAAGGCCCCAAGCCCATGGAGACGGTGGGGAACTGCCAAAACTCGGGCATCAACTTGGGATGGGGATAGCTCGACAAGCCTTTGCCATCCACCTCTTGACGGAAGTTGAGCAACTGCTCTTCGCTCAGGCGGCCCTCTAAATAAGCACGCGCATAAACACCGGGCGACACATGGCCTTGGATGTAGAGCAGATCGCCACCGTGGTTTTCGTTTTCGGCGTGCCAAAAATGGTTGAAACCTGCGCCAAACATGTGGGCCAAGGAGGCAAACGATCCAATATGACCGCCCAAATCGCCGCCATCGGCAGGGTTGTGGCGATTCGCCTTGACCACCATGGCCATGGCATTCCAGCGCATATAAGCGCGAAGACGTTCTTCGATTTCGATGTTGCCTGGGCAGCGCTCTTCTTGGTCGGGCTCTAAGGTGTTGACATACCCCGTATTGGCCGAAAACGGCATGTCGATGCTGTTTTCTCGGGCGTGCTCCAGCAATTGCTCTAACAGGTAGTGGGCTCGCTCTGGCCCTTCGGAGGCGATGACCGCTGAAAGTGCATCCATCCACTCCCGCGTTTCTTGGCTGTCAATGTCATTCAGGGCGAATGTACGCAGGGGATCTGGTTGAGCAGCCATGGTTTGTCTCCTTATGGGGCTTTACATTTTTAAAGTGTCGCACGTTTCAATGAAAATTTCAAATAGTGCTTATTCTTTTCTTAATGTGAAATATTGAAACGTCTGGGGGATTATTTAAATACCTTGTGCCCTAAACTTAAGCATCATGAAATTTCAAAAAATCTCCCACCTGATCAAGCCACTTACCAGACGCTGGGTCGCTTGGTGGAAAAAACAAACACCCAACCGACAAGACAGGGTGGCCTTATTGGCACCGATAGCCGCGGTTGCCATTTTTCTTCTGACGATTATCAGCAGCGTGGGTTACTTGCGCTACGAGGAAATGGAACGCGAACAGGAAAGCGTTCAGCGTGATTTGGAATACGCCAACCAAAAAATGCGCCTGCATTTGCTTGAACAGCAAGAGCACATGATGAAGCTAGCCAGAGATATCGGCGGTGAAAAACTAAGCATTACCGAGTTTGATGAGCAGTCATCAGACCTTCTCAAGCAATACCCCGAAATCAATGCCATTCTTTGGGTCGACGAGTTCCGTCGCGTCAAGGCACAAGCCAGCAGCAGCAGTTTGGACATGGTGCATCTGCACCGCCAAGACACTTGGCTTGAACACACAGAAACCGAAGACACCTACTCTTTGGCTAAAGAGCTTAGACAAGGCATTTTTTCTCCCCCAATCACTATCAAACCACGAGAAAAAATGGGTCAAACCGAAACCCAAATTCAATTTCATATACCCATGAGCAACAACACCCACTTCCGAGGTGTGGTGATGGTGGAGTACTCCGTCGAAGGCTTGTTGCGATACACCGTGCCAGCTGAAATAACAGCCCGTCATGCGGTTGCTTTGGTGGATGGCAACAATGCCATGCTGGCGGGGCAAAGTATCAAACCGCGCACAGGTTTATGGGAGTATTCCCCTTGGGAATCCAAGGCCTATGAATACATCGTGCCTATCTCCACCATTGGCAACAGCTTGCAACTTCGTGCGCAGGCCTATCGCACTTCGCAAGTTCTCATCGGCAGCGGTCTTTTTTGGTTGGTGATGTTGCTCAGCGCCATGACCACTTGGATGTTGATTGGTACTTGGCGACACACCCGCAGACGCTTGCAAGCGCAACAAGCCTTAATCACCGAAACTAATTTCCGCCGAGCCATGGAAAACTCTGTACTCACCGGTATGCGAGCCATGGACATGAATGGACGCATCACCTATGTGAACGCGGCTTTTTGTCAAATGACGGGTTGGAGCGAGGCCGAGTTGGTAGGCTCGGGTTCACCCTTTCCGTATTGGCCTGATGAAGACCGTGAGATGCTCAAAAACAAGCTATACGATCAACTCAACGGTCGTACCACCGTCAGTGGTTTTCAAATTCGAGTGAGGCGCAAAAACGGCAGTATTTTTGATGCAAGGCTTTATGTCTCGCCTTTGATTGATGCAGTTGGGGAACAAACAGGTTGGATGACCTCGATGACCGACATCACAGAGCCCAACAAAATTCGTGAGCAGCTGACGGCTTCGCATGAGCGCTTCACCACGGTGCTTGAAGCGCTGGATGCGTCTGTATCGGTCTCTCCGTTGGGAAGCGCAGAGCTTCTTTTTGCCAATAAGCTATATCGCCAGTGGTTTGGCAATCAAGGCAAGGGGCATCTGGAGTTGGTTTCCCAAGCCGGCACACTGCCACTTAATGAAAGCCCAAATTTAGACAATGTGGACGATATGGTTGGCATGCCCACCTACAACCTCACGCAAGCCCGTACTGAAAATGCCGAGGTCTATGTGCCTGAGTTGAACAAATGGCTGGAGGTGAGAACCCGCTATTTCAACTGGGTCGATGGGCGACTCGCCCAAATGGTCATCTCCACCGACATCACTGCCAGACGATTGGCCCAAGAGCAGGCCGCTTTGCAAGCTGAACGGTCTCAGTCTGCCAGTCGATTGATCACCATGGGCGAGATGGCCTCCAGCGTCGCCCACGAATTGAACCAACCTTTAACGGCTATTGCCAATTATTGCAACGGCATGTTGAGTCGCTTACAGGGCAAGCAAATCACCGAAGAAGAGTTAAAAGTCGCGCTCGAAAAAACCTCACGCCAAGCCCAACGTGCGGGACAAATTATTCAGCGCATTCGAAGTTTTGTGAAACGCAGTGAAACCAACCGTGTGAACTCTGCGGTTGCCCCCATCGTGGCAGAGGCGGTTGACCTTGCAGATATCGAGTTGCGTCGCAGGCAAATCAAACTCAGTTTGTTTGTTTCTGATCACTTATCGAAGCTGCATATCGATCCGATTTTGATTGAGCAGGTGTTGATCAATTTGCTGAAAAATGCTGCCGAAGCCATTGAACACGCACAGCGTCCCATCAACCAACGCCATGTCGAATTGCAAGTGCTTCCTAAAGAAGTAGAGGGTCAAGACGTTGTGGAGTTTTCAGTCAGCGATTCCGGCTCGGGCATGGCAGCCGAGGTGATGGAACGCGTGTTTGAGGCCTTCTACACCACCAAGAGCGAGGGCATGGGCATAGGTCTGAATTTGTGCCGAACCATCATCGAGTCACACCATGGCCGCATGACAGCCGAGAACATCTACAATGGAAAACTGATAGTTGGTGGTCGTTTTTCATTTTGGCTTCCAGCCAGCAAAACCTTGATACCCCTTTAATGCCTTTACTGGCCCCTTGGAGCTTGAGATGAGTTTGATCCCCAAAAAAGGCAATGTCTACGTGGTCGATGATGATGAGGCCGTGCGTGACTCCTTGCAATGGCTGCTCGAAGGCAAGGATTACCGCGTTCGCTGTTTTGATTCCGCTGAAAATTTCTTAAGCCGCTACGACCCACGCGAAGTGGCTTGCTTGATTGTTGATATTCGTATGCCTGGTATTTCAGGCCTTGAGTTGCAAGACCGCTTGGTCGAACGCAAATCACCTTTGCCCATTGTCT
The DNA here is from genome assembly GCA_945861305.1 of Bordetella parapertussis. Taxonomy (GTDB): domain Bacteria; phylum Pseudomonadota; class Gammaproteobacteria; order Burkholderiales; family Burkholderiaceae_C; genus Limnohabitans. The sequence goes on along the minus strand of CAMATW010000009.1, from coordinate 27,136 downwards.
TCATCACGGGTCATGGCGATGTGCCCATGGCTGTGAACACCATGAAAAAAGGCGCTATGGATTTCATCCAAAAGCCTTTTAAAGAAGAAGAATTGGTCAGCTTGGTTGAACGTATGCTTGACCAAGCACGTGACTCTTTTAATGATTCACAAATTGCGGCCAACCGGGACGCCCTCATGTCTAAGCTCACCACCCGTGAAGCCCAAGTACTTGAACGCATCGTGGCCGGCAGATTGAACAAACAAATTGCCGATGACTTGGGCATCAGCATCAAAACTGTTGAAGCGCACCGTGCCAACATCATGGAAAAACTCAATGCCAACACCGTTGCAGATTTGCTTAAAATAGCGTTAGGTCAACACGCTAAAAACTAATGTCAGCAATTCTCATCGACGGTAACGCCCTCTCGCAACAAATGCGAGCTGATTTTGTAGCTCGTGCACAGTCCCTTATCTCTCAAGGTGTGCACCCCGGCTTGGCGGTGGTCTTGGTTGGTGACAACCCAGCATCGCAGGTTTATGTTCGCAACAAGGTCAAAGCTTGCGAACAAGTTGGCATCCATTCCCTGCTTGAAAAATACCCTCAAGACCTGAGCCAAGCCGATTTGTTGGAAAGGGTGGATGCGCTGAACAACGATCCCCTTATTCACGGCATTTTGGTGCAACTGCCTTTGCCTGCTCATATTGACGCTCAAAAAATCATTGAAGCCATTGCCCCCAACAAAGATGTGGACGGTTTTCATGTGGCCAGTGCCGGTGCGTTGATGACGGGATTGCCCGCTTATTGGCCATGCACACCGCATGGCTGCATGAAGATGTTGGAGAGCATTGGCTACAAGCTGAAAGGCAAACATGCGGTGGTGATTGGCAGAAGCAATATTGTGGGCAAACCCATGGCGCTGATGCTGCTGCAAGAAAATGCCACCGTCACTGTGTGCCATAGCTCGACGGTTGACCTCAAGCACCACTGTTTGCAAGCTGATGTGATTGTGGCGGCAGTAGGCAAGCGCAATGTATTGACCGCCGACATGGTCAAACCAGGGGCTGTGGTTCTGGACGTTGGCATGAACCGAGACGATGCAGGCAAGTTATGTGGTGATGTCGACTTCGAGGCTGTGAGGCTTGTCGCTGGCTACATCACTCCTGTACCTGGCGGCGTGGGTCCCATGACCATCACCATGCTTTTGGCCAATACCTTGGATTCTGCCCAACAGGCTCTCACTGCGACTACATGACCAATCCCCTCTTAGATTTTTCTGCCCTTCCCCGTTTCAGCGAGGTTCTCCCCGAACACATTTCACCCGCCATGACACAACTGCTGGCGCAAGCTGAGCAAGCCATGGCACAGGTGACAGCCGATACCTTCCCAGCAGATTGGCTGTTCATATCAAAAGTGCTCGATACAGCCACCGAACAGCTTGGCCGCGCTTGGGGCATGGTGGGTCATTTGCAAGGTGTTGCTGACACACCCGAGTTGCGTGCAGCCTATAACGCTGAATTGCCACGCATCACCGACTTCTTCACCCGACTTGGTGCCAACGAGGCCCTTTACGCCAAATACAAGGCGATTTCCAGTGGCAGTTTGAACCCAGAACAGGCTCGTGCGCAAACGCTTGCTTTGCGCAACTTTGTGTTGTCAGGGGCCGAGCTTGAAGGGCAAGCCAAAGAACGATTTGCCGCGATTCAAGAGCGCTCAGCTGAAATCAGTCAGTTGTTCAGTGAACACGTGCTCGACGCCACCGATGCATGGTCTGTGCTTGCCTGTGAAGAAGAAGTTCAAGGTGTTCCCGCCGATGTATTGCAGACCGCCCAAGCAGCAGCTAAGAAAGACGGTCTCACAGGCTACAAACTCACGCTCAAGATGCCTTGCTATTTGCCTGTCATGCAATATGCACACAGCAGCAGTTTGCGTGAAAAGCTGTACCGTGCCCACGCTACCCGCGCCTCGGCAGAGTTTGCTCATCCCCAATTCGACAACAGTGCACTGCTGCAAGAAATTTTGCAACTGCGCCAAGAAGAGGCTGCGTTGCTGGGCTATGCCAACCACGCCGAGGTGTCGCTGGCCAGCAAAATGGCCGAGTCGTCAAAGCAAGTCATGGACTTCTTGCGCAATTTGGCCCAAAGAGCAAAGCCCTACGCCGAAAAAGATTTGACTGAAATGCGTGACTTTGCTCGCTCAGAGTTGAACATCACCGACCCACAGCCTTGGGACTGGACCTTCATTGGTGAAAAACTCAAAGAAGCTCGTTACAACTTTAGCGAACAAGAAATCAAACCCTATTTCACCGCACCCACGGTGATGGCGGGTTTGTTCAAAATTGTGGAAACCTTGTTCGAGGTGAATATTCGACCCGACAGTGCCCCTGTGTGGCATCCAAAAGTTGAGTTTTACAGAATAGAACGCGCTGGGCAGTTGGTGGGACAGTTTTACCTCGACCCAGGCGCTCGAAGCGGCAAACGCGGTGGTGCATGGATGGACGATGTGCGGGCGCGTTGGCTGCGCCCTGATACAGGCGTTCTGCAAACCCCCATCGCACACTTGGTGTGTAATTTCGCCGAAGGTGTTAACGGCCAACCGCCCTTGCTGACCCATGATGACGTTATCACCCTGTTCCATGAGTGCGGCCATGGCCTTCACCATATGCTGACCCAAGTGAACGAGCGAGATGTGTCTGGAATAAGTGGTGTGGAGTGGGATGCGGTCGAATTGCCCAGCCAGTTCATGGAAAATTTTTGCTGGGAATGGTCTGTCTTGCGTCATATGACCGCGCATGTGGATACGGGTGAACCCCTGCCCCGCGCTTTGTTTGACAAGCTGCTGGCCGCGAAGAATTTCCAAAGTGGTTTGCAAACTTTGCGGCAAATTGAGTTTTCTTTGCTAGACATGCGTTTGCACACAGAACCCCATCGCAGCAACGATGTGCTGGGGGTCCTCAAGGAAGTTCGCAATGAGGTGGCGGTTTTGCATCCACCTGAGTGGCATCGGATGCCGCACTCCTTCAGCCATATTTTTGCCGGTGGCTACGCTGCTGGCTACTACAGCTACAAATGGGCCGAAGTGCTCAGCGCTGACGCCTATGCTGCGTTTGAAGAAACCGCTGCTGAAGATGGCACACCCTCGCTAGAAACTGGGCGACGCTATCGGCAAAGCATCTTAGAGCGTGGCGGAAGTCGCCCCGCCATGAGTTCATTTAAAGATTTTCGCGGTCGCGAGCCTTCTTTGGATGCCTTGATGCGCCACCAAGGCATGGCTGGCTAGTAGCGCAAAGTCTTTACCCCTTCTGGGGTCGCCAGCAAACAAATATCGGCTTTTTGAAAAGCAAATATTCCCACCGTCACCACGCCAGGCCATTGGCTGATTCGCGTCTCTAACGCCGTTGGCTCTGTGAGCTTCAAGCCATGCACATCCAGAATGTATTGCCCGTTATCGGTCACCAGTGGCTGCGCGTCGCGCGTTCGCAAAACCGCTTGCCCCCCCATATCTTCGAAAGCACGACTTATCTGCGGTACAGCCATGGGTATGACCTCAACCGGCAAAGGGAAAGTGCCCAAAACATCCACCCGTTTGCTTTGGTCGACGATACACACAAATTGCTTGGCTTGGGCTGCGACGATTTTTTCGCGGGTCAGCGCAGCACCCCCGCCTTTGACCATATAGCCATGGCCATCGATTTCATCAGCGCCATCAATGTACACAGACAAGGATTGAACTTCAGACAAATCCACGACTTGAATGCCATGGGCTTGCATACGCTGGGTAGAAGCCATGGAACTGGAGACAGCACCTTTAATGGGAATAGCGCTTTGGGCCAAAGCATCAATAAAGAAATTCACCGTCGAACCCGTACCTACGCCAATCCACGAATGGGGCTGCACATAAGCCAAAGCCGCTTGGGCAACTTGCGCTTTCAGTACATCTTGGCTGGGGAGCTGGCTCATCGGTGACAATTCCTTTTTTTGAGAAGATGACTGATTATCCATGTCCTTGTTGCCCTACGCCTTGCTGCGTCCCTTGTTGTTTGGCCTAGAAGCTGAAGCAGCCCACGACGCCACGCTGAATATGCTGTCGGCGACCCAACATAATTTTTTGCGCTTGGCCTACCAACAAAAGCGCACCGAAGACCCCCTGCAACTGGCGGGTTTGAATTTTCCCAACCGCGTGGGGCTTGCCGCGGGTTTAGACAAAAATGCCCGCTGTATCGACGCATTTGCAGCCATGGGCTTTGGTTTTGTGGAGGTGGGCACGGTCACGCCATTGGCGCAGCCTGGCAACCCCAAGCCGCGTATGTTTCGCCTGCCATCAGCCAATGCCTTGATCAACCGCCTAGGCTTCAACAACCAAGGGCTAGAGAGTTTTTTACGCAATGTGCAGCTTGCACGTTTTCGCCAAAACAACCCTAGCCCTATGCTGCTGGGCTTGAACATTGGCAAAAATGCATCGACCCCTATAGAACGTGCGACCGATGATTACCTGCGCGGCTTGAACGCGGTTTACCCGTTTGCAGACTATGTCACAGTAAATATCTCCAGCCCTAACACGCAAAATTTACGCAGCCTGCAAAGTGACGAGGCTTTGTCAAACCTATTAAGCCTGTTGAATGAGGCCCGCGCACAACTTGCGCACACCTACCAAAAACATGTTCCTGTCTTTATCAAAGTTGCGCCAGATTTAGATGAGAACCAGCTCGCGCAACTGTGCACGACCTTGCAAAACCATTGCATGGAGAATGGTCGGACTAAAGACAATGCGTGGGGCGTCATCGCTACCAACACCACGGTGTCCAGAGACGTAGTTCAACATCTGCCCAACGCCCAAGAAACTGGCGGCTTGTCGGGTGCCCCCGTCAAAGAAGCAAGTAACCGGGTAATTCGGGCCCTGCGCCAAGGCCTAGGACCTCACTTTGCGTTGATCGGAGTCGGCGGCATTTTCAGTGCACAAGATGCGATGGAAAAAATTCAAGCCGGTGCCAATGTGGTGCAAATCTACACCGGCTTGATTTACCAAGGGCCTGCTTTGGTGTCGCAAGTGGCCAAGGGCTTGCAGGCCATGAAGTGACTACTTCGCATATCTGCCCCTTAAACTTGCCCACTCTATGAACCTTTCTGAACTCTCACCCAAAGACATTGCTGATCTGGCAGAAGCTTTGTCCGTACACCCCGATTACCGGGTATTGCGACGTTTAATTCCCCGTCACAGCTTTGCGCCTTCTGCGCCTGGCCAAGTGCTGCAAACTGGTTTGGTTCTCGACACCGAGACCACGGGCTTGAGTTCACAAGATGACCAAGTGATTGAGCTTGGCATGATTGCATTTGAGTTTGACCCTGTTTTGGGTACAGTACACGGTGTGCGCGAAGTGTTTGACGAACTCGAAGACCCTGGGCGCCCTATTCCGCCCGAAACCACCCAAGTGCATCACATCACCGATGCTATGGTGCAAGGCAAGCGCATCAATGACACTGCGGTAGAAAAAATCGTGGCAGAGGCCAGCGTCATCATTGCGCACAACGCCTCTTTTGACCGCCCCTTTGTTGAAAAGCGCTGGCCTGTTTTCAAAGACAAGCAATGGGTTTGCAGCATCAAGGACATCGATTGGAAAAGTGAAGGTGTGGGCTCAGCCAAGCTGGAGTATTTACTTCAAACGCAAGGTATTTTTTATGAAGCGCATCGCGCTGAAACCGATTGCTGGGCTTTGCTGGAATTGCTCAACGCGGTATTGCCGCAAAGCCAACAACCCGCTTTGCTGCGCTTGCTGGAGTCACTCAACCAACCACAAGTGCGCTTGTACGCCACGGGCTCGCCTTTTGATGCCAAAGATTTGCTCAAAGCACGTGGCTACCGTTGGGCACCAGAGATCAAATGCTGGCATAGGCAACTGGGGGGCGATAAACCCTTGCAAGAAGAGCTGTCATGGCTTAAGAGCCGTGTTTACCAAGGCAAACGCGCCAGCGTGGATATTGAAACACTGGGAGGCTTGGTCCGACACTCAGATCGTCAAGGCCAAAAAACTACGCAGCTGTTGGTGAGTTAATAAGGCACCAACTGCCAAGGCATATTGCAAATAGGTACGTTGGGGTAATACTGCCTAGAGGATTGGCAAAAATAGGCCACGCGGGGCGCCTCTAAGGCCACAGGCGGTGCAGGCGTCACGATGATGGTGGTGGACGGCTGGCTGTAAGCTTGATTAGCCCAGTAAAGGCCAGAGCCGATGACGACAGCAGACGCCCACGGCACCCAGCGCAAGTCCTGATCGCCGCGGCCATGACCGCCATGCCCACCATGTCCGCGGTCATAACCCCGTTCGTGGCCAGAGTAGCCATGTGAAGAATGCCCTCGCCAACCGTCACCACCCGCAAACGACAAGCTAGGCGCGATCAATATCAGACTCAAAGCAGCGCAAAACAATGGCTTTTTCATGGGAATCCTTGATGAAGAGCAAATGACATGCTTTTAACGTCACCCGCGCCTTCGAGGATGACAAGCAACTGATTTATGATGGTTCTCAATGAAGAAAAGTTTTTACCCCTTTTATCTGGCCAGCCTTGTTGCAGCGTTTTTAGTCGTTTCAGCGCCTGCAATGGCTGACCCCTACAAATTTCCCTACGTCTCCTTGCACGATCTGCCCAGCGCATTGCAAGAAGCCTATCGAAATGAGAAGCCCAATTTGGGCGACATTGGGCGCTGTGCCGTAAGCTTCGACAACAATATGGACCAAGAAAAAATGGTCTTCACCTGCTCTATTTACGTGAAGATGTCTGCCGTTGCTGAGCGCAAAGCCATGGAGCGGTGCGACCAAATGAAAACAGCTCGAAGCATCAAATCACCTTGCAAGGTGATTTCAGACTAAAGCCTTGCGTAAAAGGCTTTACAGAACTTGCAGGTAAATAGCCAAACAAGTGCCGTAGCCAATGGCCCAGCACAGGGTGCGAAAAATGGCCCAGTCCATCACATAGGCTAGGAAATACAAGGCTCTTGCAGCGACAAACACCAAGCACAGGGTTTCAAGCAGCGCCGCATCGGCTTGGAAATGTAAGGCCAATAAAACAGCCACTGCAAAAAACGGAAAAGCCTCAAAGCTGTTGTGCTGCGCAGCATTAGCCCTGGCTCGCGCACCCGTTTGCTCGGCCAACCATGCGCGGGGATTGTGGTTATCAAAGCCCTTGAAACCCCATTTGGCGCTGGCTGCTCCCAACAGGGGCAGGACGCCTGCCGCCACCACACAAGCCACTGGAATATTCATCTTTTTTCCTATTTGGAAGCGCGGTGCGCCAACGCCTGAATCGCCAAGGCATAGCCTTGCACACCAAGGCCGGCTATCACGCCAACTGCCACGGGGGAAACAAAGGAGTGGTGGCGAAATGCTTCACGCGCAAACACATTGCTGATGTGGGTTTCAATGACGGGCAAACCGGTTCCCTTGATGGCGTCGTGCAGTGCGACCGAGGTATGGGTGAAGGCCCCCGGGTTAAACACAGCGCCAATGGCTTTGCCTTGCTGGCAAAGTTGTCCATAAGCGTGAATTTGGTCGATCAACTCACCCTCGTGGTTGCTTTGCACAAAATGCACCTCCAAGCCCAAGGGCTTCGCGGTGGCTCTGCACAAAGCCTCGACATCGGCCAAACTTGCGTGGCCATATTGTTCGGGTTCACGGGTGCCCAAGAGATTGAGATTGGGACCGTTGAGAATGAGAATCTTCATAAATTAAGTATACGATGACGACCTGAGGAGGGCGCCATGATTCGTTTGGTGGTTTTTGATGCTTACGGTACCTTGTTCGATGTGTACTCAGTAAGTGCCATGGCCGAGACGTTGTTTCCCGGGCATGGCAGCGCCTTGTCTGTGCTGTGGCGCGATAAACAAATCGAGTACAGCCGCTTGGTGACCATGAGTGATCCACTCAACCCCTTGGGCAGTCGTCACTACCAGTCATTTTGGGATTTGACGCGTCTTGGCTTGCAATACGCCTGCCAAAAGCTGGGGCTAGAACTCACACCACCCAAACAAAAACAATTGATGGACCAGTATGCCCAACTCACACCCTTTGAAGAAAACAAAGATGTCTTGCAACACCTCCAAGCCATAGGTATGCGTTGCGCGATTTTGTCCAATGGCAGCCCCGATATGCTGGCCAAAGCCGTCAGCAGCGCAGGGATGACGAGCTTGATTGACAAAGTGTTGTCGGTCGATGAGGTGCGGCAGTTCAAAACTTCCCCGCAAAGCTATGGCTTGGTTACCCACCACTACCCCATGGATGTGCGCGAAGTGCTCTTTGTATCCAGCAACAGCTGGGACGCGCTGGGCGCAACTTGGTACGGCTTCAAAAGCTTTTGGGTCAACCGCCAAGGCTTGCCCTTTGAAACCCTAGGACCCCGCCCTACCCACAGCGGTCCTACCTTGAAAGATATATTGCCCTTGCTATGAAGAGGTGGGTAGTGATTTGCCTGTTCATGATGGGCGCAGGATCTGTATCTGCCATGGGTTGGTGGGACGCTAAAGAGCCCCTCAAAGGTTTTGACTTGTCGCCTACAGAGCTGAGACAGGTCAGTATTCAATCGGGTTGGTCCAGCGATGACCCCCAGTTGATGATGTTTGAGGTAAGCAACCGCCTGAGTGGCCCCATCTACTGTGTGGGAGCCAGCTTCGAGATGAAAGATGGCAAACAGCGCCAACACGCTTTCGAGCCCAAGATCTATGTGCCTGCAGGGCAAAAAAGAAATGCCTCTGTGAGAGGCATTGAAAAAAGGAACCTGAAAACCTATGGTTTTAGCTGCCGGTGCATGAAGAAAGCATCGCAGGAAGTTTGCGAAAACCCCTATAAATAAAAGGCCAGCACCAAAGACCTAGTTGTTGGGCGTATTGCCGCCTGCAGGTGCTGCGGGAGGGGTAAAGGTCACAATGGGTGCAAACACATTGGGCTTGGCAGCGGGGGATGGAGTGCCAGAGGGGTACACAGGGGGTGCGCCGACTTGCTGCATTTCGCCACGGAATTCGCCGCCGCGTTCAATTTGGATTTGCGAGTATTCAAGCTTGCCCGACACTTTACCGGTGGCACGAATATGCAAATGGTCACGGCAGTGAATGATTTGGTGCATTTCACCTTCGACCTCAATGGCGCGAGCAGTGACTTTGCCAGTGATTTTTCCAGACTGTCCAATAAAGATTTCTTCCGCGGTCAACTCACCATCTACGGTGCCGTAAATAGTAGCTTTTTTGGGTACGTTGAGCGTGCCCTTGAAAGTAACGCCGTTGCCAATCACCAGATTGTTGGATTGATCAATATTGGTTGCCATAAGTCAGTCTCGCTTTGAAGTGAAGTGGGTAGTTTAATAAAAAAGGAAATAGCCGTTGAGGGTGCACACAGAACCCAATACGCCCAAGACAGCAGAAGCGTAAAACATGGGGCGCCGATTGGAGATGATAGCCACAGAGGTCAGAACAATGGCCAACTGAAGTAAGCCCTCAGCATAATCAAACCAAGGGTCTTTGCGCAAGGCAAGGTCGCGCTCTTGTTCAAGGCTTTGGGCCTTGACCATGAGCTCTTTTTTGCCTTCACCCGTTTCGGGGTCAGATTCGTATCGATCAATGTTCTTTTTATAGCCAGCCAGTTTGCCCCGCAACAACTCAATAGCCTGTGGGCTGAGTTTTTCAGAAGACAGCTGCATTTCAATCTGGTCAGCAGCCAGCTTGTACTCGGTCTGGCGAATATTCTTGGCTTGGTAAAAGGAATACATATTGGAGGCCAAGATATTTGACATCGTGGCCTCTTTACCGGTGTTGGAGCCGCCTAGGTTGTTGACCGTCAATATCAAGGCCAAGGCAGAAATAAACAAGGCGCAATGGGTCTTGAAAGGATCGCTGTCAGCTTCAGCCAATTCGGTGGGGTCTGGGGATTCCATGTTTTTGCTTTGGGGGTAACAGGACCCATTGTAGTCAGCGTTTGACCGGTTTAACCTCGTAAGGGGCCACAGAAACAGCCTCTAGCAAATAACCGCTGACGCCTTGCGACGTCGAGACACGCCCTTCCTTGATCTCCCCCTCGACCCAAACGATGTCCATAGACTCCGGTAACTTCTTGATTTTGCTTTGTGCCGTGGGGCGAATCAGCACAATTTGGTTGGCCGGCGGGGGGGGCGTGTGAATACATGCACCAAAATAAGGAACCAACAAAAACTCACGCTTTTCGCTGCGTTCGGCGTCCAAGGGCACGACATAGCCAGGCAAACGGACTTTTTTATTGAGTTGCGATTTGACAATCGGGGCTTCGTCAAATTTTTTGCGCATGACAGACATCGCTTTATTGGCTTCTTCGCTGTTGTCTTGCAAACTGGACAACTTGCCCACCGCTGCCATTTCCTTGGTCATTTCTTTGACCCACGGCTCGGGCATAAGGTCGTTCCAATCGATGAGGTTGTATCCTGGGGTTTCAGCGCCCAGACTCACGGGTGAGATGAGAACGGCAACACTGAGGAGGCAAGACATTACATAGAACCAAAATCGACGATGCATTTCGTATTCCTCAATTTAAACCGAAGGGGGATGCAAGCCATCCGACAAAGACAAACGATAGGCACGCCAAGCCGGCACCAGACTGGCCACCAAAGCCACGCCACACAAACCCGCCAACGCCCACCAAGCCTGTGCTGCAGGCCAGCCTGCTTGCACCAAAACACCAAACTCGGTGCGCAATATCCCTTGACCCGCCATCAACATGGCTTGGCACAGTGCATAACCAGTGACTATACCCACCACGCAGACCAACAAAGACTCCAACAAAACAAAGCCCATCAAAGCCAAAGGCGCCGCACCCATGGCCCGCAAAATGGCCAATTCTTTGCGCCGACCGGCCATGGCTACCAGCAGCACCGCCGCCACGCTGAACATGGCGCTCACCGCCACCAGCATGCCCACCAGCAGCAAGGTGTTTTCCACCACTTTCACGATTTGCCATAGCTCGTCTAGCGCCACCCCGGGCATGACGGCCATCAACTGCCCGAGCTCCAAGCCTTCGATCTTGCGCCGCACCGAGAACACCTCGGCACGGTTATGCAAACCCACCCACACAGCCGACAGACTGGAAGGTTGCAAGTCTTTGATGTCCAAGGCCTGCTGTGCGCCGCCTGCCGCCTTGAACGCACTGGGGGAAATGCCCATGCCCCAACCGACATGAATGGCCTCGAAAGCCTGCAAGCTGACAATGACGCTGCGGTCTATGGGTGCACCGGTGGGCGCCAAGATGCCCACCACGGTCATGGGGTGGTCTTCGTGCTCGGTGCCAAGACCGCTGGACTGCCCATGGGTGAGTACCAGTTTGTCATTGAGCTTGTGGCCAAAGCGTTTGGCCACCTCGGCACCCAACACCACTTCGCTCAAGGCTTCAGGCTGGACGAGAGGGTCTGCAAAAGCCCGCCCTTGCGCCCATTGCAAACCTTGACCTTGGCTTTTGAAACGGGTGAAAATTTCCGGCGTACTGCCCAGCACAGGGTGCCCCATATAGCTGTCGCCCAGTTGAATGGGCACCGCCCACTGCACTTGGGGCAATTGCGCCAAGGCGGTGTAGCCCTCGTAGCCCATGTTGCGCGACGGGCGTCCAATTTGGAAAACGCTGTAGAGCATGAGTTCGGTCGCGCTGCCACGCGGCCCCACGATCAGGTCCACGCCGCTCAAGGCATTGGAGAAACTGCGCTTGGCGTCCTCACGCAGTTGCTGCACACCCAGCAAGATCAGCACCGACACGCTCACTGAAACAATCACCATGGCCAGCGCCTGCCTGCGCGACCATGCACTGCGCCAAGCCAGATTCAGCCACATCATGCTCGGTCCCTTAAAGGCATGGCATACATGTGGTCGAAGCGCTGGGCCAAATGGGGGTTGTGGCTGACCATGACCACGCTGGCAGCTTGCCTGCGGGCGGTGCCCAACAGCAGGTCGAGGAACTCAAGCTGATTGGCGTCATCCAAGGCGGAAGTGGGCTCATCGGCAATCACCAAACGCGGGCTGCCCATCAGGGCACGCACCGCGGCCACACGCTGCTGCTGGCCGACAGACAACTGATGGACCGGTTGCTGCCACACACTTTGGGATAAGCCCAAGGTCTGGATCAAATGCAGCGCTTGGCTTTGGGCGTCGCCCCATTCTTGGGCGGCAGCCTTTGCACGGCTGGGAAACAAGCGGGTGGGCAACAGCACATTGGCCTGAACATCAAGGTAGGGCAGCAAATTGAACTGCTGAAAAATCACGCCCATGTGTTCGCCACGCAAGCGGTCTCGCCCAACGCTGCTCAGCTTCACCATGTCTTGCCCCAGCACCTCGAGCTGGCCGTGGCTGACCGCAATCACGCCTGCCAGCATGCCCAGCAGAGTGCTTTTGCCGCAGCCGCTCGGGCCTTGAATAAACAAGTTTTCACCCTGCAACAGCGACAGTTGTGCAATGTCAAACAAAGGCGGGGAATTGCTCCAAGCGTGGGAGAGTTGCGAAAGCTGTAGGGCGTGGGTCACGGTTTACCAGCGAAGCACAGGGTCTTTGGCTTTGAGGGTGACGCTGGCCTGCCCTCTGGGGCTGACCATATCAACCTTCAGGCTACTTAAACGCGGGTGCTTTTTAAACAAGGGGATTTCCATTTGCTTTAAGGCGCTGGGCTGGCTGCAGCTGAATTCGAGCTCGGCATCCAAGTCGCTGTGCTCGGACTTTTTACCGTTAAACATATCTGCGTTGACTTGCAAAGACTTGGGCTGACAGTCCGCCGCCGCAGGCAGGGTGATGAAGTAACTGGCTTGAGCAGTCGCAGTTTGTAAATCCGCCATGGCCTTTTTTTGTGCAGGGGTTCGCGGCAAGTGCTCAAAGCCCAGCAGGCTTTCCATCGGTATTTCAAAACTGGCTTTCACACTGGAGCCCTGCACCACCAGCTCCAAATTACCCGCCCCATGCGAGTGGGCGGCGTGCTTGTCACCGGCCAGCGCATAAGTGCCGTGGAGTAAGACTGTCACCGTGAAAGCGCTACAAAGTGAGTGTTTCATATGTTTTCCATTCTAGAAGATACACAGCTTGGCGGGGGAAATCAATGGGGCATCCACATGGCCAAGGCGGGCAGCCAAGCAACGCCCAGCAACAGTAGCGCAGTTTGACGAAAAAAACCATCTTGCGCATGTTTTTTGTGTAAATAGGGGACCAAATCGGTCAAAGATATATAGGTAAAACTGGCCACAGTGATCATTAAAACGTAAGGAATGCTAGGGCCTGGCTCTAACAACATCCAACCCACACCAGCGCCCAGCAAGCTGCTCAAGCCTCCCATCAGGTTGAGGCGCAAAGCTTTGCCTTTGGACCAGCCCGAAGAAAAGTAAATGGCAAATTCTGCTATTTCTTGCGGCAGCTCATGGGCAAAGATGGCTGCTGTGGTGGTCACGCCCAACCAAGGGTCAGCCATGAAGGCGCCTGCAATCAACAATCCATCGACAAAATTATGCACACCGTCCCCTACCATCAAGGCGTAGCTTGCAGGCAGCAAGCCCCGCTCTGCGGCGTTATCTGTAGGCAATACACCAGCATGCTGGTGTCGCCATAAAGCGCTTCGTTCCAAAAAATAAAACCCTAGCAAGGAAATGAGTAAAACCCCAAACAAGCGATGGGGGTCTTCACCCTCGTTTTCTAAGGCCTCGGGTAGCACATTGAGCAAAGCAGCAGACAGCATGGTTCCAGCTGAAAAAGCCACCATCAAGGACAGCACTTTTTTGGGCACTTTATGGGCCGCCCAAAAAGCGACGAGCATGCTCCCTACGGTCGAAAGCACACACGCCAACAAAATCCAAACCAGTGTCATGTCCAAGGGTCTCAGAAGAGTCTTTTAGAAATAAAGTTGCAAACCCAATTTGATGTTTCTGCCAGGCAACGGCGCCTTGGGGCGGCCCGTCACCGTGTCTGCAGCGGTGGTGGTCAACACAGAGGTGGCGGGATAAGCCAATTGGTCGGTCAGGTTGTCAACCTTGAGATACCACACAGCTTGGTTGGCTTGGATGGTTTGTCGGTAACTGAGTTGGGTGTTCCACAAGGTGTAACCGGCGGTAGCGACCTGTGTCGACGCCAAGCGTGGGGCTTGTGCCTTGTCCATCCCCAGCGACCAACGCCAAGGCCCAGACTGCCTTGACAAGCTTGCCCCCCAACGAAAGGGTGCGATACGCGGCAAGGCGTCTCCCGTGTCAAGGTTGCTGGCACGAACGGAATCCGCCCGCAATTTGAGATCCCACAAGGCAAGCCCATCGATGGCTGGGAACAAGCCGCTGCTGCCACTCAAACGCAGCTGCGCCATGGCTTCCCAGCCTTTGAACTGAGCTCGCACCGCTTCAAACTCGTATTTATCCCAGCAATCGTTGTCGGCGTCTGCACTGGTACAAGCAACGCTGTCTGTACCTGCGCCACCGACAACGCCTGAGCCATTGACCACATCGCCTGTGGCATTCAAACCTATGTAATTGCTAAAGCGGTTGTCAAAGTAATTCAGGCTGACGGTGTGCGGCCCCTGCCCCCACGCCAGACCGATGTCCATTTGACGGGCTTTTTCGGTTTGCAAAGCAACCGAGCCTTGCTCATAAGCGGAGGTGGCCACATGCACACCGTCGGCACGCAACTCATAGTCTTTGGGCGCCCGAGCGGTACGCGCCCAATGGGCTTTGATCAACACATCGGAACTGAGTTTGTACAACACCCCCAAAGAACTGCTGATAGGCGAAAACGTGTTGGTGGTCGCGGCGGTGTAATGGGTCGACCCTTCTGGGTCGAAGGCATCGCCATTGACTTTGACAGCTTCGGAACGCAGCCCAAAACTGAAACCTCCCCATGGTTTTTTCAGCTCTTCAACCAAGTAAATCGCTGATTGGCGGGTTTGGGTAGACGGCATGAAGGCCTCAGCGCCATTGGCCGCAAAGCGGCTGTCTTCACCCTGCCAGCCTACAACGCCTTGCCACTGCCCCCAAGCGCTGGCCACGGCTTGGTGCTTGGCGCTCCAGCGCAGCTCTTGCCCCTCTTGGCTAAACACCGTCCCAACCGCTCCCGATTCGTATTCCGTGTGTTGGTAATCGGTGTGGGTGAACTGCACCCGCATATTGTCCCAGCCGGTTACTGGATAGCGGATTTCAGTTTCCAAGGCATAGCGATCGCTTTGCATGCCTATGGTCACCGTATCCTCGGCCACCGTGCCGTAAGTGCTGTTGTAGTGCGTGCCTGACAAGCCCAGATAACCTTTGTCCCAAAAGACCGAGCCGCCCAAGGCATAGCCACGGCTGATGTTGGCTGAATTACAAATGGCCTTGGCTGAGGCGCTAGAACCCGACTTCGTACAGGCCAAGGTATCGGGCACGCCCATGTCGCCGCTGTGCCTGCCAAAGGCATCCATATGCAGTCCATAACGTTCGTTGCCAGATTCGAACATGACCGCGGCGCGGGACTCTTTGTTGACCGTGGACCAACCCACATCGGCCTTGCCGCTCAAGCCCTCCATGGGCTGCGTAGGAATGCGGTTGTCGATCAAATTCACCACGCCCCCCACAGCGCTGCCGCCGTACATGATGGCCGAGGGGCCACGCAGCACCTCTATGCGCTCGACCGTCAAGGGATCTGACGGCACTGCATGGTCATTGCTCAGGGCAGACACATCGTGCGAGCTTGCGCTGTTATTTAAGATTTTGATCCGGTCGCCATCCATGCCGCGAATGATGGGACGGCTGGCGTTAGGGCCGAAATAGCTGCTGCTGACACCAGGCGTGAGCGCCAAGGTCTCACCCAGCGTGCTTTGCCCGTTGATCATCAACCCTTCGCCTTGCAAGATTTGCACAGCTTGTATGCCCTCGGCGTTACCCAAGGCATTGCCCGTCACCGTCACTTCTTGCAATCGCTCAGGATTTGCGACAGGCATGTTTTGGGCTTGTGAATGAAGCACCTGAAAGAGCAAGATGGCCACGCCCCAGCGCTTGGCGTCGAGAACTTGGTTTTGGGGTGAAAATCGGTCCATGGAATCCT
Organism: Bordetella parapertussis; assembly: GCA_945861305.1. Lineage (GTDB taxonomy): Bacteria > Pseudomonadota > Gammaproteobacteria > Burkholderiales > Burkholderiaceae_C > Limnohabitans. Next base: position 11,131 of record CAMATW010000009.1, on the reverse strand, counting down.
CCGTTACACGATAATGATAATTCATTATCACATAAACAGCTCATCCTATGGAACGCATCACCAAACAAGGCACGGCCATCCTCAACGCCATCAAAACGGCTGGCCGCCCCTTGCTAGCACAAGAAATTTTGGATGCCGCAGCGGCCGAGGCGCCGGGCATGGGTATCGCCACGGTGTACCGCAATATCAAATCGTTGGTAGAAAACGGCCTGATTGGCACGGTGAACCTGCCTGGCGAGAACCCCCGCTACGAGTCCTCGCACCACCACCACCACCACCATTTCCATTGCACAAGCTGCGACAAGGTGTACGACATACACGATTGCCCTGGTAACTTGCAAGAACTGGCCCCTGATGGCTTTCAGGTAAACAGGCACGAACTTACGCTTTATGGCACATGTGGCACATGCCGCCTCACCCCCCCGCCACCTTGAACATGATTTTGCCGATGTGGGTAGACGACTCCATCAGCGCATGGGCTTGCGCGGCTTGGTCCAGTTCGAACACTTGGTGAATGACAGGCAAAGCTTGGCCCTTTTCCAGCAAAGGCCACACCTGCATTTGCAATTCATGCGCCATCTGTGCTTTGTCCGCCGCGCTGCGGGGGCGCAAGGTGGAGCCGGTGAAGGTCAGGCGCTTGACCATCAGCGCAATCCAGTCCACCTCGGTTTTCGAGTGCTGTAAAAACGCGATTTGCACCAAGCGGCCGTCGATGGCCAAGGTCTGTAAATTGCGCTGCATATAGTCGCCGCCCACCATGTCCAAAATGATGTTCACGCCTTTTTGCTCGGTGGCGGCAAGCGCTTGAGCCACAAAGTCTTGCTGACGGTAATCGATGGCCACATCAGCACCGGCCTTGAGACAAGCCGCCACCTTGTCAGCATTGCCCACGGTACACAACACTTTGGCGCCAAACGCTTTGGCCAATTGGATGGCTGTCAAGCCAATGCCCGAAGAGCCGCCGTGCACCAAGAAAGTTTCACCTGCCTGCAGATGGCCACGCTGAAACACATTGGTCCACACAGTGAAATAGTTTTCGGGCAAAGCCGCTGCTTGCAACAGGCTTAAACCCTTGGGAACAGGCAAAGCTTGTCCCTCGGGGATGCTGACGTACTCGGCGTAGGCACCGCCATTGGCTAAGCCACACACCGCGTCGCCCACCTTCCACTGCGTCACGCCCTCGCCCAATGCCACCACATGGCCCGAGGCTTCCAGACCCAAAATGGGCGAAGCGCCGAGCGGGGGCGGATAGCGGCCACTGCGCTGCAAGCAATCGGGGCGATTGACACCCGCATAAGCCACCTTGACCAAGACCTCGCCAGCGGCAGGCGCGGGCACACCGGTCTGGGCGGGCTTCAATATATCGGGGGCGCCGCCACTGCCGTGGTCGATGAAGCGCATCAGGGAGGGAATCGTCATGGTGAAAACCTTGTCTACAAAGCGTTGGGGCAGCTATGGCTGGGCGTGCAGGATAGCACCCCGCACCCAGCACACCCTTCCCTGTGTTCCTGATTAAACTCCGTTAAACTGTGTTTTTATACAGTATTTATTCTCACTTGACATGCATACCCTGCACCAGCAACCCCAAACCCTGCAAAACCACCCTAGCGGCACGCCGCTGCGCCTGCTGCTGCACCGCATGTCGGCAGGCTTTCCCTCACCCGCCGCTGACGACACCGAAGACAGCCTCGACCTCAACGACTACTTGGTGCGCCACAAACCCGCCACCTTCATGTTCAATGTGCGCGGCGACTCCATGCGCGGCGCAAGCATCGAAGACGGCGACAAAGTGGTGGTGGACCGCTCGCTGCAAGCACGGCACAACGACATCGTCATCGCCGTGGTTGAAGGCGACTACACCATCAAACGTTTGCACCAACAGCATGGACGCATCGAACTGCGCCCCGAAAACCCCGCTTACCAAGCCATCGTGCTCAACACCGAACGCCCACTTGAAGTGTGGGGTGTGGTGGTCGGCGTGGTGCGGCGCTTGAAGCGCGGAGGCTAAACATGGGTGCGGTGGCGCAGTTTGCCTTGGTGGACGTCAACAATTTTTATGTCAGTTGCGAACGTGTGTTTCAGCCGCGGTTGCAAGACGTGCCCATGGTGGTGCTGTCCAATAACGATGGCTGCGCCGTGGCTCGCTCCAACGAAGTCAAAGCGCTGGGCGTGAAGATGGGTACGCCATGGTTCTCGCTCAAAGACTTGGCGCTGCAACACGGCATACAAGCCTTGTCCTCCAACTACACGCTGTATGCCGACATGAGCCAACGTGTGGTGGACATCTTGCGTGACTACGCGCCAGACCTCGAGGTCTACAGCATCGACGAAAGTTTTTTGCGGGTCGAGCAAGTCCTGCCGCTGCACGGCGGCGGCGTGGCCTTGGGGCGGCATATGCGCCAACGCATTCGCCAGTGGACCGGCCTGCCCGTGTGCGTGGGCATAGGGCCGACCAAAACCTTGGCCAAACTGGCTAACCACTTGGCCAAAAAGCAAGCGGTGTTTGAAGGTGTGTGCGATTTGAACGCCCTCTCGCGCCCCGAACGCCAAGACTGGATGGCGCAAACCGAGGTACGCGAGGTCTGGGGCGTGGGCAGCCGCACAGCGCGGCGTTTGGCTGAGATGGAGATTCACACCGTGCTAGAACTGCGCAACACGCCGCCTGCCCGCTTGCGTGAGCGCTTTGGCGTGGTGATGGAGCGCATCGTGTGCGAGTTGCGTGGCGTCAGCTGCTTGGGGCTGGAAGACATCACCCCACCGAAGCAACAAATCATGGCTTCGCGTAGCTTTGGCAGACCGGTACACAGTGTGGTCGAGTTGCGCGAAGCCCTCAGCGCGCATGTGGCACGGGCAGGGGAAAAACTGCGTGCCCAGCAGTCGCTGGCAGGCGCTGTTCACGTCTTCATCCGCACCAACCCCTTCAAGCCCGATGAACCCCAGTACAACGCCAGTCTCTTGGTGCCTTTGCCCGAGCCCAGCGACGACTCTCGTTTACTGAGTGACGCGGTATGGGTGGCTTTGCGCAAAATATTTCGCGCCGGTTTTGCCTACAAAAAAGCGGGGGTGATGCTCACCGCTTTAAGCGAAGCACGGCGTCAGCAACACGGCTTGTTCGAGGACACCGTGACACGCACACGGGATGCCGCCTTGATGAAAACACTCGATCACCTGAATCTGCATTTTGGGCGCGACACCATCCATCTGGCCGCCACCGGCACCAGCCGCGACTGGCGCATGCGCAGCGCCAACCGCTCGCCGCGCTTTACCACCCGCTGGGACGAGTTACCCAGCGCACAGTAGGCGTGTTCAGCGCCACACCACCGTCTCGAAATGCACGCTGCCCAAATGACTGCTCAGCGTCATACCCCCCTCTTGGATGGTGGCTTGCAATTGCATGCTGCGCTCGGCCATCGCAGCCATGGCTTGCGAGGCCTCAGAAGGAATTCGCATCACTTTCAGTTTGTCTTGGCGATGCAATTTGTTCTCGATGCCACGCCACCAAATATCCGCCGAATGGGCAAAGGCATACACCAAGACACGGTCAGATTTACTGCAAGCACGCAGCATGGGCTTTTCTTCGGGCTGCCCCACCTCTATCCATACCCGTTTGCGTCCTGTGTAATCGGTGATCGATACATCGGGGTCATCGGGGTCGGACAAGCCAGCCCCAAACGCCAGCACCGCATCGCCTTGACACAGGTCTTGCACCTCATGGGCGTTCATGGCGAGGGCGACAAGCCGCACCATCATGCGCTCGTCGGTCTCGCTGGGGTGACGTGCCAAGGTCAGCGCATGGTCGGCGTAATAGCCATGGTCGATGTCGGCGATCTGCAGCTGCGCCTTGTAGATGGTAGATTTGATGGCCATGGGCGATGATAGTCTGCGCCCTATCCCTCACAAGCACCCACCATGACACCCGAAACACTTTTGCAGCATATCGATCAAGGCAGCCTATGGACCGCCGATAGCGCAGCGTCCATCCCCAGCGATATCTCGCTGGCCTACCAAACCGCTTTGCAAGTGCGCCAGTTGCGTGTGCAGCGCGGTGAACAACCGCGCGGCTTCAAAATTGGCTTCACCAACCGCAGCATTTGGGAACGCTACCAAGTGTTCGAGCCCGTCTGGGGCACGGTGTGGAATACCACCTTAAGCTTTGCCGACGCGCAAGGCGAGGGCTTGGTCGACATCAGCCACATGAGTCAGCCGCGCTTGGAACCCGAATTGGTGTTTGGCATGCGCAGCACACCACCCGCAGATCTGACGGCGCACAACCTGTTTGAGTCCATCGAGTGGATGGCCTGCGGCTTTGAAATCGTTCAATCGCACGCTGCCGATTGGCGCTTCAAAGTGGCCGACACCGTGACCGACAGCGCACTACATGCACATTTGTTGGTGGGCAAGCCCTTGGCGGTGCGCGATGTGGCCCCTGACGGCGAGGCTTTGCATATGCTGCTATCGGGTTTGTCGCTGCGACTGATGCACGAGGGGAAAACGTTGGAGACGGGACACGCCAGCAATGTGCTTGACAGCCCCTTGATGGCCTTACTGTATTTTTTGAAAGCCCTGCGGCAATGCCCTGGGGCGACTGATGTGCAGGCGGGTGATGTGATTACGACAGGGACTTGGACAGACGCGTGGCCTTTGAAGGCTGGCCAGCAGTGGGAAAGCCGCTATGACCTTCCTTTGACAGGGTTAAAAATTAAATTAAATTAAGCGCGAAGGGCACGTAGGCCAGGGTACAAACGAGAGACAGGGCGGCTTTTTTGCTCTGCCTCTTGCGCCAATTGGCTACGGATGCGCTCGAAGGTATTGCGGATGGGGGTGTTTTCTGAAGGAACGTAAGTGCCGTTGCCTATAGCCTCGGTAGGCTTTGCGGGCTGGTCGGGGGGTGATTTGTTCATGGGAGTCAAGGGTTAATGATCTTGCTAACCTCAACGCCCCACCATGCAAGACGGATGACAAATCAACCAAAATATTTTTAAAAGCTCATATTTGGGGATGCATCAGCTTGTTATGAATTCTTTAGAGCTAATAAATCGATATCTAACCACTAACTTGGCGCATTGGGGCAGCATTTTGAAAGGGCGAAATAGGGCTAACACAACCGCGCGCCAAAAAAATGCAAGAAACACCCCTGATACCTACACACAAAACCTTACACCAAAAGAAATTTCCCTGCAAATACCAAGCATAGAGTTAACACCTATGCAAAGGGGATTGCAAGAGTTCTATCATTCATTTGCCTGATTAAAGGGTGTAATCCCACGAACAGGGCTGACAAGTTTACTTGGTAGCAGTATGTCGGGGTTGTATGTTCAATTCACAAAGATGAGGAGTTCTCTAATGCGTGCACTTAAACTGGTTGCGGCTATCGCTGCGACTACATTGATGGCCTTTGGCTCGGCAGCACACGCCGGCCCTAGCGTCAAGCTGGAAAAAGTAGTCAGCGGTATCAACACGCCGCTGTCGATGGTGCAACCTGCCGGTGATAGCCGCATGTTCATCACTGAGCAAAATGGTCGTATCAAGATCCTTGAAAACGGCAAAATCTCTGGCACTTTCCTCGACATCCGCAGCAAAATCGTTCCGCTGATGGCTGACTTCGACGAGCGCGGTTTGTTAGGTTTGGCTTTCCACCCCGATTTCAAATCGAACGGCAAGTTCTATGTGGCTTACTCAGCTCACTTGGACTACCAATCAGATTTGGGTCAAATGCTTTGGTACAACCACAGCAACGTGGTTGAAGAGTACACCGTCTCCAAATCCGACAAAAACATTGCCGACATGGCTTCTGCTCGTCGTATCCATTCCATCAGCTGGCCCCAGTTCAACCACAATGGTCACTGGATTGGTTTTGGTCCTGACAAGAAGTTGTACATCGCCTCCGGTGACGGCGGTTATGCCAACGACTGGGGCATTGGCCACAATCCTTTGATCGGTAACGGTCAAGATTTGACCACCGCCATGGGCAAAATCCTGCGCCTCGACGTTGATGCCCGTACAGGCGACAAGCCTTACGGTATTCCTTCTGACAATCCATTTGTCGGCAAGAAAGACGTTTTGCCAGAAATCTGGGCTTATGGCTTCCGTAACCCATGGAGATGTTCATTCGACATGGCCGGTGGATCTACCCTGTATTGCGGCGATGTGCAGCAAAACAGCTGGGAAGCCATCAAAGCCACCGAAAAAGGCCAAAACGCCGGCTGGCGTCGTGTGGAAGGTGTGATGCGCTGCTTCAACTGGGCAGAGCCTGACAACCATCCTGCTAGCTGCGACAAGTCTGGTATCACTGCTTCCATCATGGAATACGCCAATTGCACAGCCGTTCCTAACGGTTGCAAAGGCATTTCCGTCACTGGTGGTTATGTTTCACGCGGTGATGGCACTGGCTCTAAAGGCAAGTACATCTTCGGCGACTGGAGCAAAGGCTTTGCTGAAAACGACGGCCAAATTTTCATCGGCACCAAAGGTTCTGATGGCAAATGGTCCATGGAAGTTGCTTCTGTTGAAGTCCAAGGTGGAACCCCCAACGGCAAGATCCCTTACATCCTGGCTTTCGCCCAAGATAACAAAGGTGACGTCTATGCCTTGACTTCCGTTACCACTGGCCCCAATGGTTCGCAAGATACCATCTACAAAGTTGTTACCAAATAATTTTGTAATCTAAGGCTGAAAACTGCCACCTGTGCGACATGGGTGGCAGTTTTTTTTTGCATATACTTATGTCATGAAAACTTCACATCCTCCATTCAAATTCCTGTGCCGCGCACCGCTGATGCTGTGTGTTTCAACACTGCTGGCTTTTGGCTTAGCAAGCACCTCCGTTTGGTCTGAAGAAGCTGCGGCCCCTGCCGCCAACGATGAAGCTGTTCCTGTATTCACCGCGGCCATGATCAAAGACCCTGCCAATGTTGAAGCTGGCAAGCAGGTGTGGGACGGCCAATGCCGCCATTGCCACGGCAACAGCGCCTACCCAGGCAAAGCACCCAAGCTCAAACCATCCAATTACCAAGCCGACTTTGTATACGACCGAATCACCAATGGTTTTCGCAAAATGCCCGCTTGGAAGGCTGTGTTTAGCCTGCAACAACGCATTGGTGTCACGGCCTTCATCATGGGCGAAGAGTTCATGCCCTGAGTATTTGTGCCTCTAGCGTGATGGCATCTTCTGGGCAAGACTTCAGGCACAAACCGCAGGCATGGCAAGCCTCTGGTGCCACCACATCGGCTTGCATGCGTTTATGCGCCCAAGCCTTAAGCTTGCCACGCAAAGAAATATCTCCCAGCTCTTCCCAAGTGAATTGGCGCACCTCAAACACCCCATAGGGGCAGACGGCGACACAGTCGGCCTTGCCTTCGCAACGGCTGCGGTTGATAACGGGAGCTACTTTGCCTGCATGATCTGCGCAGGCTGATTTGTTAAAAGAATCGTTCAAGATCTGTTCGCCAAAAGTTTAATAAGAAACAGATGCAAAGCTGGACCAAGGCAAGCCGCTGGGGTAGACGGACCACGACATGGCCTTGACCGCTTGCACCACCTCAGGAGCGCATAGCGCGGGGTGACTCAAACAAATTTTGGCAATCACCTGCTGCTCACGCTCCAAAGCTTTTCCAGCCAAGGCTTGCAATATGACGGCTACCCCCTCGGCATTGGCATGAGGCACGGCACAACGCCAAATTTCGGGCGCAATGAAGCGCCCTGCCGCCCAGCGCTCTTGCACCAGCGAAATGAGAATGACCGACAGATCAGCGTTGTAGCGATCGTCGACGCCTTGGATTTGCCAAATAGAAGAATCCAAGAAAAACGCCTTGACGATCATCTGGTTCCAAGCCGCTTCATCAAAAAACTCCAACGGGTAAGGGTTACGGTGCGACATAGCCTCGTATACCGGTCGCATGGTCGAGCGAATGGCCTCACGTGCCTTTGGCTCTAAAGCTTGGGGGTGAGGAAACAGCGCAAAGCCACGGAAGATGGCCAGCAGTTCGTTGATCTCGGAGGTGTCGACCAGCATCGCCACCTGCTGCACAAAACCCGCCTCATCGCCTTGGTAGAACGCGAGGGTGAAGGCAATACGCGCTGTTTGGTCAACGCTCCACTCGGTGGGGTCCAAGCCCTGACGCAGTGTTTGAGCGGCCTGCAACTCCACTGCAGTCGGCTGTAAATCGGCCTTGCCAAGCTTGCGCGGCGCCATCCCCAAGGCCTTGAACCAGCGCGCTTGTTCGGCTTGGGTTTGCAAGCCACGCAACTCGGTGTCAAACCATGCAAACGCTTCTGTGGGCATACGTGTCTTCAACCAAGCACTCAGCAAGTCGATGGCTTGAGGAATAGCTGTGGGTGACAAATGGTGATACTGAAGGAACATATGCGATCAAGTGCCTGGAATGAATTTTTGAAACAAACGGCAAGCCAGATAAGCCAGTACGCAAGCAAGCACCCAAGACCAACTGCCTCCAGAGAAAGCCACAGCTGCTGCGTCTAGCAGAGCACAAGCCGCAATCAGCTGCGCAACAGCCCTGGGCACATCTCCGCCTTGACGACGCAAGGCCAACAAACGCACCGCCAAAATATCCGCCACAGCCAACAGCAACAAGGTCAGCAAAGCCAACGGAGTCACGGGGAAATTGAGCACAAAAATGGCAAAGGGCAAGACCAAAATAAACAAAGGCCAAAGGCGGTCGATGCGGTCCAAACTTTCTTGTTTTGCGGCATAGGTCAAACCAGCAATGTGCGCAAAAACGGCCAACATGCCCCACAGCAAAACGTCGGGTGACTGCGGCAAACACACCCAAGCCGCCAAGGCATACACCAAAGCACGGCAGCTGCCCATGATGACAGGCGAAAACACATTGCCTTTGTGCCACGCGTTGTACAAAAGAATGGCCAAGCTCAAAGCTGCGCCAGCTTGAACAGCCAGCACACCATAGGGAGCCACGATGAAAATACCGCCCATCAACATGGCGCAGCCGATGGCAGACACCGCCTTGGCAGAAATTTGACCCGAGGGAATGGGACGATTGGGACGTTCACGCGCATCAATATCCGCGTCAAACGCATCATTGAGGTACATGCCGCCGGTGTAGAACAAGGTGATGGCCAGCATCACCCACAACAAGGTGGGTACATCGGCCGCATGACCCGAAAGAAAAGCGCCAGCCAGCACATTGGTCCAGACGGTGGGTAAATTAGACACTCGTCCAATCTTTAAATAAGTGGCAAATCCAGTACGTGGGGTATTCATGCCAGCAAGACCTTTTTAACAAACAGCAGTTCACGGGCGATGGCTTGTGCCTTGGAATCGGTCTTGAGCGCAGCGGGCAAAACATCCCAAGTGTAGGTTTCCACCTCGAGGTGCGAAGAAAAGCCCTCGCGCTTGCAAGCCTCCAAGGTTTGCAGCAACTGCGCTTGGGTGGTGGAGATGGCCCCCGCGTCTTGTAAAAAAACCGGCACATGGCAATGCACACGCCACTCACCCTGCGCTTGACCGCCATGAAATGCCGCCACGGCATCGGGTAAATCGATGAAACGCGTGAGTTGTCCCGAATTCTGAACCACCACTTGGTGTAAATACACAGCGTCGTCAAAACCTTGCACCGTTGGCAGTTGCGCCGCAGTCATCTGGGGAATGCGAACCGCACTGCTGAGTTGGATTTTGGGAATGGCAATGCCGGCTTGGCGCAAATCATGCAGGGCCTGCGCGGGGTCTTCAAACTCCACGGCACTGTGGCAGACGTCGAAGCACACACCCAGATGCTCGGCCAAGGCTTGCTGAGCAAGTTCGGTGGAACACGCCAAGGCCTGTGCCAATTCGGCCACGGCCTTTTCACTGCGGACATGGGTTTGGATGAAGTGGGAAGCCTCTTGGATGGTTTCCAAGTAGCAAGCTGGTTCTGGTTCTAAGGCCAAGGCAATGTGCTTGCCCGTTTGACGTTTGATACCCACCATGTGCGCCACGCACTGCAACATATGGCTGACAACCTTAGCCATGGCGTTAGGGTCATCACAGGCGCCTCTGAAGCCCACAGGGACGGTGGATATGCTGCCGTCCACCCCTTCGGGCAACAAAGCGCTCAAAACATCAATGCAAGCCAAGGTGTAGCGCATACGCTCTGCATCTGTCCAATCAGGGGCATACACATCTTGCTTGACCGGCACGCCATGGAAGGTGCCGTAGGGAAAGGCATTCAGCGTGAAGACGTAGGCATTCAGCGACTTCAGCTGCGCTTGAAAGGCTAGCAAAACGCTGGGTTCGTGCAAGCTGAAAGCGGCCTGCCCCGACAAACGCAAACCTATGCCCATGGGAGTACCGTCAGCGACGGCATCTCGAATCGTCGGAACAAACGCGTCCAAGCTTTGGCTTACCTCATCCCAACTCTCACCTGCATGGATATTCGTGCAGTAGGTGAGATGAGGTTGGGCGGCAAGCCGTTTCAGATGCATGACATCAAATGTGCTGTTTCAGCCAAGCGATAGATTGGGTGACCCAATCGTCATTGATTTCGTGAACCTCTATGCCTTTACCGATGCCAGCAAGCAAGGTGATGGTGAGTTCACCTCCCAAATGCTCGCGGAAATCCGCCAAACCTTGAAGCACCGCCAAACGGCCTTGGGCATTGCGGGTTTCGAGCTGGTCGTTCCAAAGTTTGAATCCGAGTGTGCTGAGCAAGCGATGCACCCGCAAGTCTTCGCCTGCTGGCAACAGGCCTGCCAACACAGAGTAATGGGCGTCCATGGCAACACCAATCGCCACCGCCTCGCCGTGGCTAAGTTCGTGTTGATCCGTCATTCGCTCAAGTTTGTGGGCGACCCAATGGCCATAGTCCAAGGGACGGGCCGAGCCAGATTCGAAGGGGTCGCCACCCAAGGCGATTTGGTTCATGTGAATTTGGGCTGAGCGCTTAATCAGGTAAGACAAAGCCACCGTATCGAAACCCGCCAAGGCTTGGGCATTCTTTTCCAGCCAAGTGAAGAACGCGCCGTCACGAATCAAAGAGACTTTGACCGCCTCGGACATGCCGCAACGCTTTTCGCGCTCGGGGAGTGAGTCAATGAACACGCCGTCGTTGATGACCGCCCAAGGAGGGGCAAACGTACCCACCAAGTTTTTCAAACCCAGCCAGTTGACGGCGTTTT